>CAIOOA010000107.1 GCA_903859815.1 uncultured Methylococcaceae bacterium | reverse complement strand
CAAGTCAAACGCTATGCGGAAGCGTTCAAACTTCCAAGCATTGACCTAGGCAACTCAATTTTTGGCGCTGCCCAAAATATCAATAAAGATCATTTAAGCGTCATTGAAACCTTGTTCGATAAAGCCAATCCAGAAGCCAAAAAGTATATTGAGAGTTGTAGCGAGATTTTTGACACGCCATTTTTCACCACACTAAAAGAATATTTACTCAAAGAAGGCAATGGACATGGTTATATTCAATCTATTCTGGATATTCCCTTGTTAGATGCCAAGGAAATTCATTCTGTCTTAGTGTGAAGGAAAGTATCAGCAATAGGGAAGCGACGTGGCACAAACCAAAATTTTACTGGATTCCAACAGCTATTTTCGCCTAGCAAAAAGCATCCATCCCCTTCTTTTTGAAGCTTTCGGAGAAGAAGCGTACACCCTTTATGTGCTTCCTGAATTGGAGAAGGAATATGCGAAAACTCCCCGATTACATAGCAAGTTTCCATGGGTATTGGAGCCTGAATTCAAAATCAATCGAAGCAAGCGATTGAGCCAGTCTAAGCAACAGAAAAATGAACTGCCCAAGGTTTATGAATTTTTGTGGGATTATGTGCAAACCGAGCTTCCCGGCCCTTCGCGGGTGGATGTCACCGTTCTAAGCTATGCGTATATCTTGGGTATTCCCGTAGTGACGGACGATGACGACATGATAAAACTCGCCGAAGTGTTTGAGATTCCAGTTTGGAAAACCTTGGACTTGCTAAAACTCATGTTGGACTGCGGCCATATTGACTTAAAACAGGTGCGAAGAGTGGTCGCTTACTGGGGCTATGTTGACGACTATCCAAAAGATTTCACGACTGATTATCGCCAATTGTTTGGCGAAGCACCGCCAATGTAATTGATGCGTCCTAAATCCTCATTTGGACATTGCCAAGCGAACCCGCCATGAACCATCAAGAACTCACCGCTCTCCTCGACCGCTTACGGGCTGAACCCCGCGAAACCGAATGGCTGGAATTCAAGGCCAATCGTTTCGAGCCAAACGCTTTAGGCGAATATATTTCTGCGTTGGCGAATTCGGCTTGCTTGTTGGGCAAGACTCGCGCTTATTTGGTGTTTGGCATTGAAGATGGTACTCATGCGGTAGTCGGCACAGATTTCGACCCGGCTGCGGTTTTGGCGAGAGGCAACCAGTTGTTGCCGGTATGGTTGCCGCATCGTCTGCAACCCAATATAGGCTATGAGTTTCACCCTGCCGAGTACCACAGCAAGCGGGTGGTGTTGTTCGAGATTCATCCCGCCTATGACCGGCCTGTAAAATTTGATGGAAAGGCGTATATCCGTGATGGTTCCAGCAAAACGGAGTTGGGCAGCTACCCGGAGAAGGAGCGGCAAATCTGGAATCGCCGGGTGGATTGGAGTGCGGAAGTCTGCGAACGTGCCAGCTTGGATGATTTGGAACCTTTGGCTATCGCCAAGGCGCGGCTGGAATACAAGACCAAGTTTCCCGCCAAAGCCGCCGATGTGGACGGTTGGGACGATACCGTTTTTCTCAACAAAACCAAACTGACCAGCCGAGGTGGGGTGACTCATGCGGCCTTGCTGATGTTGGGGCGGGAGGAATCCAGCACCTTGCTGACCCCCGCCTTGGCGCGTATTAGCTGGATACTCAAAAATGACCGTAATGAAGAGTTGGATTATGAGCATTTCGGCCCGCCGTTTTGCTCAACGTGGACAAGGTGCTTGCGCGTATCCGCAATTTGACCGTGCGTGAACTGCCATTTGGGACGTTGTTCCCGCTGGAAATGTCGCAATACGACCCGTGGGTTATCCGCGAAGCTTTGCACAATTGCATTGCCCATCAAGATTATGGACTGCGAGGGCGTATCAATGTCGTCGAGACTCCAAACAGCTTGATACTCAGCAACAGAGGGTCATTCTTGCCGGGTAATGTGGAAACCGTGATCCAACAGGACGCACCGCTGGAAATCTACCGCAATCCCTTGTTGGCAGAGGTCATGGTCAACCTGAACATGATCGACACCCAAGGCGGCGGCATCAAGCGCATGTTTCAAGCCCAGCGTAGACGATTTTTCCCGTTGCCCGATTACGACCTGTCCGAACCGGAACGGGTTAAGGTGGAGCTTCAAGGCCGGATTTTGGATGAACACTACACCCGGCTGTTGATGGCGAATACTGACCTTGACCTGTTGACGATCATGCTACTGGACAAGGTACAGAAGCGCAGACCCATCACCCAAGACGAACACCGGCGCTTGAAGGCTGGCAAGTGGGTGGAAGGGCGCTATCCAAATGTGGTGGTTGCGGCTAAAGTAGCCGCTGCCGTGGGTGAAAAGGCGAAGCATATCCGGGATAGAGGTTTTGAAAGTCGATACTATCGGGATTTGATTCTGAAATTGATTAAGGAACATCAACCAGTAACACGAGAAGACATTAACCGGCTGTTACTGGACAAATTGCCGGAAGTTTTGAGCGATGAACAGAAGTTATCGAGGATTCACAATCTTTTATCTTCGATGTCAGGGACGAAAATCCAGAATATCGGTTCACGGGGAGCCTCGCGCTGGGTCATAATCAAGTCGAGTAAACAATGAGATCAATATGTAAAACCATGCAAGGAGCCTCGTTAGGCTTTAGATGCTCTTAAAAAACAACGAATTTGCATTGTTAGATTCGCTTCGCCAAGCAAGAACTAACAATGAAACCAACAATGACAAGCCCTACCATATCCATCTAAGACTATGATTTATATATTTGTTTTCTTTGGCAAGGTTTAGGTGTTTGTGGATTGCATAACAATGAAGCCTGAAGAGAACTCTTGCCCGGCAGAGCCATTGCGCTGGCCGATTCAATCAAACTGACCATGGCGAATACCCCATGAGCGAAGCCAGTTACGTCGAACTCCCTGTCATTCAATGGCTGTCTGGGCTGGGCAGCACCACACCCAATGAAACCGGCTTGGGCTGGACATACCGAGACGAGTCCGCCATGGCAGTTTATGAGCGTCCGCTGGATGACCCGCTGGTTGAAAAGCTGTTGATTGAGTCCATCATCAAAATCAATCCAACTGTGCAAACCAAGGAACAGGCAAGGATTGCCGTGGATACCTTGCGCCGTGCGATGGGCAAGCCCGATGCATTGAGTGCTAACCGTCTGACTTTGGACTTGCTGCGAGACGGTGTGAAGGTGGTGTTGACACCGGGGGGAGATGCCCAAACGGTCAATTTCATTGAGTTTGACCCGGCCAAACAGCATCTAAACGATTTCACCGTCACTAATCAGTACCGGGTGAAGGGCATTAAGCAATGCCGGGATGACATGGTGTTGCTGGTCAACGGCATTCCTTTGATCGTAGCGGAATACAAGAGCTATGTCACCAGCGGCAAGGATTGGCGCGAAGCGGTCAACCAGCTACACCGTTACCAACGCCAAGCACCGCTTATGCTGGCTTGCAATGTGTTTTGCATTGCGGCGGACGAAGAGGAGTTTCGCTATGGTTCGGTGTTGTTCCATGAAGGCGTTAGCGAGGAGGAAATCACTTGTCATTTGGACACTTGGGGGCCATGGTTGAGCCTGTACCCGGAACGTAAAGGCTTCTGGAACACGCCAGAGGCCGATAAGCCGGATGACCCGCTGGAATGGCCGGTTAAGGGTTTGTTGCGGTTGAAACCTTGCCATGTGCTGGATTTCCTTCAGCACTTCATCGTATTTGAGACCAAAAAAGGCCGTACAGCCAAGAAAGTCGCCCGTTACCAGCAATTTGAGTCGGCAAATGATTTGGTGGATCGCACCTTGCAACTGATTGGCAAGCCAGTGGATGCACAACAACGCACCGGCTTGATTTGGCACACCCAAGGCTCTGGCAAGTCACTGACCATGATTTTCGCTGCCAACAAATTACGTCGGCAAGCCGCTTTAAACAATCCCACGGTGTTGATCGTGGTGGATAGGCGGGATTTGAAAACCCAACTTTCAGACGATTTTTTCGCTTGCGACTATCCCAATGTGGAAAAGGCGCTAGAGGTTGCAGATTTGACCCGCCGACTGAAAAGTGGTTGGCGTGGAACCTTGGTGACCACCATCCAATCATTCCAGAAAATGGCCGATTTGCCGCCGATACAGGAAGACAACATTATCAGCCTAGTGGACGAGTGCCACCGTACCCAGAAAAGCAGTGGGGCGCAAAGCTATGCGATGACGATGCGGTTCAAGCTGCCCAATGCGTTTCGATTTGGTTTCACCGGCACACCCATAGACCGGGCCATGAACAACACACATCGGGATTTTGGGCCGATTATCAACGGCCAGCAAGAGCGGTATCTGAGTTATTACGGCATCAAGCGGTCAATTAAGGACGGGGCGACGCTGGAAGTCCACTATATCCGCGACCGGGTTCCATTCAAATTGGATAAGGAAGCCATCAGCACCGGCTTTGAGGCGATGTGCGCAGAAATGGAACTGGAAGATGAGGAAGCAAAGGATTTTATCCAACGCAAACGCTCACAGTGGAAGGAGTTGGCACGACATCCTGAACGCATTGGCTTGGTATTGGACAAGATGCTTGCGCATTTTCTGGACTATCCCGACCCGAACGGTTTCAAGGCGCAACTGGTAGCCGTGGATCGCCGTGCCTGTGCCGCCTACAAGGATGCGCTGGATGCCAAGCTAAAAGAGCTTGGCTTGCCCCCGGAATGGTCAGAGGTGATTATCTCCGAGGCTCAAAATGACGATGAATATCTAGCCCGATTCCACTACGGCAAGCAGAAGCAGGATGATTTGATCGACTATTTCAAACTCACCCCGACCCAATGGGAAGACTGGAACCGCGAGAAATATGGCGAGGCAATGGAGCAATGGCGACCGCCGTTAAAAATCCTGATTATCTGCGACCGACTCATTACCGGATTTGATGCGCCCATCGAACAGGTGATGTATCTGGATAAGCCTTTGCGCGACCACAATCTGCTGCAAGCGATTACCCGCACCAACCGCCCATTCCCTTCTTTGGCAAAACGTAAGTGGTCGTTCATAAATTCTTTAACATATTTTCAAGCAAAGTTGACGGTGTAAGTCTTGCCGATATTGGCGAGAATATCGAACAGGTTTTCTTGTAGGGACTGAAAGGATTCGTAGGCGGAAAAAGGCATCCACTCAT
>CAIOOA010000106.1 GCA_903859815.1 uncultured Methylococcaceae bacterium | reverse complement strand
CAATGGCTGCATCCCACCACCCGGGTTTTGCCTCACCCGATGGACCACAGCCGGCTGCATGTTGGTTTGCAGTATACCCATGGCAGATCAGAATCGCGTTATCCTTTTGCGCATTCAATTCACCATAGGTTTCATAAGCCAGCTCGTAGCGGTCCAGCACTTGGCCGCATTCCAATGGCAGGCTTTGATTGACAAGGGCAGTTCGTGCGATGATTTTCATCAATGGGTGAATGCCTTTTGCAGCAAATGCCCACCGGGGAAAACGGGGGGAAACAGTGGCTTGAAAGGCTCTTGCAACACCAGAGCAAGATAGCGTCCGTCAACATACAGCAACAATTTCTTGTCGATCAATTCATGAATTGCCGAAGTGACTGGTTCCGAATCTAATGACAATTGGGTTGGCAGCAATGCCTCTAATTGTTTGGGTGTGACTGCGGAATCACATAGCCCTAATATATCCGCGCTTAATCCAACAATGTGATACCTAGGTAAATACGCACAGCGACGGCTATCGTTGATCTCCAATCTAAGTTCATCGCCAAGCTCTCCCGGAACTTGTCTGGATGAAAGCACGACCGGAATCTGTTTCCATTGATCGCCCCATTCTTCAACCGCAAGGCGAACGGCATCCCTGCCCGACGATAGTGTGCCATCAACGTGAGTGAGTTTTCGTGACAGTTCCGGCTCCCCGCCCGGTTCGAAAAAATAGGCGAGGTTAGCCAATTTTTCCAGGGAAAGCGGATAGACATAGGCGTATAGCTCCGATGGTTGTAAATCCAAACCATATTTTGCAGGATCGTTATGGTAGAGGCTAAAACGGTCATACCGCAGACGGGTAAAACCTCCCGGTAACAGATGAGTCAAACTGGGAATCAAAGTAGCCATTTCCACATACCATTCGTCTTCTTCACCCGGAAAACCAGTGATGATCGTCCACGCCACGCGAAGTCCAAATTGCCTACACCACTTAAGTAACTGAATATTTTGCCAAGCAGCGCAGCCTTTATGCATCAACTTCAATACTCTGCTGTCCAAACTTTCAATACCCGGTTGAATCCATCGAACACCCGCCCGGTACAGTTGCTCGATATGACCGCGATTTAGATTCGCCTTAGTTTCAAAAAACAGCGTGTAATCGTTTTGCTCCAAGGTTTTCAACAGCGTCTTAAAATAGGCCATGTCGAGGATGTTATCCACGGCCTCCATACGCTTGATGCCATAGCGATCCGACAATTCCTCCAATTCTTTAGCTACACGCTCGGCTGATTTCACCCGATAACCGATGCCCCCGCCATTCAACCCACAAAAAGTGCAGTGGCTCACTGAACCCCACCAACAACCCCGCGAGGTCTCGAACGGCAAGCCAGGCAAAATAAATTGACGGTAGCGGTTGCTGTCCAACTCACTGAAGTAATCGCTGAAATCAGGGCTGGGCAAATCAGTCAATTCCTGGGTGATGGCACGGGGGATTGGATTGCTTTGATCTAGGTCAGCATAAGCACTTTTGTTCCTAAAGTTTGGGCTGAAGATCGCAGTCGAAATGTCTTCGACCGCTATGTCACGACCTTCATCAATTATCCTGCGGCATAACGGCACGATTAACCTATCCGCCTCACCCGAAACGACAAAATCCACCCATGGAAAAGACTCATGCAAGGTCAAGCCCATGATCCCTTCGCAATTTGCACCCCCCATCATGGTGACGATGCTAGGATTCAATTCCCGCAAGCGCCTGAGCAAAGCCAGCGAAGCGACATTTTGCTGAAAAGTGGAAGAGCAGCCCACTATGACCGGGCCACTCTCTAGCAAACTCCTCGCTACGCCGTCGACAAAATTGGAAATTTGACTACGAAGCCCTAACAGTTGATCGCACACCGACTGCGCATCCTGCTTTCGTAACAGACTGTTGCGGGCTATCAAACGCTGCAGAAACCGCTCATCATCAATCTTGAAATCGGGAAACGCCGTGTTTGCAAACAGCCATTCTGCCAACTGGTCCTCAGCGCGGGTAAACCCCAGCAAACGCAACATATCCACCCCAGCCATGGCAAAGAAACGTAGGTTTGCATAATCAACACGACAGCCAATCCCACCTTGATGGAGAATGGCTTGCAACAAGCTCAATCCCAGTGAGGGCCGCTTGACATCCCCCATCGGCATGTTAACTAAACAAACCTCGACATTCTTAACCATGGCAGTGCCTAGCTTAAGCCAGCTTGCGTTGGGTGGCTATCCCGTCATAGGCTGGGTCGTCATTCAACAAACCCTTGACAAAAAAATGCTGCAAGGCCGAACTCACTAAATTCGCCTGTGCGTCCGATGGAGCCAATTGCTTGATGATCTCTTTGGCACTTAGCCTACCCCCAGCAACCAACTCACCTAAACGCGCCATGAATGGCATACCGTTGCAGTTGTGTTCGACGTAAGGGCTTTTTAGCTTAAAAGTGTTAGTTCTGCCATCTTCCGGGGCGATATAGTTCAAATCCTTGCGGAAGGAAAGTATCGACTCATCTGGCACACTTTCCGGCATGAACTGTTCGATCATGTCTTGCAGAATCGCCCTGAATTCTTCCCCTGTGTTGAAATGCCGCTCGTCATAAATTCGATAGCCCAAGGGCCATTGCTCGCAGGAGCGGCAAGGTGAAACCAATTGAATATTTTGCTTCATCATGCTGACTAAGAATCCGCTAACGCAGGCGATTGTCGCATGATCGCCTTTCAGCTTGGAAATCTCGTCATTCCTCCCGGCAGCTTGCAACCGTTTCTTGCGTTCTATTGCCCTGCCCGCCATCGCTTTTAAGTTCAGGGATTCTTTATTCTGGGTCACCAGTTCAACCCCTAACAACTCCCTAGGCGTAAACGTTTGATGAATCAGATTCAACTGACGCAAGGTCGTCACCGAGAAGCGGTTAGTCACACAACGATACTGATTGAACAGCGCCATGATCTCGCGGGTCAACGCTACATTTTTCAAGGGTGCGGCAGTCGTTGTCTGTGGCAAATAGCCGGTGATCTGGTAATAGTCGTTGATGAATTTGGGATAATCCGGGTTGTCGCTGGGGTCGGTCGCCCAGTAGCAGAAACCAGTATGCGCCGCCTCGCCAAACAATTCGCTGACACTTCCCACTATTTCCTGCCACAATGTGGAATACTCTTCAGTATAAGGATAATATCCTTGAAACTGACCGGCCGATATTCCGCAGAACCAGCAGCCCACGGAGCAGCCTTGGCTCAACTCAAAAGAAATGATCGGGTGGGTGATAGCCTCATAGTTGCCGGGGATTTCACTGGCAGACCTTGCAATTTGCCGTTCGCGCCAAGCATGGAAGCGGGGGTTGGATCTGGACATGTCGCCCTGTTCACGGATGACCGTGCGATGTTGGCGCATTTGATTGATATAGCGATCAAATGCATCAGCCAAGGGCCACTCTTTTTCCAGTTCTGGTTTGAAGCGATACTTGGCATATTGGTTATGCCACAAAGGCAAGGCTTGCATTAGGTCGATGTCGATACCGTATTCTTTTGCAACCGGATTAGGGTTTTCATGGTTTTTGTTAAGTTTTTTCCGAAACTCTTCGTCGCCAACCAATCTCTCCATGAAACGTTTGACCAAGGCAATCGTGTCTAACTCTTCTTCGGTTCGAGAAGTGAATATATTCCGGTAATGCAAAGATGCTTTGGAAGGTGCTGGAGTCATAGTGATGCCTCGTTTGGTAACGTTATTATTGGATGCATAGAATTCTTAATCATTACTTTACCCTTGATGCGTTCCCACGCCAGAGCGTCACTGCCATTAAGTTAGCGTTCGTAGTTTCGCCTTTAGGCAGCAAACTGACCGAAAAAAACCGGCTGAAGCCGGGACTACAAACGTTTTGACATGTATAAAATCGTTAACATAATGGAAGTGACGCCAAGGCGCGGGAACGCAGATTAATAAACTAAGTCAACACCACCACGGCGACAGCTTCAGCGGCAACACCAACTGTTGTCTCGGCTGAGGTCGCTTCAGTTGTGACAGTAGCTGCCGTTTGGACAGTGACTGTCTCCGTCGTGTTGGAATAAACCGAGTTATTGACTGAGATTGTCTCAATGCTCGTTTCGATAGTTGACATGGTACAAACTCCAAAAGTTAAAGGTCTTGGGCGATTGAGTTGTTGATTTAAAGCTCGCTTCGCCCATACAAGCTGGCATAGAGGCAAACCAAGCCAGATTCTGGTCACTTCAGTTGGCCCATCAACGACCGCGTCTATCATCCCATTGCCATAACCCTCTTGCCTATCGGAAAAAATCTGATTTTTCGTCTTTTTTTGGGTCATGGGAATGACGGTGGATCGGGAGAAGGCGGTTTCAAAGTGTGTAGCCCTATGAAACCGCCCATGGTTAACGTCCTGTTAAAGAGTAGGAAATTAAGTCAACACAATGACCGCAACGGCAGCGGCTGCAACTTCTGCTTCTGCGGCAGCCGTAGTCGTTGTTTCTGCGGTTTGCACTTCGGTGGACACTGTCACGGCGGTTTGAACCGATACCGTCTGCGTGACCGTGGAGCTGCCAGAAGACGAACTTGATGATTGCACTGTGTTGGTTGCCCAAATGGGAGAACCACCACTGGTGTAGATCACTAAGTTGCCGTCGTCTTGACAAGAAAGGTAATCACCGGGATTGCCAGCGGTATTGGAAGCCCATAAGGCGTCGGCGCTGGTGGTGTCGGTACTCAGGATGTTGTAAACCACAAAATTTCCATCCGATGACTGGAGAACGGCTTGCTGAGAAGGTTGACCATAGGTTCCCGTGGCCCACAATGCTGCCCAAGGATTGAGTTGGTATAACACTAGATTGCCGTCGTATTGCAAAACCAACCTATAGGACCCACCACTTGAGGTTAGAGTTCCCCCTACCACGAGTTGCTGCCCTGATGTCAAGTTGCCGGTATATCCGGGGCTTGCACTGGCTGATTGCCAAGTGTTTGAAGCCCAGATGGCTTGACCATTTGCGGCATAAATCACCAAGTTTCCGTCATTCTGACAATAAATTGCCGCGCCACTATTGTTATCAGTGCCCGAAGCCCAGAGGGCGTTGCTGGACGAGGTCGTGCCAGTGGCGTTATACACCACAAAATTACCATCCGTCTGCATCAAAGCACATTGCGAAGGTTTGCCATTGGTACCCGTCGCCCATAAAGCAGTATGTGCGCTATTGTTGGTGTATAGCACTAAGTTGCCATCAGTTTGCAAGATCAGTTGGTAGTCACCGTTGTAAGATGTGAGGGTGTCACCGACAAGAAGTTGCTGACCAGCCGTTAAACCATTGGTGTAATTAGTCACTTTAATTCTCCAGTTATTTTATGGGCGCTTGCAAATGGGACTGAACCATGCCGCTGCGCCCAATCAAGCCACATGTTCCATGGAGGCTACTTTGGCAGAGTTGAAATGACATTCATATCGGAAAAAATCTGATTTTTTCAGTTATTTTTCGAAATTACGCAAGGATGGAGTGCAAGGCTTGCCTTGCAATAGTTTACGACGGCCTGTAAATTCGCCTTGTTGTTAATCATTCGAAAATAGAGTCAACCAGCTCGGCTGTTACGCAAAATTTTATGGAACACCGCTACTTTCAATCGAATTAGTAATTCGTTATCGTGTCAGAATAATGTTTAGAACTACCTACCCCACCTAACCGGAACAGAACTCAAGATTTTTATGTCCATGCTCAGATTTTTACCTGGAATCATTATTTTGGAAGCGGCCATGGTGGCCTTAGTCATTGCTTACATGAATGCATCCAATGAAGCGTTCTTAGTGCCGGTTGGTCTATTGGCAATGATTATCAGCGTGTTGGTGGCTTTCTGGTTCGCCTCCATCGCCGATCACATCAAAAAGGATGCAGTGGCACGGGCTAAGGAAGATTTTGTGCGGGAGCGGGAAAATCTGCTGGTTTCTGCCGAAGCCGAAAAGCGCAGTGTGTTAGAGGAGAGTCACAAGCGAATCGTCAAAGAAACCAACCAAGTCCATGCCAAGGCCAATTTCAAACTTGGAGGGGCTTTCATAGGCGTTCTTTCGTTTGCCACAGTCATGATTTCCATTGAATTGTTGACGGTGGGCTTGCTAACCCTAGCCACCGCAGGCGGGGCATTAGCGGGTTATGTCATCCGCGCCCGGCAGGACACTCTGAGTTATCGGGGCAAAGTGGCTAAAGCCGCACTGGAATCACGCACACCTATCCAAGCCGAATTGATTAGCTCTTCAAAAGCGGATGCAAAGAAGCTGGTTCAGAAGCGTTAAAATCGATTCGCCGGACGACTAATGGGCTGGATATTTTTTTAAGCTGAAAGCACTCGCCCAAATTGATTTTTTTGGGCAAGTGCCGGATTAGATTTTGTTCGAGCCTTCAAGCGACTGCTTGCGCCAATTCAGCCAATAGCGACCGTTCGTGTTCGCTCACACGCTCACCTCCAAAGCCTAAAAACGCCCCTTCTTTGGCTGCATTGGCGACCTTGTCGCCTAGTTTGACTAGAAAGTCCCGGTATGCCGCGACATCCTCTGGCGTTCCCTTCTGTTTCAGCAATTCTACGGCGGCCTTCGATTGATCCGTGGCAGCCTTACGCAACGTCGCTTGAATGCTGGTAAAATCGCCACTGGACTTTGCCAGCCCTTTAATGGATTCAGTCGATGCCTTCAGTTCATCATGTTGGCAAATGACTTTCAACAAATCGTTGTTTCCTTTTAAGACATCATAAAAAACGCCAGATGGGGCAAAAGCCTCTGCTATGCTTCCAAAAATACCACTCGCCCCCGCTGTGGCGACCGCAAGCACCACCAGATTAGGGGCATCCCTTAGGGTTTCCCATTCAGCAGCAGAAAAATCAGCCTTTGTCGTCATATTCGATCCTCATATTATGGTTAGATTGATGAAGTGATTCCCAGGGAAAAACCCGGAAGCGGCGTTTATTGACTAAAAACGTTCAAGTGCTTCTCGTCAATGTAATTCGCATAGACAAATCAATGGCTTTCACATTCTTGGTCAAAGCCCCTACCGAGACATAATCCACCCCGGTGGCTGCGATTGATTTTATATTTTCCAATTCTACATTGCCAGACACCTCTAGCTTGGCCCGGCCGGCATTCAGTTTGACTGCTTCGTTCATCATGGCTAGGTTGAAATTATCCAACATGATGCGATTGGCCCCCGCCTCCAGCGCCTGCGCCAACTCGTCCAAACTCTCCACCTCGACCTCAATCGGAACATTTGCCAGTAATTGCTGTGCCTTGCTCACGGCCAAGGCGATGGAACCCGCCGCCAAAATATGGTTTTCCTTAATAAGAATCCCGTCGTATAGGCCGAAACGATGATTGGAGCAACCGCCGCAGCGCACAGCATACTTCTCAATCAAACGCAAACCGGGGATGGTTTTACGGGTGTCAAGCACCGTCAGTCCCGTTCCGACCGCCTCACGTGCATAGGCTCGGGACAAGGTGGCTGTCGCGGACAGGGTTTGCAACAGATTCAATGCAGTGCGCTCGCCAGTCAATAGCGCCCTTGCGGGTCCAGTCAATGAGCATAACAAAGAGCCAGAGGCGATATCTTTACCCTCATCGGCGAACCAGACAATTCTCACGTTAGGGTCAATCTTGGCAAACACCGCATCGAACCAAGGACGGCCACATAACACCATATCTTCTCGGGTGATGACATTGGCCTCCGCCTGAGCCGATTCGGGCACAATCAGCGAGGTAAGGTCGCCCGAACCCAGATCCTCTTCTATAATCCGTGCAATTTCTTCCGCATCGACCGGCGCTTCGTGAATGGTTGAGTTCATTGTTGCTTCTTCGTTAGGCTGTCGCGCCATGCTTGAGACAATGCGGAAATAGCCAAGGCGCGTTTGATGATTTCTTGTTGGCGGGGGTTTTTGTTCAAAGCGAGCATGGCTTCCTGTATGTTGAGCTGCCCGCCATCGGCATGGATAAGTTCAATCTTGTCTCCCTGATTTAAAAAACCTTCCTTCAACACTCGGAGATAAAAACCAACCCGGCCTGAAAAATGAAATTGTCCGACAAATTCGTCATCCTCCATCCTCATTCCAAGCTTGAAGCATGGCACCCTCGGTTGAGTGACTTGAACCTCCACCGAGCCAAAACTGAAAATATCACCGATGTGAACCTTATCGTCGGTCAAGCCGGTGACGGCAAGGTTCTCACCGAACTGCCCGTAAGGCAATATTTTACCTAGACTCTCTTCCCAGAACAGGTAATTCTCCACCGCATAAACATAGACAGCCTTATCAATGCCACCATGATTTTTCCGGTCGGCTTGCTGATCACCATCAATGCCTTCCTGACTCACCCACACTGAGCCATCAACGGGATGCTTGCAAATACCAGTCATGGTACGGCGGCCTCCATACTCAATCCGCCTGATTCTTGAAACACTGATAGACTGAATGTGCATGCTGATTAAGTCTATTCTTTACGGATTAGTTGAAGATGGAAAAACAACGGGATACTGGGGAAAAGCTGCGCCTGTGCATCGGTGTGACACCCAACTCCCTCAGTTTCGCCTTGTGAATTGGCGTAGGATAACCTTTGTGAACGGCAAAGCCATAACCAGGGTAAATGGCATCGAGAATAATCATTTCCTCATCCCGCCATACCTTTGCCACAATCGATGCCGCAGAGATTTCTGGGACAGTCATATCCCCCCCCACGATAGCCTCTCCCCCGCACGGTAGCTTGGGAAGGCGATTGCCGTCCACTTTCACCCACAGCGGCTGGAGTTTCAGCGTGGAATAAGCTCTTTGCATGGCGAGTAGGGAAGCTTGCAGTATGTTTATTCGATCTATTTCGCTTGCTTCAGCCCTTCCTACGGCCCAAGCTAAGCAATGATTTTTGATCTGACGGGCCAAATCTTCCCGTCGAGCGGGGGTAAGCTTTTTAGAATCGGTTAGCCCTTCTATTTCTGTATTGGGTCCTAAAACCACAATCGCCGCCACCACCGGACCCGCTATACACCCCCTGCCCACTTCATCTATGCCGCCGACCAATCGGCCGTTACATGAATTCACAGCATGAAAACCGTCACATTCACCGCAAAATGCTGCGTTGGGTTTGTTTAAGAAAGGTAACCATACAATCCACTTCCGGTGTCTCTTCCGCCATTTCCTCCAAAGCTTCAATGGAGGCTTCCAATTTCAAACCTGATTTGTAGACAATCTTATAGGCTTTTTTGATCTGACGAATCGCATCTTGGCTAAAACCCTGCCTTTCCAAGCCTACTGCATTGATACCGTGTGGCTTGGTAGGCTGACCACCCACCAATACGTATGGAGGAATGTCCCTTGATAGGATGCTGCCCATCGCGGAAAAGCTATATTGACCAATTTTGCAAAATTGGTGCACTAGGGTGAATCCACCCAAGATCGCATGGCTTTCCACTTGAACATGACCGGCTATGGAAGCGGCATTTGCCATGATCACATGATCGCCGACAATACAATCATGAGCGACATGGGTATAGGCCATTAATAAGTTGTCACTCCCAACTTGGGTAATCGACTTGTCTTGCACAGTGCCACGATGAATCGTGCAATATTCACGGATGATATTACGATCCCCCACTTCCAAGCGTGTAGGCTCGCCACGATATTTCATATCTTGGGTATCCTCACCCACAGAAGAAAACTGGAATATCCGGTTATCCTTGCCAATAAATGTCGGACCCTTGATGACCACATGGGAACCCACCACCGTTCCAGCATCAATTTGAACACCCGGGCCCACTATGCTGTAGGGCCCAATGCTCACATCCTCCGCCAATTCGGCTGTTGGGTCAATGATCGCTGTCGGATGAATCAAGAATTCTGCTCCGCTGCGGCACACATGATTTTCGCGCTGGCCACTAGTTCACCCTCCACTTCGGCACGGCATTCAAACTGCCAGATATTTCTCTTATGCTTGACATATCGGGCCTCCAATTTGAGTTGATCTCCCGGTACAACAGGCCGTTTAAAGCGCACATCGTCAAGACCCACCAAATAATAGGTTTTTCCCTTGCCTAATACATCCGGTGCGGATTCGCCCGCCAATAAACCTGTGGTCTGAGCCATGGCCTCAATAATCAGTACGCCAGGCATGATAGGAAGCCCAGGGAAATGGCCTTGGAAGAACGGCTCATTGAAGGTGACATTTTTAATTGCCAGTAACCGGATCATCGGTTCGCATTCAATTACCCGATCAACAAGAAGAAATGGGTAACGGTGGGGCAAGTATTCCTTTATCTGTTGTATATCCAATGCATTGTTCCTTGGGTTTAAATCTTATGGGTAACGGATTGACTTGTGGGAGATGGCCCACTGTTTATCTTTTCGGACTCTTTGTTGCTGAACCTGCACCCTCAAGCTTGCTTGCCACTTTGGCAGTCACATTGATAGAGTCACTGGCAAACACAACCCCCTCATGCAATATCAGGTCAAAATGCTCTTCCTTGGCCAAGCTCTGAATCGCTTCGCTGATTGATTTTTGCAATTTACCCATTTCTTCATTACGGGCTTGGTTAAAATCAGCCCTCAAGGCTTCTTCTTCCTGCTTGATAGCCCTCACCTTGCCCATCACCTCCTTGGTGACCTTCTTTTGCTCTTCTTCGCTCATCACCTCGGCTTCCTTGGTGAGCTTCTCTTGCATCTTATTGATTTCCTCTTTCTCTGCATTTAATTTCTTTTCACGCGGCGAGAATTCTTTTTCCATTTTTTTTCTGGCTTGATCCATTTGCGCAGATTTATCAATCAATGACATGACATCCACGACTCCAATTTTCAGATTTGATGTCTGTCCTTTACCACTTCCGGCGGTTCCCAAGTCAAAATCCGCCGCTGGTTCGGCACTGGCGGTTTGCGCGATCATGATCAGAAAAATTCCCGGCAGCACAGACCACAGGCTTTTATTCGACATATTCAAAACTCACTCCAAATCAAAAGGTTGAACGTTCAAACGGTGTTGGCACAGACAGGCAAGCAAAACAAAAGTGACCTGCCGAAGCGGGGCTACTCCGTTTCTGGCTTGTCGGCTGAGACATTATACAAGAATCAAGCCCAACGAACGAGAAATTACCCCACTCACCCAATAATTCCTTGATCAAAAACCCTGGCCGAAGGAAAACTGGAAGCGCTGGGTTTGGTCGCTAACCGGGTAGCCTGATATACTGCCATGTTCAAAGCAAGGGTAAGAATTAAGTGGAACCTCCCCGTAACACTGCGTTTTGGCATTAATCGGTTGGGCAATGCTAAACGTCAACGCACCAAAGGGAGACAGCCATTTGGCAGACAGGCCGGTGGAATAACGCAATTGCCCAAGGTCTGGGCCACCATCAAACACATTGCCTGCATCGAAGAAGACCCCTAGCCGTATACTTTTGTTTTCTGTCATAAAAGGGACAGGGAATAACAATTCCGCCGTTCCCACTAATTTGCTCGACCCGCCAAATGGACGGGGAGTTTGCCCGGTCCGCCAAGCCCAATACGACAGCGTGTCCCTAGGACCCAAGGTGTTGGCCATCCAGCCGCGCACCGACAAGGGCCCACCTGCGTAATAATTCTCGAAAAACGGCAACCCACCCTCAGTCTTCCCGTAACTTCCACCATACCCAAAATCGCCCTTCAGCAGTAGGGTCAGGTCTTTGGCAATTGGGAAATATTGCACGGCATTGACGCTGGCTTTGTAGTAATTTAGATCGCTGAACGGCATTGTCCCCAATAGGGAAATGCTCTGGGAGCCGCCAGAGGTGGCAAAGACCGCCCGGTTTAGTGTGTCGTGGACATAGCCTATGCCGATTGATTGGGTATTGTACGAATCTCCTCCATTGTCCTTAATGAATTTGCTTATACTAGCCGAACTGGCAAACGTCAAGGGTTGGTATCTACCACCGGTTAACTTCTGACACGCTAACTCGGCTACAGGGGTCGTGTTGATGTCTAAAACTTCTCTTACGCTAGGATCTGGGTAATACGGCACTGTTGCTGAAGAATTTGACGGATAAGTACAATAGCCGGTATCTTGTGCCGCTTTCAAGCGAGTATGCTCATAATCCACGTTAAGACGCAAACTGCTAAACTCACTCAGCGGAAACCCCCAGTTGGTTCCGATTGAAAACACATCACTGGTATAGTTGGCAAGGTTGGCTTGCGCTGCGTTGGTGGAACGGTAATTGATATTCCATCCGCTGCTAATCCCATCCAAGGTGAAATAGGGGTTGGTATAGCCAAGATTGTAGATAGTGTTGACGGAACTGTTGTTGAAGGTGAAGCTTACCCGTTTGCCCGAACCAAACACGTTGTCTTGGGTAATGCTGGCATTGAAAATAATACCTTGCACCTGCGAGTAACCCACACCCGCCATCAAGTTCCCCGATGCCTTCTCGGTCACTGTGTAATTGACATCTATCTGATCGGCGGTTCCCGGAACAGCCGGCGTTTCAACATTGACATCCTGAAAATAACCGAGTCGTTCAAGGCGCGTTTTTGATCGTTCAATCTTGGTGGTGGAGGCCCATGCCGCCTCCATTTGCCGCATCTCCCTGCGCAGCACCTCGTCGCGAGTTTTGGTATTGCCCTGCATATTGATACGCCGGACATAGACCTGTTTGCCCGGGTCGACAAAGAAAGTGATGTTAACCGTCTTATCTGCCGGATTAATATCGGGGATCATGTTGACATTGGCAAAGATATAGCCTTCGTTTCCAAGTCGGTCGGAAATAGCCTTGGACGTTTCCGTTGCTGATCTGCGAGAAAAAACATCCCCGGGCCCGATTTGTACCAGAGGGGTCAATTCCTCCGGCGATACAATCGTTTTCCCTGTCAATTTAACCTCCTTGACATTGAATATCTCGCCTTCCTTGACATTGATGGCTATATAAATTTCCTTCTTGTCGGGAGTGATTGAAACTTGGGTGGAGTCAATGTCAAAATTGATGTAACCACGATCCATATAATGTGATCGCAGCCTTTCCAAGTCGGCAGAGAGCTTTTGTTTGGAATATTGATCGTTTTTGGTGTAAAACGATATTAAATTTGAAGTCCCCAATTCAAAATTTTTCACCAAGTCATCGTCTTCAAACGCCTTGTTGCCGACGATATTGATTTGCTTGATTTTGGCCACTTTCCCTTCGGCGATTGTCAAGGTGATGGCGACTCGGTTCCGGGACATTTCCTTGACTTCTGTGTCAATTTTCAAGCCGTATTTTCCACGGCTGTAGTATTGCCGACGAAGTTCCTGCTCGACCCTATCCAGAATCTGCCGGTCAAACACCCGGCTCTCTGCCAATCCCACATTCTTTAAAGCTTTGTTCAGGTCATCCGCACTGATGTCCTTGTTGCCTTCAATCTTGACGCTATAAATGATGGGGCGCTCTTCCACCGTAACCACCAATACATTGCCCTCCCGGCCCAAGCGAACATCCTTGAAAAAGTTGGTTTTAAAAAGCGCCTTGATGATTGAGGCTGAATCGTCAGGCTCAAAGGTGTCACCCACCTTCACCGGCAGATAATTGAACACTGTCCCCACAGACACGCGCTGCAAGCCATCGACACGGATGTTCTCGATCTCGAAGGAGGAGGAGGCCGACAAGGCTACAGGCGAAAACAGCAACGCCATGAGTAAAACTACGACATGTCCCAGGCGTTTCATCGGTAATACTTGGAAAACAAATTAGAAGGAAAATTGTAGGTCATGAGAAGTGAAGAATTGGCTGGCTTGTTGTTGCAATGGTTAAGCTATCGAGTAGGGCCGGTCACTCCGTCGCCGTCTATCCGGTTAGACTTAAGAGCCGGCAAATCAAAAATCCAACGATTCCCCCCATGCGAGGGCTCCCGACCCTATTCAAAACTCAGATCCTTCTCGACCTGTTCGATGCTGATATGGCGGATATTCTTACCTTTCGCATAATAAATGACATATTCACAGATGTTGCAAGAACGATCACCTATGCGCTCCAACGAACGCGAGGTCCACATTATGTCCAATGAGACTGGCGTGGACTGAGGATCCTCCATGATATGGCTGATCTGTTGGCGCATGATGCTTTCGTATTCCTGATCAACCTGTTTGTCGTCTTGGACTACTTTTAAAGCAGAGTCCACATCCATCCGCGAGAATGCGTCCAAGGCATCATGCAGCAACACCCTAACATGTGCGGCGAGTTGCTCCAGTTCGATCAACTGCTTGTCGCTGGCCGGGTGCTGGGTCAAATCAATTGCGTGACGGGCAATCCTTTTGGCTTCATCCCCAATCCTTTCAAGATCGATTATAGTCTTTATAACGACAACCACTAAACGCAAGTCCCTGGCACTAGGTTGCCTAAGCGCCAATATTTGGGTGCATTCTTCATCTATCGACACTTCCATGGAGTTGACCTTGCCATCGTCCTCAATGACACGATAGGCCAATTCCACATCGCCCTCGACCAAAGCCCTGACAGCGGACTCAATCTGCTCCTCGACCAACCCACCTAAGGCTAAGACACGGCTTCGAATATCAAGCAACTCATGATCGTATTGCTTTGAAATATGCTGATGCAGATTGCCGCTATCGCTCAACTTTGCCATAAGTCAGGGGAATAAAATAATGTGTTGGTTAAGGGGATGATTAACTGCGAAGTTGCGCATTACTTGGAATTCTATCAACTCCCCTCACTATATGAAAGCCAATATTCCAAAAGCACCCATCAACCCCATGAGAACTGGGTTATGCAACCCTGTCCCCATGGCTTGAGAAACACCTACAGGTGCTACAATCCCTTCAGCATTTCCTCTGCTTTAGCCCGTTCTGGAAATGAATTATTTTCCTTAAGCAAACGCTCCAACTCCTTTTTAGCCTCTTCATTTTTTCCTGTCTTCAGAAATGCCGCAGCCAAATGAAAGCGAACACCGATATTACGAGGCTCTTGTAAAGCGGCCTGCTGCAAAAGCACCAATCCCTTATCCTCCTTACCGTTTTGCAAAAAGACCCAACCAACAGTGTCCAAAATTTCCACCTTGTTTTCTATCCCCGATGTGGTTGAAAGCTTTTCTGCCAAGGGCAAGGCTTTCTTGTTCCCCATTTCTTGGTAGAGCCAAGCTAGATTGTTTTGCAGGACTAAGCTATCCGGCTGCAATTCATAGGCTTTTTCATAGGCATCCAAAGCCTCTTTGTTTTTCCCTGATTCCTGTAGTGAAGATGCCAGCATCCCCCAAGACTCGGCGTCCTTGCCAGATTTATCAAGCCAATTGCGCAAACCTTCGAAGGCGGCCTGATCTTGGTGCAAATCGCGCCGCCCTAAAAATAAACGCCGGGCCAAATAGGATGAGGGTGCCAGATCATAGGCTTTCCCATAAGCTGACACAGCTTTATCGTTCTGTTTTTGAGCCATTTGCACGTCCCCTTCCAACTGATACCCGAGGGGAGACTTAGGGAACTTCGTCTTGATTGTTTCGACAATTTTCATGGCATCCGGGTACTGCTTATCTTGCAGCGCCAGTTCCGCCTTCGCCAGCAAGGCAGGAATATATTCCGGCCCTCTTTTCAAGGCTTCATCCCACTCTTTGACCGCCCCGGCTTTGTCACCAATCTTGTACAACGCTTGGGCAAGCTGATGGTGAAGCTCTGGGTTCTCGGGCAACTTTGCGATCAATTGCTTGAATGTTCCTGCCGCATTGACCGCCTGATTCGCACCCATTTGAGCCTGACCAAGATTTTGCATCGCGGCCAAGTCGCCTGGGTTGTCGCCCGATGCGTCGGTTGCAACTTCCAATGCCTTGGTTCCCTTGCCTTGCGCCAAGTAATAGCGGGTCAACATGATGGACGGGGTCAAATCCTTTTTGTTTTTCTGCCTGGCCGATTCCAGATACTTGACCATTTGAGGAAAGTCCTTTTTCATTTCAGCAATTTGAGCCAAACCAACCAAAGCGGACAAGTTTTTTGGGTCACTTTTTAGGATTTTTTCGTATTGCTCTGCCGCTTCGTCAAGCTTATTCTGGCTTAAGGAAATTTTGGCCAGATTCAAACTTGCCGGTGTGTAGTCTGGTTTGGAGGCTAAGGCATTCAGCCAACTTTCCCGCGCATGTTCAATGTCGCCCTTCGACATGTAGGCGGCGCCCAGCAAATTGTCTGCCAAAGGATCGTCTTTGCGCTTCGCCTTCAGCTTGGTTGCCTCGGCAATGGCGTCGTCGAATTTCTTTTGCTGGATCATCGCCAACACGATCGTCGCGTCAGCCTCGATCAACTTGGGGTCGATGCCAACCGCAGTTTTCAGATCATCAACACCCTGATCCATTTTCCCGGCTGCGATCCTCCCAAGACCCAATTCGGCCCGAACCGATGCCACATCCGGGGCAATCTCGGCGGCACGGCTCAGATAAGACACACCCTCGTCGTACTGTTTGTTTTTCAGATAGGAACTGCCAAGAATAGCAAATAATTGGGCGTCATCCTGATGCTTGTCAGCGATTGGCTTCAACAATTTGATTGCCTCGCCCGGACTCCCCCGCTTCAAGCGGGTCGCCGCGAGTAGTTTTATCGCTGGCAAATTCTCCACTGCCGAATTAACCACTTTCGATAAAAAATATTCCGCCTGCTCCAATTCGTTCTTTTGATAGGCTATCGCCCCGAGCAGATAAAGAGTCGGCAAGTGCTGGGGCATGAGGCTGCTGACTTTGGTCAGATTCTCTTTCGCCTCATCCAATTTGCGGTTCTGAAAGTCGATAACCCCTTGTGTGTATAGGGCCAAAGGCACTTCACCCGAATTTTTCAGCACATTATCGACATCCTTTTGGGCTTCCACCAAGTTTCCCATGGTAATGGAAACCGAGGCACGACCCAAACGCCCCCTCGCATCATTAGGATGCAAATCAATCGCGCGGGTAAATGCTTCCAATGCCGCTGGCATATCGGAAGACTGCCTTTTGATTTCACCCAATAACAACCAGGCATTGGCATTCTTGGGTGCTTTGGAAGTGGCTTGAGCTGCATATTCCGCAGCTTTTTTTAACTGATCCCGCGATTTTTCCAAGGTCGCCAATCCTAGGTAAGCCTCGACAGAGTCGGGGTCGGCCAACAAGGCAGCATTGAAACTATCTTGCGCCTTGGGTAATTCATCCTTCAAACTCAATTGGGCCATGCCACGATAAGCCAACAATTTGGCGCTAACGGGACCAGCCAATTGGGGATCGGGTTGCAATTGATCCAAAAGGGTTTTTGGTTCGTTTTTCAGCAAATAAGCCTGCGCCAAAAAGCCCACCCATTTTTCCTTTGGCAGCTTTAGATCCCTTGCCTTCTCCAATTCCTTGGAGGCGGACGCGCCGTCGCCTTGCCTGATGTAAGTCTCACCCAACAATAATCGGGCCTCGGCATTGTCTGGGGACTTCTGCAAGAGACTCTTCAGTTCCAAGACAGCAGCCTTGACCTCCCCTTTGTCCAGCGCTTTACGGGCCGCTTGCAGAGGTTCCTCGGCCCATGCGCAAACCTGGGACTCACCGGCAACCAATAACAAAAATAGTAATACCTTGCTAAGTTTTATCACACTATCCCCCTAAAAGTTCTTTGATGATGATATTAAAGCTTGAGGTTGAACTTTGACAGCAAAGCATAGAGTGTCGGGCGCGTAATCTCCAACAATTCAGCCGCCTTGGAAACATTTTCGCCAGCTTCACTCAGGGCCGAGCAAATCGCCAGCCTTTCGGCTGACTCCCTCGCCTCACGAAGGGTCAATATTCGCCGATTGCATTCCCCCTTCGCCAACTCTAAATCTTTAACTTCAATATAGGCGCTTTGGGCCATTACAACCGCCCGTTTGATTTTATTCTCCAACTCACGGACATTGCCTGGCCAACTATGGGCTTCCAAAGCCGACATGGCATCTTCCTTAAACCCATTTATGTTTCGCATCATTTGCTTGGAATAGCGATCCAAAAAGGCTCTAGCCAACACTGGAATGTCACCACTTCTTTCCCGCAAAGGTGGCAAGTTGATAATCATCTCGTTGATTCGGTAGTACAAATCCTCCCGGAACACCCCTTCCTTCATGAGCTTCCTCATATCTCTGTGGGTCGCACATAAAACTCTCGCATCCAACTTGATTTCTTGCCTACCGCCGATGCGCTCGACAACCCTCTCCTGCAGTACACGCAACAGCTTGGCTTGGAGCGGAAGGGGGATGTCGCCGATTTCATCCAAGAAAAATGTACCTCCATCAGCCAATTCAAACTTGCCCTTTACCTGGGAGGCCGCCCCGGTAAACGAGCCTTTCTCATAACCGAACAACTCGCTTTCGAGCAAGTTTTCAGGGATGGCCGCTGCGTTGACTGCAATAAAAGGTTTGCCGGCACGAGAACTGAGGTGGTGCAGGGCGCGCGCGATCACTTCTTTGCCAGTCCCGCTCTCTCCCAAAATCAACACGGTCATATCAGTCGGTGCCAACCGTTCCACTATGCGGCATACCTCATGCATTTGCGGACTCGCGGCTATAACTCCTTTCAACGGATAACTGTAGTGCATCCGGGCAAGCTTACGGTTTTCTTCTTCTAAGGCATGCAATCTGAAAGCACGCTCAACGGCAAAAGACAAAATTTCTGGGTCAACCGGTTTTTGATAAAAGTCATAGGCACCTTGCCCAACTGCCTTGACAGCATTTTCCGTGTCGTCATTTCCTGTCAGCACGATGATCTTCGTTTGCGGCGCATGAGACAGGATGTCATTCATCGTGGCGAACCCTTCGCTAGTCCCGCCTGGATCTGGCGGCAAGCCCAAATCCAAGGTCACAACGGCTGGCTCATATCTTTTCACTGCTGCAATGGCGGACTCCCTATCTTCTGCCACTTGCATTTTATATTGATCGAAGCTCCAGCGTAGCTGGCTGCGCAGGCCAGGATCGTCCTCGACGATCAACAATGTTTTTTCACTCAAACGATAATTTCCAATTTGGTCAGCGAACTGGCAATAAACTTCTGCTTTGCCAAAGGGATCTTGAATACAAACAGGCTTCCCTGATTGAGCGCACTAGAGACGCAAAGTTCGCCACCGAGCCCCCGCGCATATTCCCTGCTTTCATATGCACCAATACCCATGCCGGTCAAACCTTTAGTCGTTTCAAACGGTTTGAACAGATGGTTTGCGATAAACTCCTCAGACATTCCGCAACCGTTATCTTCAATTTCCACCCAAGCCCAAGCATCGTCCACCAGCGATAAACGAACCGCCACCCATCCTTGCTTTCCCGTCGCGTCTTGGGCATTATGGACAATATGCTCAATTGCCGAGGCAAGCCTTTGCCGGTTGGCTCTAACAACCACAGGGATATTTACTTTATCATAAATTGGGATCGGCACTTGACGTTTTCTTGCTTCCACGGCTTCGGACAGCGCCTCGCCAAGGTCGAACTCTTCAACGGCCGCCACCGAGGTTGAATTTCGCAGTTGGGACATGAGAGCGCTCATTTTCCCCACAGCATGATCCACTGTTTTAATCGCATCCTTCATGAACTCGGGGTTATCATGATATTTTGATGCATTTCGGACAACCAAGCTTAATTGCGCGATAAGATTTTTCAGATCATGGATGACAAATGCGGAAAGCCGGTTGAACCCCTCGAACTGGCGGGCCTCCGCCAAGGCCCTCGCGGCTGCTTCAAGCTCCAGATAACTGGCAACAAACCGGCTGGTCGTCTTTAACATTTCGACGACCTCCAAATTCCATAAAGTGAATTGTTTCGATTCGGTTAGCAAGACCAAACCGTCAATTCCGCCGACCGTCTTCCACAAAGGGACTAACAGCCATGCCTGATCATAGGGCTCTATCCATAAGGGTTTGCCTAAACCTTCATAAGCCTCCGGGATGACCAGCATTTCCTTAAAATTGACGACAGTGTCCTTCCTTTCCAAATAGGCGATGATGGGATCGTCCCTATCGATTTGCGGAATATTGATGCGGGGGCAACCATAGTCCGCCCGCCATGTAAAATTCCCCACATGATCCCGCATCCACAAAACACCACCAGGGCTTTCCACTACCTGGCCAAGTCCCCGTATCACGCGCTCCTCCATGGGCCTTCCATTGCTTTCCGACAAAGTCGATATCACTCGCTGCCATTCCTGCCTATAATCAAAGGCATGCCTATAAAAATGGCTATTCAGAAATATCCGCAATTTGGCTTTTATTTGTCCTGAAAACAATACCAGCCCAAGAACGACAAATGCCCCGACCAAAAACATAATTTGAAGGATTGTACCCCATTCGCCCCCATAATATCGTATAAAATATCCCGCCGTAGCCATTAGCAGTAAATAGCATGCGGCACCCAGCAGGGCTGTTGAATGAAAAACGACTTGCCTGGAAATAAAAATATCTAGGGACCAATCCGGGTTCCTTCCAGCAGTCATTGCAATGAATGGGGTCATCATCGCCACCATGCCCCCCCTTACAGCCCAAAGATCTTCTTTGATTCTATTAAATAGTATTGCTTCGGAATAAAGATAAAACTCATATACAAAAAGTGCGCCTAAAGCAAAACATAGCAACTTGATCCGCCATCGCTCATTTGTCCTAGTGTTACGATAAATCTGCTCAATCAACACCAAGCCCACAATAACCAGCCCTGCATGGCCTAGCAACTGATAAGCGGGCTGCACAGAAATCTTAAAACCAATCTGCAAATGAGGAAAACACCAGATATAGATAATCAGGCATAACAGAATCGCTTGGCCCCAACGGTAGATAAATAATGAGCTAGATTGGCTCTCAGTCGACTTGAATTGGCTAAGCAATTTCCAGAAGAAAATTAACCAAAGGTAATTATGTAATGCTTCCAAAGTCCAGATTGTCTGGACTGAGAAATATCCAGAATGTTCCTGCAAAGCAATAGTGCCAGCCCAAATTGTCATCATGCCGCAGGCAGCAATCAACCAGCGGCCTACTAATTGGCCTCGCCAACTGACCAATAGTAGGAGAGTCAAGACTAGGAATGAAAAAAATCCCGCCAGATAGCTGAAATACGTCAATATCATTATAAGTTGAATCGATAAATTAAGTTGAACCCCGATTCAAATGTCGTCAACCATTATTAGGTAAAAAAAACAATCTTACGATTTTCTACGGACCTATACCCCCCGCCCCCATAAAACCACCTCGATGGTTTGCATTATAATCAGCAAATCCAAAAAAATACTATAATTCTTAATATAATACAAATCATATTGCAACTTCTCAATGGTATCTTGATAGCTTGATCCATAGCAGTAACACAATTGAGCCCAACCGGTAATACCCGGCTTCACCCGGTGACGTTCGGAGTAGTAAGGTATGGTTTCAGCGAATTTTTCCACAAATTCGGGACGCTCCGGTCGGGGACCAACGAAACTCATCTCGCCTTTTAACACATTGAAGAGTTGTGGCAGTTCATCAATCCTCACTTTGCGGATAAACTTACCCACTCGGGTGATACGGTCATCATTGGCTCGCGCCCATTGTGCCTTGCCGTCCTTTTCCGCATCCGTGCGCATACTGCGGAATTTGATGACCTTGAACAGTTTGCCGTTCTTGCCAACCCGCACCTGTCGGTAAAGCACTGGCGCACTCCACCCGCTTTCAAGGACGATAGCTATCGCTGTCAACAATATAAATGGCCAGGAAATAATCAACAACGCTAAACTTGCCATGATGTCGAACCAACGCTTAAAGACTTGCGCCACCCCAGCAAGGCGAAACCCGTCTGAAAACACTAGCCAACTCGGCTGTAGGCTATCCACCCGAAGCATTCCAGCCTCCCTTTCGAAAAAGCAAAGCAAATCCAACACTTCAAAGCCGGCCATTTTGCAGTCAAGTATCTCGTCTACCTTGATGCCACCCCTACGATCATCAGGTGCGATGACAATCTCATCAATATCATTGACGTTGACAAATTCAAACAAACTTGTTCGCACTTCCAATACTTGTTCCGGCTCTATGCGGATGGGTTCATCTCCCATGCGGACATAGCCTATAACCCTGAACGGCTTTTGGATATTCCGCTTCTCAAACTCCCGAATCATGTTGCCGCGGTAACCCGCACCCAGCACCAGAATGCGGCGCTTCAGCGTCTGTTTGTCAACCAACTTGAAAAACAAAAAACGGGATGCCAAAATCCCTGCCAAGGAAACGCTCAAAGCATAAACGATGATGCGCCGCCAAGGGAAAAGCTGAGGGAATACGTAAAAAAGCAGGCTTATTATCAACCATCCTAGCAGGAAGCTCGCAGCAATTCTCAATAGCAAAGCCATATCGCTTATGTCGTGGGCGCGTTGGTACAACCCCATCCCGGTTGCACTGAGCAACATTGCAACCGAATACACAAAGGAGGGAATCCAAATTCCATCGCTAATGAAAAACATCAAATTCCGGTTGAAATCGCGTAATAGGTCTCCAAAATAGAATGATGCGGAAAAAACGCAAAGCTCCATCAGGAAAACAACGAAATAGATACCAGATATATAGTGCCGGAAAATTCTTATCATGTTTGTTTAGATGCGCATACCCACCCAAGGCACTCTTTCGACTTCGAGACCTTAGACCAAATTGGTTCCACTTATGAGGAATGAATGAAGATTATAATCGAACAGTGATTATTTTGTATTTGAAAATGAGACGCCTACCTTCCGTCCGAATTGCCTCTGCCGCAAAGGGGCTTAAGCTTTCCCATTTAAGCAGTGTCGGGTGTTAAACTATTGCCTCACAGTTCACACTCCTGCATTGACAGAACTTTAGGAGAAATCATGCGTTCCCTTTCGGAATCGAAAATTGGCATTATCGGCTTGGGCTATGTGGGGCTGCCTCTTGCCGTTGAATTTGGCAAACTTTTGCCTACCATCGGATTGGACATCAACGACCAGCGGATTGAAGAATTAAAGGGCGGCTTAGACAGATCCTTGGAATGTTCCGCCGAGGAACTTAAATTGGCTGACAAACTGACCTATTCATCAGTGCCTTACGATCTACAAGACTGCAACGTCTACATTGTGACCGTTCCCACCCCCATTGACAACTACAATCGTCCTGACTTGACCCCTTTAGTCAAGGCCAGTCAGTCGCTGGGTAAGATTCTATCACAGGGTGACATTGTCGTGTATGAATCCACGGTATACCCCGGCGCCACAGAAGAAGTCTGCGTACCTATCCTAGAGTCACAATCCGGCTTGAAATACAACTTAGATTTCTTTTGCGGATACAGCCCAGAGCGTATCAATCCGGGCGATAAGGAACATCGTGTCACCAACATCAGGAAGGTCACCTCGGGTTCAACGCCCGAAATCGCTGAATTTGTTGATGAGTTGTACCGACTTGTCATCACCGCCGGCACTCATAAGGCGAGCAGCATTAAAGTCGCTGAGGCAGCCAAAGTCATTGAAAACACTCAAAGAGATGTCAATATTGCCCTGATCAACGAGTTGGCAATCCTATTCCATAAACTGGGTTTGAATACTTTGGAAGTGCTTGAAGCAGCGGGCAGCAAGTGGAACTTTCTGCCTTTCCGTCCAGGTTTGGTGGGAGGCCATTGCATAGGGGTTGACCCCTATTACCTGACCCATAAGGCGCAAGAAATCGGCTATCATCCAGAAATCATCTTGGCCGGTCGCAGGATCAACGACGGCATGGGCGAATATGTGGCCCAGCGCTTAGTCAAGCTGATGAATTACAAACGCATTCATGTCTGTCAGTCCCACATTTTAATCCTCGGGCTGACTTTTAAGGAAAATTGCCCGGACATCCGCAACACCCGTGTCGTCGACATCATTGACGAATTGAAAAGTTACAATGCCTCCACAGATGTCTACGACCCTTGGGCCGACCCCGAAGAGACATTGGAGGAGTACGGCATTGAATTAACCACAGAACTGAAGGAAGGCCATTATGACGCGGTGGTCGTTGCCGTTGCGCACAGCGCATTCCTTAATATGCTGGGCCCTGAAAGAATCAGGACGCTCTGCAAGCCTGAATCGGTCATTTTTGACGTAAAATACCTTTTACCAAAAGACCTTGTGGATGAATATATTTAATCATAGCGAAGAAATACAATGAAAATTCTGGTCACCGGCACGGCTGGTTTTATAGGTTACCACCTCGCTCGATATTTGCTTAAGAGGGGGGACGAAGTCATAGGCATAGACAATCTCAACGATTACTACGATGTAAGCTTGAAGGAGGCTCGTCTGGCACAGTTGTTGAAAATGCCCGGGTTCATAGAGGTGCGCATCGCGCTTGAAGATAGAGAAAAGCTGGATAAGGTTTTCTCGCTCCACAAGCCGCAACGGGTCGTCAATCTGGCGGCTCAAGCGGGGGTGCGCTATTCATTGATTAATCCGCATGCCTATATCGACTCGAACCTCGTTGGTTTCTGTAACATTTTGGAAGCCTGCCGCCACATGGAAGTCGAACATCTTGTTTACGCCTCTAGCAGTTCCGTTTACGGGGCAAACACCTCCATGCCTTTTTCCGTGCATGATAATGTTGACCACCCGGTTAGCCTGTACGCGGCTTCAAAAAAGGCCAATGAACTGATGGCCCACACCTACAGCCATTTGTTCGCGCTGCCCACCACTGGTCTCCGTTTTTTTACGGTTTATGGGCCTTGGGGCAGGCCGGACATGGCGCTTTTCATGTTCACCAAAAATATCCTCGAAGGCAAACCGATCAACGTTTTCAACTTCGGCATGCATAAGCGCGACTTCACCTATATAGACGATATCGTCGAAGGCGTGGTGCGCACATTGGATCATGTCGCCACGCCTGACCAAAACTGGAGCGGTGACCATCCCGACGCGGCCACTAGCAAAGCGCCGTATCGACTTTATAACATTGGCAATCACCAACCCGTGGAACTGATGCGTTTCATTGAGGTATTGGAAGAATGCCTAGGCAGGACCGCTGAAAAGAATTTCTTACCGATGCAACAAGGCGACGTACCGGCGACTTATGCCGATGTGAAAGCCCTAATGGATGATGTGGGATACGCACCAAAAACTCCGATAGAAGTGGGTATTGCCCGCTTTGTGGAATGGTATAAATCTTATTATTCGATCCAATGAACCCAACGGAAGCGAAGGTGCTTGGCTTTGCCGGTTTCAGTGGCGTAGGCAAAACCACGCTGCTTAAACAGATCATTCCACTTCTTTCGGCACAAGGATTGCGGGTGGGTCTTATCAAAAAGACCCACCATGACATTGAAATCGACAAACCTGGTAAAGACAGTTACGTATTACGCATGGCAGGGGCCAACCCGGTGATGTTATCCTCGTCCCATCGTCGCGCAATCATTACCGAACACAAAGAAATACGCGAACACAGTCTTGAGGAAGAGCTTTCTCATTTTGACTGGACAGGCTTAAATCTCATTTTAGTGGAAGGCTTTAAGAGGGAACGGTTTTCCAAAATTGAATTGCATCGCGGCTCCTTATGCAAACCGCTGTTATATCCTAGCGATCCATCCATCATCGCCATTGCCACCGACACGATCTTTCCGGTCGAACCCAACATTCCCCGGTTCGATATCAACTCACCGAAACCGATAGCCGAATTCATCATTGATTTCATTAATCGCCATGGAACCGAATGACCGTTGCGCTGAACCCACAAACTTAACGTTGACGGATGCTCAAGTTCGTATCCAAAAGACCGTTGCGCCAATAACAGGGATTGAAGAAATTCCTCTAAAACAAGCAAAAGGGCGCGTTTTGGCAACCACAATCACGGCACCGATTGATCTTCCACCATTTGCGAATTCCGCCATGGACGGTTATGCCTTTTACCATGCTGATCTAGCCCGACAGGCTTCCGCCACACTGACTATCGCTGGAACCTCATTTGCCGGCAGGCCATACCCCGGAAAGCTTGGCACGGGGGAATGTGTGCGCATTTTCACGGGTGCAGCCATGCCTAATGGCGCGGACACCGTCGTCATGCAGGAAGATGTGACCAGGCTTTCCGATGGCATCCGATTGGAAAAGGCCATTTTGCCACTTGCCAATGTTCGCCCTGCCGGTGATGAAATCCGTAGCGGGGAATGTCTGTTAGAACGAGGCAAAATACTGGGCCCCGCTGACCTAGGCTTATTGGCCTCTGCCGGATTTCCCCAAGCAATGGTAACCCGCAAGCTTCGTGTAGCATTCTTTTCCACAGGCGACGAACTTCAACCTGTGGGAGAGACACTGGCTTTCGGGCAAATTTACGACAGCAACCGTTACTTGATTCACGGTTTACTGGATCACCCTGCGATAGAAATCATCGACTTGGGCGTGATCACCGACGATGCGGCGGCGATAAAAAAAACATTGCTGGAAGCGTCTAACCAAGCAGATGCCATCATCACCTCAGGCGGGGTATCCGTGGGCGATGCCGATTTCATCACGTCATGCTTGGCCGAGCTTGGAAAAGTCGAGTTCTGGAAAGTTGCAGTCAAACCCGGCAAACCCTTTGCCTTTGGCAAGATTGGCCCGGCATGGTTTTTCGGTTTACCGGGCAATCCCGTTGCTGTCATGGTCACCTTTCAACAATTGGTCCGGCCTGCCTTGTTAGAAATGATTGGCAGCCAAACCAAACCGCCTTTGCGCTTGATGGCCGTTAGTCGTTCACCATTGAAAAAATCACCGGGCCGGATGGAATTTCAGCGTGGCATATTTGAAGCCGATGCAGAGGGCAATTTTGCCGTCACAGGGATAGACCAACAGGGTTCGCATCAATTATCAGGCATGAGTCAGGCGAATTGTTTCATTGTTTTGCCAAAAGAAAATTCGAGAATTAAACCCGGCGAGATGGTCGAGATTGAGCCTTTTGTTAGCGCTTCATTTTGATTTTCCGAAATCGGACCAAGTTTTGTTTTACTGCAATCCTTCCATTTACTAATTTCTGACACTACACTTTGGAGATTTTCATGTCAAATCGAGGCATTTTGGTCACAGGCGGGGCTGGTTACATTGGGAGCCATGTCGTCAAGCAATTGGGGGCGAAGGGAGAAAAGCTGATCATCCTTGACAATCTCAGCACCGGTTTCAGCGATTCGGTTCTCCATGGTGAATTCATCGAAGGCGACACAGGCGACACCGAACTAGTGTCTAACATTCTTCGTGAACATGACATCGAGGCCGTCATTCACTTCGCAGCCCATACCATCGTTCCTGAATCAGTGGAAAATCCTCTAAAATATTATGGCAACAATACCTGCAAAACCCGAAATCTTTTGCAATGCTGCCAGCAAGCCGGGCTCAGCCATTTTATCTTTTCCTCGACCGCCGCCGCATACGGCATCCCCAAAGACACATTTTGCTCGGAGGACACCGTCACCTCGCCCATCAACCCCTACGGCACTTCTAAATTGATGAGCGAAATGATGCTGCGCGACTTGTCTGCGGCTTCTTCGCTGCGCCATGTCATTTTGCGCTACTTCAACGTCGCAGGAAGCGACCCGGAAGGTCAAATTGGACAATCTACCCAAAAATCCACCTTACTCATCAAAGTTGCTGCTGAAGTCGCAGTCGGCAAACGTGAAAAATTGCTGGTCTTCGGTGACGACTATCCCACGCCTGACGGAACAGGTGTGCGGGACTATATCCATGTCAGCGACCTAGCCGATGCCCATATTCAAGCTTTGGATTATCTACGCAAAGGTGGCGAATCAACCCTTTTAAACTGTGGCTATGGTCATGGTTATAGCGTCAGGGAAGTGATTGATGCGGTGAACCGCGTCAACGGGACACCGATCACCATCGAACAGCATCCCCGACGAGCCGGCGACCCACCTTCGCTCGTCGCCGCAGTGGATAAAATCCATCGAACCTTGGACTGGACACCAAAATATGACGATTTGGATTTCATTGTGAAAACCTCGCTGGAGTGGGAGAAAAAACTGAATGCTTTAGGAAGATGATCTGGCAATGGATAAATCTATTCAGCCATCGATAAGACTTTTTAGTTAGGCAAATTTCAATATTCAGGAATTTACATGTTTAACCTTGAAGGCACCCCATACCTACTCGACAGCACATCTTTGGAGCAGGTGCGGCATCGTATGGATGCCATCGAAGAGCATGTTTCCCTTCTTAGGAAGAGCGGTACACTTTCTGAAAAAACAATAAGAGATTATTACGGCCAAAAGCGTTTCGAGCAAGTCGCTGAATCTAATGCACTTGAAGGAAGTACTCTATCCGTTGGCGAGACAGAACTTGCTGTTCTCAAGGGAGTAACCATAACTGGTCATGACCCAGCCTTTGTCCGAGATGCTATCGCTCTTGACCACGCACTTAATAGGATTACCGACTTAGCGCGTGAGAGAGATACTCCGACGAATATTGAACAATTGCACGAGATTCATTCGCTGCTCCTTGGTGATCGCTTAGGGGCGGGTATCTTTCGACAGGAGTGTGTAACCATTAGGGGAGCAAGACATACCCCTCCAAAGAATTGGGATCAAATCATGTCGAGACAGTTCAGACAACTCAACTGGCTGTGAAAATTGCTGAGGCATTAGTCGCTCAAGTAGTATAAATCGGTTGCTTATAGAATAAATTTGTAAATCAACGATGAAACAATCGGCTGTAAAATCTCGGTCACTTGAATTAATCCGACTGCTTGGCTTGGAACCTCACCCGGAAGGCGGGTATTATCGCCGCATCCATCGTTCTGACTCTTTTGTCCAACGCCGAGAGGATAGGGCCGAACGGCGGGCTTTGACCTCTATTTTTTATCTGTTGCCAGAAGGCTCAATTAGTCGCTGGCATCGGGTGCTTGCCGACGAGGCATGGCATCATTATGAAGGTGAGGGGGTGGAGCTGTTGAGCTTCGCCCCTGACGGATCTAGCCCTAGTTCACAGACGCTTGGCCCTTTGCAAAAGGGAAGCCAACCGGCTTATGTCGTTCCGGCGGGATGGTGGCAAGCGGCCCGGCCATTGGGGGCTTATGCATTAGTGGGTTGCACGGTAGGACCCGGCTTCGAGTTTGAAGATTTCAAGCTGCTCGCCGACTTGCCCGAGAATGACCAGCCCAAGACACCCAAAATCGCCGATTTTGCCTTGTTTTTATAATTACAAACTCTGCTGTGATAACGATTTTATTCTTCTAATCAATGCCAATAAAACACACAGGGCTTTATATAGCCTGATGATCTGCAAGGTAGAACCAAGTCGAACCTTCCCATGGGCTTGCCTTGCAGTAAACATCATCCCTCATCGTTAACAAACAAGCCCTGCCTCCTATGGACTATCAAGAGCTTCCGCAGGCTTTTCTTCCTCTTTGACATCGGGTTTATCAGGGGTTTCCGGCTGATCCAGTGTGATGAGCTTATCATGCAACTTTTTCAACAAATCCAAACCGAGACCATCCGATGTGGCTTTTCCTTCTTGATCCATGATGTATACATTGGTAGTCGTGTCTTTGTCTTCCAGTTTAATGCGAAACTCCTGAGCTTGATCCTTATCACTGCTAAACACTGAGCCTACGTCTTCCCAGAAACCGGTCTCCGCACCTGGCTTTTTAGGAGACACGCCGCCGTAATACACATAGTAAAGCCCATCCGAGCGATTCTGGTCGCTGATCTCGATTTTCAACCGCCCTATGGCGCGCCCCACATCGTTCCACGCTTCATCATAAGGTTCTTGAATTTCTATCAAAGCAGCATTTTCCATGTTCTGGGCAAGCGTCACATTGTCATCGTTGTGCTTGACCGGCTTGCGCTTTTTGCCTTTGGCTTGGCCTGAATCCGTTGTTGCGGATTTAGCCTGACCGGAGGCATTTCCCGTATCATTATTACCAACCGAATTTCTACCCTGCGTTGATTGCGATAACTTGGCAAAGCTGGATGAATCAGAATCGCTGCCGGGCGCGTTCATGTCAGGAGGAATTTCCAAATCGGGCAGTTCGCTGCTATAACGATAATTTTTTTGCTTATCGGGAAAAATATCCGATACATAGCTACATCCAATCAAGGCAATTGCCACAACGCCCAAAAAGGCGGTTCTAATGCAGGAAATTAAGCGCATTTTAGTCTCGTCGGTCAAAGGACTTCAGCTTGTGCCATGGCGGCGCGCACAGCTTCGTAGCAAGCTTCGGAAAGCCAAGTTAAAGGCAAACGTATACCTTTCTCGATCAGGCCCAATTGACTGACCGCCCATTTGACCGGTATTGGATTGGATTCAATGAACAAATCTCGGTGCAGTCCTGCCAGTTTTGCGTCAATGGATTGAGCGCCTTCACGATTCTTGGCAAGTGCTGCGGCAACCATCTCGCTCATCAGCCTAGGGGCCACATTGGCGGTGACGGAAATCACCCCGTTGCCGCCACGCAGACAAAATTCGCAGGCAGTGGCATCATCGCCTGAAAAAAGCAGGAAACCCGTTTTGGACAAGGACAGGATTTCCACTAGCCGTTCAAGTTTGCCAGTGGCTTCTTTGATGCCAATGATATTAGGCACTTGAGAGAGCCGTGCCACCGTTGAAGGCTGCATGTCGCAACCTGTACGCCCCGGCACGTTATACAAAATTTGCGGGATGTCCACCGCTTCGGCAATGGCTTTATAATGAAGATAAAGCCCTTCTTGAGTCGGTTTATTATAATAAGGGGTGACCAACAAGCAGGCATCTGCCCCTACCTCTTTAGCATCTTGGGTCAGTTGGATGGCTTCGGTGGTGGAGTTTGAACCCGTACCCGCGATGACGGGGATTCTGCCTCTCACCTGCTCAACCACAACTCGGATGACCTCGCAATGCTCCTGCATGTCGAGAGTCGCCGACTCCCCGGTGGTACCCACGGCGACTATCCCGTTTGAACCTTGTTCTATATGATATTCAACCAATTGCCTAAGGCTCGCGAAATCGAGCGAGCCGTCCTCTCCCATCGGTGTCACCAGTGCTGGTATGCTACCTTGAATCATGCGTATTATCTCAACCATAATAAATCGATCATGTTACCTTGGGCGGGGCGCTTCGACAACTGCGATGCACCCGTATTTATGTCTTATCCTAATGATAGTCTGTCAATTCAACGAGAATGGTAAATTATCTGCCCCGCTCATCGCCCCAAAGAATCTTATGCAATTGTAATTGGAAACGCACGGGCAGACGGTCTGCGAGAATTTTTTCCGCCAATTCTGCCGGGTCTTGCACTCCCATGGCAGGGGAAAACAATACTTCGCAACGCTCGGTCAAACGAAACTTTTCAAGCATTCCAACCGACCACTGGTAGTCAAGCTCATTCATGATGACGAACTTCACTTGATCTGCGGGAAACAAATGCTCAATGTTGGCGTACAGGTTTCTTTCCGCTTCGCCTGACGATGGTGTTTTCAAATCAACCACCTTGATTACCCTCTTATCCACATTGGCAATATCCAAGGCCCCCGAAGTTTCCAAGGAGACTTCATGGCCTTGCTCGACCAAGGCTCGCAACAACCTGGTACATCCCGGTTGAGCGAGGGGTTCTCCGCCAGTGACACAGACATGGCGGGTTTGATAACTGCGAACTTGTTCGAGAATGTCGTCAAGCGTCCTGCTTTCCCCTCCGTTGAAGGCGTAAGCGGTGTCACAATAAACGCATCGCAAGGGGCAACCAGTCAAGCGCACAAACACCGTAGGCCAACCCACCGAGCGCGACTCGCCCTGTAGGGACAGGAATATTTCTGTTATCCGCAGTTTGTCCAATCAATGGCCTTCTTGCTTCATTTTGTCCAAGCGCTTCTGCGCCAATTTTGCTGCGGTGGAATCAGGGTAGCGTTTAATGACTTCGCCCAGGCTATCATGTGCTGCCGTCCATTGCCCCGTGTCATAGTCGATATAACCCAGTTTGAGTTGCGCATCGGATGCTTTTACAGCTTGCGGATAGTCTTTCACCACTTTTCGGAATGATTCACGTGCGGCAAGCAAATCTTTGTTAACATAATGGGCTTCTGCCAGCCAATAGGTGGCATTGTCCGAATATTCACCTTTGGGATAAGTCGCAAGAAACCCCTTAAGCTCCTTGATAGCCTCCGCATATTTCCCTTCCTTCATCAAATTGAAACCCTTTTGATAAGCCGCCTGACGAGCCGCTGAGTCTGGCGAAGGGGCTATTGGTGGCGGCAAACGTGTTTGCACACCATAAGTCGGCGTAGCTGGCTTTGGAGCTTCAAGCGGACGGGCCGTGGACTGCGGCAACGGGGCAGTCCCTAGTGCCGGTACTGGCGAACTGGTTTGCTGAGGTGTCACAGGTATCGGAACCACCGGCGGGACGGCAGGTGTCTGCACAGGTGTAGGCGGCTGCGCTTGTTGGCTTGACAATGTGCTGCCGGTGGACTGAGCATCGGGATCTTGCTCCGTTGACGACTCTGGCGGCGAATCTGGCTGCTCGGAAACCGCCGTAGCGGGTGTCAGTGCCTGTATTCTTCGCTCAAAGTCAAGAAACTGCTCTTTGTTTTGTTTTTTCGCGGCATCCAAACGGTGGGTCAACTCCTCGACTTCGCCTCGTAGCCTTTGGACATCGGTTTGCAACTGCTCCAACCGGTTGACCATCTCAGTCTGGCTATCGCCAGATAATTTTTTTTCTAACTTTCCGACCCGCTCGTCCAAGGTAACCGCGCCGTATCCTCCGCCTTGGTCATAGGAAGGGTCATAATCACCTGGTGCGGACCAAGCAATCGAAGCATATAGCCCAGTTAAAAACAGGGCAGTGATGGATTTTTTTATCATAACTCAATGTTCCAAATAGGTAATTTCAACCCGCCGGTTTTGCTGCCAAGCATTTTCGTCGTGTCCAGTCACTGCGGCCTTTTCCTCACCGAAGCTGACGATCTGAATCTGTGCATCGCTGACCCCTTGCAGTTTCATCAATTTGGCGACGGTCTGGGCACGTTGCTCGCCTAAGGCGATATTGTATTCGGGGGACCCACGCTCGTCGGCATGGCCTTCCAACACGACCGTCTTGCCTTTGTTGGCAGCCAAAAAATTGGCGTGGCTGACAATGACCGGCAGATACTCTGGTTGCACCTCACTGCTGTCATAGACGAAGTAAATGATGCGCTTGGATAACAGCCCTGAGCGGTCATCCATTGGCTGCGAACCCGAAGCCCCATAGGCTCCACCAGCAGCATAGCCGTCATTGCCATTGCCGGGTCCGTCACTTCCTGTGCCATAGCCACCAAATCCTTGAGCTTTGGTTCTACCCGAAGAGCTACACCCACTCGCTAAAAGTGCGGCTATCAACAAAACTGCTCCGGTTTGCAGGACTTTCATTCATTCGACTCTCGAGATTAAGTTGGGCAATGTTACGAAAAGTGACTTAAACATGACTTAAATGAGGACGGATTTTCCTTTATCAACCAGCGTTCTCATGGCGACCAAGCCGGTTCGCGCATCTCACCCCCGGCAGTACGGAGATTACCTTTGGCTTTGCCGTTACTGGAAACAGTCGATAATACTTCCTTTTCGCCATTTTGGGATGCGTAAAGGATGATACCGCCATTGGGTGCAAAACTAGGCGACTCATCTAGGTTCCCTGACGACAAGACCCTCAGTTGCTTGCTGGCAAGGTCCAGCACCGCGATACGGAAGTCGCCCCCGTTGCCATGCACTAGACATAAGCTTTTGCCATCGGGTGAGTACATGCCGCGAGCATTGTAATCACCCTCATGGGTAATGCGCTCCGGCTGGCCTCCATTCACAGACACACTATAGAGTTGAGGTTTACCACCACGGTCAGACGTGAACACAAGCTGACTGCCATCACGCGACCAAGCAGGTTCGGTATCGATGCCAAAATGATCGGTGACACGGCGCAATGATCGATTGGCAAGCGTCATAATATAGATTTCTGGATTGCCGTCCTTAGACAAGGTCATTGCCAACTGCTTACCGTCAGGGGACCAAGCCGGCGCACCATTGATGCCCGGCTGTTCAGAAATCTTCTCTCGATCTTTGCTCGTCAAACTTTGCACAAAAATCGCCGAACGCTTATTTTCAAATGATACATAAGCAATTTTTTTGCCATCTGGCGACCATGCTGGAGACATAATGGGTTCTGGTGAGCTCATAATCGATTGCGGATTAAACCCATCGGCATCGGCGACTTGGAGCGTGTAGCGCCGGACTTTAGCCGCATTAGCTGGCGAAACGGCGACATAGGCAATGCGGGTGGCAAAGGCACCCTCTTCCCCCGTCAGTTGCTTGTAAATCAAATCGGCGATGCGATGGGCGGCTCTACGCGACTCGGCAGCACTGAAGCTCAAGCTGGAATTTGCCAACTGACTGCCCCTCACCGCATCAAACAATTCAAATTCAACTGTATATTGGTCGGTGCCGGTTGCCTTCACTTGGCCTATCACGAGGTTGTCCTGACCCTTTGACTTCCATGCAGCAAACTGCACCTCAGCGGGGGTATGGGGTCGCTCAGGCAATTGTGAGTCAGGCAACACCTTAAACCGTCCGCTGCGGTGCAAGTCTGCGGCTATGATGGAACCTAAATTCTCCCCCGGCTGCATCCCGCCGAAGGGGACGATGGCGATTGGGATTTCAGTATCCACGCCTAAAGTCACATCCACTGCCAATTCGGCACGGGACGGATGGGCTAAGCTTAAGAAAACCAAGCATAAAAATACTGCGAATTTATTCCATTGCATTGAGTTCATTACCTCGGCATCTATCTTGATCTGACATTTAATGTAAACGATCTCAGTTCATGGGCTACTTTTTCGTCATCGGGCCAGGGCAAAGGCGAAGCTTTCAAAACCGCCGATTCTACGGATCGATCAAAGCTTTCATCGCCACTACTTTGAGTGATGCTGACACTTTCAACGTATCCACCTGACCGCACAGTCACCCTGACCGAACAAGACCGTCCACTGCTATTAGCCGAAAACCTTTCAACTTTGGGCTTGATACGGCTTAATATCCAAGCCCTTGCCTCATTGATCGTTGATGCTGCATCGGATTTGGACTTCTCTGCCTTCTGTTCATCTTCCAATTGCTGCTTCAATCCTTCTTTGGCTTGCTGTTGGTGCAGTTTATCTTCCTCTGCACTTTTTCGGGCGGCGGCTTCAGTCTGCCGTTTAGATTCTTGTTCAGATAATTTTCTTGCTTCTGCCTCCGCTTCCCGCTTGGCTTCCAAAGCCGCCATTTTCTTCTCCTCGGCCTTGCGTTTGGCTTCTGCCCTGCGCTTGGCTTCGGCAGCACGGCGTTTAGCTTCTTCCTCTGCTTTCCTCGCCGCTTCGGCGGTTGCCTCCCGTTTGGCTTCCAATTCCGCCTGAAGCCTTGCCTCATCTTCTGCTTTTTGTCTCGCTTCAGCCTCTGCGCGTTTGGCCTCTTCCTCGGCTTTACGGGCAGCTTCCGCCTCTGCTTGTTGTTTGGTAGCCAATTCGGCTTGTTGTTTTGCCTCTTCTTCCGCTTTTTGTCTCGCTTCAGCCTCGGCGCGTTTGGCCTCTTCCTCGGCTTTACGGGCAGCTTCCGCCTCTGCTTGTTGTTTGGCAGCCAATTCGGCTTGTTGTTTTGCCTCTTCTTCCGCTTTTTGTCTCGCTTCAGTCTCGGCGCGTTTGGCCTCTTCTTCGGCTTTACGGGCGGCTTCCGCCTCGGCTTGCTGTTTGGCAACCAATTCAGCTTGTTGTTTTGCCTCTTCTTCTGCTTTTTGTCTCGCTTCAGCCTCGGCGCGTTTGGCCTCTTCTTCAGCTTTGCGGGCGGCTTCCGCCTCGGCTGCACGTTGGGCTTCCAATTCGGCCTGACGTTTTGCCTCCAACTCTGCTTGCGCTTTCTGCTGCGCGGCTAATTCGGCTTGGCGCTTTTCTTCAGCAATGCGTTGTTTTTCCTCTTCCAGTTCCTTGAGCCTTTGCTGTTCGGCACGAAGCTGCGCCTCATCAATCACCACCGCTTGCATTAATTCAACTTCAACCGGTGGCGGAGGTGCTTTTTTCGTGTCGAAATTCAAGGCAAACACGATAAAGAGCAAGGAATGCAACAATAACGAAAGAATGAGCGGCCAGCTCAAGCCTGATTTTCGTGACGGCATCATTTTTCGGGTTGTGTCATCAAGCCCACACTCGGCACACCCGCCTGCTTCAGCGATGCCATCACGGTGATGACCTTGCCATATTCGACAGCTTTATCGCCTCGAATCAACACGGGAAGCCCTGGCTTGTCCCTGATTGTGGCTAACACCAAATCACGCAAGGTGTCGGCATTCACCGGGACATCCAAATGGTTACCGGTGTCAACCATCAATTCACCATCGGCCTTAATGGTGACGACAACGGGAGGCTCCTTGCTGGGCTCTATGGTTTTGGATTCAGCGCGGGGCAAATCCACGTTCACACCCGTCAACAATAATGGGGATGTGATCATAAAAATGACGAGCAGAACCAAACTGACATCGATATAGGGTACGACGTTGATTTCGGACATCGGTTTGCGTCGATTAGACCGTGAACCTCGGGAAGACACATTCATTTGGCGTGTGCCTGACGGTGCAATAAACTGAGAAACTCTTCGGTGAAGGCTTCATAACGGTTTGCCAACCGCCCCACATCTGTGGAATATCGGTTGTAAGCCATCACGGCTGGAATCGCCGCGAACAATCCCATCGCCGTTGCCACTAAGGCTTCAGAAATACCGGGGGCAACCATTGCCAGAGTGGCTTGCTTGGCCGCTCCCAAGGCCCGAAATGAATTCATGATGCCCCAAACTGTTCCGAACAGGCCGATGTAAGGACTGGTGGAACCCACCGTTGCCAAAAAAGGCAGATGCTCGTCCAAATGCTCCAACTCGCGGGACAATGCCACCCTCATCCCGCGTTGAGCGGCTTCAACCACCGCGTCGGGAGTGATGCCCGCTTGCTGCCTAAGCCGGGCAAATTCTTTGAAGCCAGACAAGAAGATATTTTCTATGCCTTCGGCATGATAAGCCTGATGAGCCAGTTGACGGTATAGGTCGGCTAGATCAATGCCGGACCAAAACCGTTCCTCAAATTCATCTGAGGTTTGCACGGCACGGCGAATTTCCTTGAATTTAGAAAAAATATAGGCCCATGAAAGAACCGACGCAATAATGAGGATGACCATGACGACTTGCACAATCGTACTGGCATCCCGGATGAGGACAAAAAGAGAGAGTTCAGATGGCATTTTTGATATATTCCGAAAGAGAGCCAGGAATCGCGGTGGGTCGCAACTCACCATCGGTCAGGCAGGCTATACGAATGCTGGCTTCACACAATTTATCACCTTCTGGAGAATCAAGTCGGATTTCTTGGGCAAATGTCATACTTGCCCGTTTGATTTCAGACACATCGGCCGATACCAGTAGGACATTGCCAAAACGGGCAGGTTTCAAATAATTCACATCAATCGACTTGACGACGAACAGCACACCGGATGATCGCCTGAGTTCTTCCAGTTCACAGCCGAATTGACGCAAACATTCCGTGCGGGCGCGCTCGAAGAACTTCAAGTAGTTGGCATGGTAAACCACGCCACCCAAGTCGGTGTCTTCGTAATAGACCCTAATTGGCAAAAAAAACCGGGGGTTCATGAGTGGGTTTGCGTCAATAGGTTTCCCAACCTGATGCATAAGTCGTTTCCTGATCGAAATTCTGAAAAATCACTGGCGGCGTAATCATGGGCTTGGTGGGTATCGGAAATGACACCACATCCACCATTCCTGTCAGAGTCCTGCCCAACATATTGGTCATACCTTTGACAAATCCCAATGACATGCCCATGCCAATTCCTTCATCGGCTGTTTCAACCATCATAGATTTTGGTATCTCACCAATGCCTGTCACCGTATTGAGCAAACCAATTCCTAATTTACCCCCAATTTTGGCGGGATAACTAATTCCACTGTCTCCTGCTTGGGCTGACAATGAAAACAAAATAATGAAACTAGCGGCTAGTGATACTAGTTTGTTATTCAACATAGATAGACTCCTTAAAGCAAGTGACAAGCGCCTTAGCAAATATTATATAGGCTGGATAGGCAATCGAGGATTAGGTTTAAAAAATGGTCTTGCCGCCAAGCCGAGGTGTTGCGGGTAAGGCCCAAGTGAACGACAACCAATTTTCGTGAAGGTATCATACTAACACATTGGCCCTCATAACCCATCGCATGAAAAGCAGCGGCTGGTAGGGTTTTGCCATATCGGGTTCGTTTTTTTCTGCCGAATTTCCAGCCAGAAATGCGTTCCATATCGACGGTTGGGGGTGCAGGGGACTGTTGAATAGCTCACCCACACTTCCCGCAAAACTCTTTTTCCTTCCCAATTTGCCTGATGCGACCACGCCCTCATCCTTCACCCCGAGCAACAAGCCCGACCGGAAGGCAATCAGACCGTGTTCACCGTGAGCAGCCTGCGCGAGCATTGCAAGTTTAATCCGAGTTTTTAGGTTATCGTTTCCTGGATTCCGCTATGCCTCATCCGGGCCTGCTAATATACTTCATCGTGAGTACCCAAAGTTTGCAATAGAATAGCTTCAGAACCACCAAGCTGCACAAACTCGAAGATGATCCTCAAATCGTATCCGCCACTGCAAGCCCATGAACCTTCAAGACAGCCTTTGAGATTATGAGTTTTCAACTTTGGATTGAAGGCATCGTCAGATAGTAAAACCAAAGCTGTTTGAATGTCTCCCGCCAGTTGCGGGTTTTTTCTTAACAACTGATTTGCGGCACGGACGAACGCATTGGAACGGATTAGCGCCCGTTTCATTGCAATAGCTCATCCATTAACGAGTCCACCGATACCACCTGACAACGTTTCTGAGCAAATTCCAATCGCGATTCTTCAATGTCAACCGCTAAACGCTGGCGAGCGCGTTCAATCAAACGTTTTCGCACAATATCCACCAGAGTTTCTTGTTCATCTATGGATAATGTCTCAACAGCCTCTAATGCTTCTCGAAAAGAAATGGCTTGTCCCATGGTTGTCTCCGTTGAATGTGAAATTTATCGTTTCCACGCTCCGGT
>CAIOOA010000105.1 GCA_903859815.1 uncultured Methylococcaceae bacterium | reverse complement strand
TGGTTTTTGCGCATGGCTTCCAATGTCAGTTTCTCTTCGCCAGAAAGGTTTTTTACATGAAACATGTCGAATGATGAAGTTGTTTAAAACCTGGACATGTTAGCCGATTTTTCTGTTAAAAGAAATTTGGTCAGCTACTTAGTCGCTAATAATTCTAACATAAACAAAAACCCCGTCCGGTTGCCCGGATGGGGTTTGCGCGAAACGTAAGCCGTATTGCGCTGTATGACCGGGAATCGGCGAGGTTTTCCATTCGGCGCAATACACGGCGGAACCATTATTGCGTCCTTCTGCGAATGCGCCTTTACCGCGTTGCCTTGGATCAGCGATAGACATTTCCTCGATGCCCAATTTCCAACACCAAAATGATAAGTTCTTGATCTTGGATTTGGCAGATTAAACGATAATCGCCAACTCGGTAACGCCATAGACCGCTATACGCTTTGCCTTGCAATGCAATCCCCCTTGCGCGGGGATTCTCCTCAATGGCAAGCCGGTCGATGAATTGTACAATCCGACGGCGGACGGTTTTGTCCAGCTTATTCAACTCCCTCAAAGCACCGGCTTCAAGTTTAATGTTCCATGTCATGCAGTTGTCGCTTGGCCTCTTGCCAATCAATTAGGTGGGTTTCACCGCTTTCCAAGCGTTGCAAAGTCGCTTCGGCCAGACGCGCATCGTCTAAGTCTTGCAGATATTCGACAATCAGGTGAGTCAACATCTGGTCTGCCGTTTTCCCTTGCATTTTAGCGGCAGAGGCAAGCCTGTCGTTGAGGCTATTATCAATTGTCAGCGTTGCCATAAAACACCTCGGTTTTTTGAATACAGGTGATCATTGTCATAGGGAATGTGGGAACTGTCAAACCAGCGAAAACTGATGCGGGTGAGCAAGCATCTTTTTGCTTGCCCACCATGCCGGGGTTGATACCTCGTTCCGCGTGGGCAAACGAAAAAGACGTTTGCCCACTCTACCGGGCTATGATCTTTGGCAAGCCAAACAAGTTGTGAATTTAGGGAATGTCTCGAAAGTCGAGTAAAGGGCAAGCTAATCTTGCCGTAAACTATGGGGTTGCAATACTTGTTGCGTTTCGTTCTTTCCATTCCCCCATTCGGCGCAATACGCGGTGGAGCCGCTATTGCTCCCTACGAATCCGCCTTACCGCGTTGCGTTAGTTGTTCCCCAGTTGTTTTTCCAAAAGCTGCCCGTTGATAAATTTATGTATCACGCTGGCGATTAGTGTCTGATAAGGGATGCCTTCTTGCGCGGCGCGTAGCTGGATATTCGCCAAATCGGATTTAGAGAGGCAAACATCAACATGCTGGTCATATAGAAATGTGGATAGTGCGACTGTCTTGAATGCTTCCATCTGCCCTTGCGATAGGTTTTCAGATTGCATCTCGCCGTTTTCGTAGGCTTGCAGCAGATCTTGTTCAAACGCATCAAAATTATTGCTCATACGGCACCTTTTTCAAATAATCCCGCGTCGCTTTGCGGCTTGGGATAATGGTCTTTAGAAAATAGCAGTCGGTTTCTTCGACAAAGGGAATAAGGTAAGCATAGTTTTTAATGGCAATGACAAAAATCCGCTGATTAGGATATTTTTCTGGATTTGGATGGCGTATCACGTCAACAATGCCATCCGTCTCAATAGCCAATACAACTTCTTCAAATGAAACACCACGTTCGGCTTTCAGAGATATTTTTGTCAGGGTTCCATCGGAAATTTTTCATCATATTCGTGCCAGATTCCGCGTAGGCAGAAGAAAGAGGCTCATCATGCGTATCTTACCGCGTTTTTGCGCCAGTCCGGTAGGATATGGTGAGCGATAGCGAACCGCATCAATCGCTGAGAACGCGAACGGTGCGGGTCGTTCCTCGCCGCACCGACATGCCGAATTACCGCGCCTTACCGCATTACGCATCGGCAAGAATCGTAGTTCCGTAGGTCGGGCGCAGCTTCATCGCGCCCGACGAAACCGGATGTCGGGCAACAAAAAGACGTTGCCCGACCTACGATACTACGAATGCGCCTTACCGCGTTTCAAATCCGCCTTACCGCGTTGTCGCCTCGGAAGAAGGGTTAAGCCTCACCTGATACTCTCTCGCCAGAACTCCCTGTGACTTTGCAGGGTCAGAGCATAGAATTTCCGAACATACTTGATGCCTGTGCCATTGGTGTAAACGGAGCCTCCCCGTCGCCACCGGAGAATTGACGGCCAAACAGTGGGAGTCGGAAACAGCATTTCCGAATGTAGTAGTAAATCATGATGATTTCTTGCTTCCTCAGGTGACACTACGCGATAGCGGGAATAGTTACCCTCCGTTCGGTCAAGTACAGCAATATGCACAGCATGGCGAACCGCTGGGCGACATGCATTTATAGCAACGAAGCTTGACTGAATTTCCTCAGCAAACGCTGGGTCGTGAAGGAAGATGTTGGCAAAGCAGTTCAGAAATTGGTGCTGGTTTAGCGCTCTCGCATCGGCTTCGTTGCGAATGTCTGCCCATCCGCTCTGGTGTTGGACGTTGTAAACGTCGCCGTCATATGCCAGACAAAGTATTCGTGGCGTCAGTGGCAATATTGCGAGCAAGCCCGATGCTTGCCAACCGAATGATCTGCCCCTGATGCGTCGATCTTCAAGATACCAACGGTTCGTAAGAACTGCCGGATCGTCAGATGTGACAAACGGAACTGATGTTCGATTTCGGATCAAGCAAATCTTGAGGTCGTCGATCACGTCCATCGTTTTCGCATAGGTGAGCATCGCAAATTGCACTGCGCGTTGCACGTCAAACCGGAAAGAGAAGGCTTCTATTCCTGCTACTCTATCAGATTCAATCGCCATCTCGACAGTTCGCCGCGATGCCGCCTCAGTTCTCATGTATTGAAGTAACCAGAATCGTCTGAGGACAGTCTTTGCATCTTCAGTAAGGATGTATCGTGGCATACGCAGTTCCCTAATGACCTTACCATATGCGCTTTCAACTAACTGGATTGCTCGTTCAAGCGAATCGTTCTTCCCGTAGAAGTAATCGCCCGAGCATTGGTTTTTCACCGGCGCGTTTACTATGAACTTCTGCCGATCAATGTTGAAGACGCATATTGCAGCGTCGGCCTCGTCCTTAGTGAAAGGACGAAGATGGCAGCGGGGAACGAAGTGCTGATTTTTGTTTGATGCCATCTGTCTTGAACTGTGGGAAGTGGCGGGTTGCCTGGTTCCCAAGCTCTTTGCTTGGGAACCTATTATTTGAAGCTCCGCTTCATCAAATCAGTGGAAGCGAAGCTTCTAGGATAGCGTTACCAAGCAGGAGCTTGGTAACGAGCGCAAACTTTTTATGCCATAACGGATGCCGTGGATTCGCACAAACCGTTAGCGGCGGGGTTGCAAATCCAGCCGCGCTTCGTGCGCCGACGTTGGGATACGCATCTATCGAGCAACGCGAATGGTGCGCTTCGTTCTTCAGCGCATCCTATGGCCCTGCATGCCGTTTGCGCCCTTTGAACACCATGCCTGTTCCGTAGATTTCGCTGGAGCCGCCCGATCTCATTTCAAGATCGAACAGTAACTACGAATGCACCTTGCCGCGTTGCTCATCGGCTAAAGAATACGCCTTTTGCAATTCATTTAGTTTCTTTAAATCTCCTGAATGATGCTCATCTAGCTTCTTGTTAAGCCAGTCATGTAGCGAAATGATTTTGTCGCCATATGGATTTGCTATTGATGAAACTACGATTTGATCCTCTAGTGTTTCAATATAAGCACGTCCATTTTTACTCCATTGCTTCCATAAAAGTAAATCTTTCTTTGATAAAGTAACAGATGTAACTAAATCACAGCCTTGCATATCTAATGATTGACGTGTGGCACTCAAAGTTATTGAGTTTTTGGGCAGTCCCTTATGCACGATGTAGTTACGCAAATCTTGGATAAATTTACTTAATCCGTCGTTTGAAAACTCAATGCTTATCTTATGGTCATATGCATTCTTAACAGACGTTGAAAAATAGTATTCCCTCATGAAGTTTCTTGTATGCTCAACCAAAGTTTGGGCACCAGCTAAAAAGTTGTGGAATAACCTATTAACCTCCATGTGGGCTGCTACACCTCTCGACTGTAGGCTCTCAGACAACAGTAATTTTACTCCATTTTCTGGATTCTCAACAAATGCGCAAGCCTTTTTAAGCTCATGAAAGTTCGAGAAAAAAATGTTATAGCTGAAACTTAAGCCCTTCTTTCGTCCTAAATAGACCATACCTTTAGATTCATGGATACTCTTGAATAAATCGTAAGCATTAGTTTCCATCTTTACCAAAGCCTAAAATTGAATTTGCCTAAAAAAAACAAACGGGGCCGAAGCCCCGTTCATTTTTTGGCTCCCACGCCGGAGCGTGGGAACCATCCATTCTAAAAAATCCGCAAGGATTTTTTTGTTTTACATCATCCCATCCATGCCGCCCATTCCACCCATGCCGCCCATGCCACCCATGCCGGCAGATTCTTGCTTCGGCTCTTCGGCAACCATGGCTTCGGTGGTGATCATCAGGCCGGCCACGGAAGCGGCGTTCTGCAACGCGCTGCGGGTGACCTTCGCCGGGTCCAGAATGCCCATGGCAACCATGTCGCCATATTCGCCGGTGGCCGCGTTGTAACCAAAGTTGCCAGTGCCTTCCGCCACCTTGTTCAGCACTACAGAACCTTCGCCGCCGGCATTGATGACGATCTGGCGCAACGGCTCTTCCATCGCACGCAGGGCAATGCTGATGCCTTGGTCTTGGTCGCCATTGCTGCCCTTAAGCCCTCTGATCTTCTGCAAGGCGCGAATCAGCGCGACGCCGCCGCCAGGAACAATGCCTTCCTCGACGGCCGCACGAGTGGCGTGCAGAGCGTCTTCAACGCGGGCTTTCTTTTCTTTCATTTCCACTTCGGTGGCTGCGCCAACTTTGATGACCGCAACGCCGCCGGCCAGTTTGGCCAGACGTTCTTGCAGCTTCTCTTTGTCGTAGTCAGACGTGGTGTCTTCCATCTGCTTGCGGATCTGCTCAACGCGACCTTTGATTTTGGTCTCTTCGCCAGCGCCGTCGATGATGGTGGTGTTTTCTTTGGAGACTTGAACCTTCTTCGCGGTACCCAGATCAGCCAAGGTGGCTTTTTCCAGGCTCAGGCCGACATCTTCAGCGATGACGGTTGCGCCGGTCAGCACAGCGATGTCTTCCAGCATGGCCTTGCGGCGGTCGCCGAAACCCGGAGCCTTGACGGCTGCAACCTTGACGATGCCGCGCATGGTGTTGACCACCAAGGTCGCCAGCGCTTCGCCTTCGACATCTTCAGCGATAATCAGCAAAGAACGGCCAGACTTGGCAACGCCTTCCAGCACCGGCAGCAATTCGCGGATGTTGGAAATCTTCTTTTCGTAGAGCAGGATGAACGGGTTTTCCAGTTCAACGCCCATGCTCTGCTGGTTGTTGATGAAGTATGGGGACAGGTAGCCACGGTCGAACTGCATACCTTCAACGATGTCGAGTTGGTTTTCCAGGCCGGAACCGTCTTCAACGGTGATGACGCCTTCTTTGCCAACCTTGTCCATCGCATCAGCGATGATCTTGCCAATGGATTCATCGGCATTGGCAGAGATGGAACCGACTTGGGCAATCGCGTTGCTGTCGGTGCAAGGAACGGACATTTCGTGGATGGCTTCAACTGCCGCCAAAACCGCCTTGTCCAAACCGCGCTTGAGGTCCATCGGGTTCATGCCAGCGGCAACGGCCTTCAAGCCTTCGTTCAGGATGGATTGGGCCAATACAGTGGCGGTGGTGGTGCCGTCGCCAGCGATGTCGGAGGTGTGGGAAGCCACTTCCTTCAACATCTGCGCGCCCATGTTTTCAAACTTGTCTTTCAGTTCTATTTCCTTCGCAACGGAAACGCCGTCTTTGGTCACGGTCGGAGCGCCGAAGCTCTTTTCCAGAACCACGTTACGACCTTTCGGGCCGAGGGTGACTTTCACTGCGGTGGCGAGGATGTTGACACCACGTACCATGCGTGAACGGGCGTCATCGCCGAATTTAACTTCTTTAGCTGCCATATTGGTTACCTTGTTTGTTCAGTTGATAGGGAATAGGGACCGAATTAAGCTTCGATCACGCCCATGATGTCTTCTTCGCGCATGACGACGATTTCTTCGCCATCCAGCTTGATTTCGTTGCCGGCATATTTGCCAAACAGCACAACGTCGCCAACCTTAAGTTGTAAGGGGCGGATTTGGCCGTTATCCAGCACCTTGCCGGTTCCGACGGCGAGGACTTCACCGCGAGTCGGTTTTTCGGCGGCAGAATCGGGGATCAC
>CAIOOA010000104.1 GCA_903859815.1 uncultured Methylococcaceae bacterium | reverse complement strand
GTTGACCGGTACTGCATGACCGCATTGAATGCCGTGCAGACGCGCATTTTAGGGTTGATCGGATTCCCGCCGACAATCTACCAAGGGATTGAAATGCAATCCGGGAAACTGGCCGTTAAAATGGGCGAACCGTGAGTGTAACTCTTGTCGGGCCAATTCCGTTCGCTTTCGTTTCGCTTGCAGCATTGCAAAGATCAAACCTAACATGAGCACAAATACCAGCAACTCCCATTCAGGTATTACCACCCATTGCTGGTCGGAAGCTTGGATTAAGCTCAGCCCCAAACTTTGTGTCAATTGACTAAATAACTCAATCAAATACGACATTCTCAACCACTTCCAGCCCATACCCTGAAAGCCCAAGATACTTTTTGGGCGAACCCATCACACGAAGCTTGCGGACCCCTAAATCAGCCAAGATTTGTGCGCCCGTGCCTGTCGTGCGCCAATCGTCGCGGTCTGCATCGCCTGCGGGAATCTCCACGCCAATATCCTCCATGCCGTACTGATGGATGCGTTCGACCAAGGATTTTGCATCTTCCTCCTTGCGAATCACCACCAATAATCCACGGCCCTCCTCGGCAATTTTTTGCATGGCTTTGCGTATCGGAAAAGCCGTTACTTCCCGCTTGCCGCTGAACAAATCGCACAATAAACTTCTACCATGCACCCGCACCAACACTGGCTCTTCACCAGAAATCTGCCCCATCGTCAGCGCCAAATGCAGATTGTTGTCGATCAAATCCTGATAGGCATGGAGTCTGAACTGTCCAAATTCGGTGGGAAAATCACACGAACAAATGCGCTCTATCGTTTGTTCGTTTTGTATGCGGTAATGGATCAAATCGGCAATGGTTCCGATCTTCAAACCATGCTGCTTGGCAAAAACCTCCAACTCAGGCCGCCGCGCCATCGAACCTTCTTCGTTGAGGATTTCCACGATCACCGCCGCCGGTTCGCAACCGGCAAGACGAGCCAAATCACAGCCCGCCTCGGTATGGCCGGCCCGGTTCAGCACTCCACCCGGTTGCGCCATCAAAGGAAACACATGGCCCGGTTGGACCAAATCATCCGGCTTGGCTTGCGGGGCGACCGCACATTGGATGGTGCGCGCCCGGTCAGCAGCGGAAATGCCGGTAGTGACCCCCGACGCCGCCTCTATCGAGACAGTGAAATTGGTGGAGTGCGGGGTTTTGTTCTCGTTCACCATCAATGGCAAACGCAATTGCTGGCAGCGCTCCCTAGTCAAAGTCAGGCAAATCAAACCCCTACCATAACGAGCCATGAAATTGACATCCTCTGGTCGAGTATAGACTGCCGCCAATACCAAATCCCCCTCGTTTTCGCGGTCCTCGTCGTCCATGATGACGACCATTTTCCCTAAGCGTATGTCTTCTATGATTTCTTCTATCGTATTCATTTACGGTGTTTTCAATAGTTGTTTTGTTCGATTAAGTTTTTGGCGCGGCAACCCTAGTGCAGCCACCCACTCTAATAAAACCCGGAATTGGCGAGTAATTCTTCGGTGACCCCGCCGCTGGAATAAGCGGCTTTCTCGCCCATCATCAAGCGCTCCAGATAACGGGCCAGCAAGTCCACCTCCAAATTGACTTTGCGTCCCGGTTGGAATTCATCCAGGGTCGTCTCCGCCAAAGTATGCGGCACGATGTTCAAATCAAAGCGCTTGCCATCCACTCCATTGACGGTCAGGCTGACCCCATCCACACAAATGGAGCCTTTTTCGGCAATATATTTCGCCAAGTTGGCGGGGGCTTCGATGACGAAACGCCAGGAGCGAGCATCGGCACTACGACTGACCACCTCGCCCACCCCGTCCACATGACCGGAGACGATATGCCCTCCAAGCCGGGTCGTGGGTGTCAGTGCCAATTCCAAATTGACGCGGGAGCCTGACTTCAGTTTGCCTAACGTGGTTCGGCTCAAGGTTTCGCGGGACACGTCGGCGCTAAACCGCCCGTCCCCAAGTTCCACCGCCGTCAAGCACACCCCGCTGACGGCGATGCTATCGCCCAGTTTCGCGTCGCTTAATGGCAGTTTGCCGGTGGCTATGGTGAGGCGGGAATCCCCGCCTTTGGATTCGATGTTGGCTAGTGAGCCTATGGATTGTATGATGCCGGTGAACATAAATGAGTAAATAGGGAAATGAAAAGAAAATCGGCGGCCAGAAACAATTAGTAAGCTATTCTAGCCAAAGGATATTGTGGAAATGTCTCTAACCAAGTTTTTTCAGTAAGAACTAAACAATCAGACACATAACGTCTTGCCCATGGTTGTTCGGCTTCTTGGAGTAATCTAGCAAGCAATTCTCGCTTAAATTCAACTAATAAGTTAGGTACATCTATAACAAGCTGCTCCACACCCAATACAAAGACATACAAAATTGGTTTGTCGCATCGTTTCATTAAATGGAGATAGGTATAGCTATCTCGTGCTTTTGGCACCAGTTCATGATTAATCAATTCGCCGTTATTAATTTTAGTGACAAATTGCTGGCGCTGACTATTGATTCCAGCCAATGCTTTCTCATCATTTCCCTTAGGCTTACAAGAAGGGTCTTTGATTTCAACCATTAATATTCTTTTAGGTTCTTCAATAATGAAATCCACAAGCTGCAACCCATGGGGTTGTGGCTTTTGTTTATCATCGAGTCGTTCTGACAGCACATCAACAAAATCAAATTCTAGTTCGCCTTCTCGCATAAGCATTATTGGCTTACCTGCAAGGCGCGACTGATATCACGCTTATAAAGATCGCTGAATGTACCAGCAATTGCATTAGGATTGATGGCTAGGTATTCGTCAGTAGAATGCGAGAAAACCGGTTCGGAGTCTTTCTCTCGAAACAAGGAAATATAGCGGACGGCATCGTCTTTTTTCTTGCGCAAATCAAATTCTTTGAGTAATACATAATTATGCGTGGTCAAGAATATCTGTACTCCTTGACGTTGCAATTCCAATAAAGTTTCAACCACTAGACCAAGCAAGGAAGGGTTAAGATTGGCCTCTGGTTCGTCCCAAAATAGTATGGAACCCGGATTCAATGATCCGTTTTGAATTAACAACCAAATGAGAGCCAGTTTACGCACTCCCTCCGCTAACAAGCTAAATTCAAGTTCGCCTTGTTCATTTTTCAGAAAAAAATGTTCGCCTTTAAGAATGACTTCTCCGTTTATTGCCTTGCCCAATTCTCTGAAGATTTTTTCATATTCAAGATTTGGCAATTTTCTTAACTTTGGCAAATAAGCTTGCGTGATGACATTGACGTAGACTTCCTCAAAAGAAATTTCACGCTTATGATTCAGAGAAATAAAGCCTGGAGCATGGGCTAACATTTCTTTAACTGGGATGTAAACACTTTCCAATGATTCTTCAGACCATTTAGGGCTTCCTTTTTCCTCATGTTCTTTTAAATAGTAATCATCTGATGTTGGTAAAAACAATAAGTCTAGAGTTACGCCATTATCCCTGCAAATCTTGATTTTGGTTGTTTGACCTCGTTCAATCGGACGACGGGCAAGACGCCCCAGTCCATTTGCAAAAGGGTTAAAAATGCTACAAAGTTCAGCAGAAATATGCTTACCCATTCCCTTCCCAACGGTAATTGCACAAGCCGCGTACAGCACTTTCAATATATGCGTCTTGCCAGTTCCATTGACACCAATCAATATATTTACGCCTTCGGAAAATTCCAAATCCAATTTTTCAAAGCAAGTAAAGTTTTCTAATTCAAGTCGGGTAATTTTTCCCATTTCAGCCACTATTGTTTGATAACTCGATACTAAATAGCTTCTGTCAATTCCATTTTAGCTCAAGCTCTTTTTAGCGCTATTCGAATATCATTCCCCACGCTCCGTACATCCTTTATAATCAACTCAAACCGATCCGCCATACACTCCAAACCCGGCAAATGAAACAATCCCCTGCCTTCGTCTCCTAGAATAGACGGGGCCAGATAAACCACATATTCATCCACTAAACCATCCCGCAGCAATTCGCCGTTTAGGGTCGCGCCCGCCTCCACCATGACTTCGTTAAATTGAAGTTGACCAAGCAATTCGATTGCAGCATTCAAATCGACTCTTCCATCCAAGCCGGCGGGTAGAAAATGGATTTCCGCCCCTGCTTCCCGCAAAGCTTGGGCTTTCGCGGCTTCTGCTTCCAAGCCTAACAGCAAGGTACGACCGGGTTGGCTCAACAATTTGGCAGTGGGTGGCAATCGAAAGCGTGAATCCACCACAATACGGGCCGGTTGGCGGACATTAGGGTCATGAGCCGAATACCTTGCCGTTAAGAACGGATCATCGGCCAAAATGGTCCCAATACCGGTAAGAATCGCGCAACTCCGTGCGCGCAAACGATGAACATCGTGCCGGGCTTCCGGCCCGGTGATCCAGCGGCTTTCCCCCGAGGCCATCGCCGTGCGCCCATCCAAACTCATCGCCAATTTGCTGAAGAGCCAAGGCCGGCCCGTCGCCATTCGTTTAACAAATCCGGGATTGAGTGCCTTGGCCTCTGTTTCCATCAAACCGAGGGAGGTTTCGATACCGGCCTCCTGCAACATTTTCAAGCCTTTGCCAGCCACCAAAGGATTCGGATCGGTCATGGCTGCTACCACCCGACTGACCCCGGCATGAATCAGGGCTTGTGTGCAGGGCGGTGTCTTGCCTTGATGGCAACAGGGTTCCAGGCTGACATACGCAGTCCCTCCCCGCGCCAGTTCACCGGCAGCTTGCAAAGCCAGCACTTCGGCATGGGGTTGGCCAGCCCGCTCGTGCCAGCCTTCACCCACGACCTTTCCGTCTCGCACGATCACACATCCAACCCGGGGATTGGGTGAAGTCGTGTTGAAACCGCGTTCCGCCAAGCGTATGGCTTGGGCCATGAATTGCGCATCTTCAGGAATGATGTTCATGTCTTAAAATGAAGAGAATGTAATGGGTTGGCTACATCACCATTTTCCTACCAAACAGGAATGCTGTAGACACACCCCAAAAAGCAAAGGGGCGGGTTTCAAACCCGCCCCTGCTGTTATTGCGGGTAAACCGGGAATCGATGGCAAACCTCAAGCACTTGTTTCTTAACTCGATGAATCACTTCGTCACTTTCCGGGTTTTCCAACACATCGCAGACCCAACTAGTGAGTTCGACGCATTCTTCCTTGCCAAAACCACGGGTGGTCACGGCGGGTGTGCCTATGCGTATGCCACTGGTGACAAAAGGCGATTGCGGATCATTGGGTACGGCATTCTTATTGACGGTAATGAAAGCTTCGCCCAGTTTTGCATCCGCCAATTTGCCGGTCAAACCGTGGGAAATCAGATCGACCAAGAACAAATGGTTGTCCGTGCCGCCAGACACAATGTTGAAGCCGCGAGCGATGAATGCCTCGGCCATTGCCCTCGCATTTTCAAGCACTTGGGCTTGGTAATGCTTGAAATCAGGCTGTAAAGCTTCCAGTAAGGCAACTGCCTTGGCGGCGATGACGTGCATCAACGGCCCACCTTGAATGCCCGGAAACACCAGTGAATTGAGTTTTTTCTCAATGTCTGGATTGGCCTTGGCCAAAATCAAGCCTCCACGAGGACCACGCAAGGTCTTATGCGTCGTGGTAGTGGTGACATCGGCTATTTGCACTGGGTTGGGATAAAGCCCTGCGGCCACCAAACCCGCCACATGAGCCATGTCCACCACAAAATAGGCCCCAACTTCATCGGCAATGTCGCGGAAGCGCTGCCAATCCACGATGCGGGAATACGCTGAGAAACCGGCCACAATCATTTTCGGCTTATGTTGAAGAGCCAAATCATGAACTTGGTTGTAGTCAATTTCACCCGTCGCCGGATCCAAGCCATACTGATAGGCATGGTAAATCTTACCCGAAAAGTTGACTTTGGCTCCATGTGTCAAATGTCCACCATGGGCCAAACTCATGCCCAAAATGGTGTCGCCTGGCTCGACCAGCGCCATATAGGTGGCAGCGTTGGCTTGCGAACCAGAATGTGCCTGCACATTGGCAAAATCTGCCCCAAATAGCTTTTTGGCCCGTTCAATGGCAAGCGTCTCCACCACATCAACATATTCACAACCGCCGTAGTAGCGTTTGCCGGGGTAGCCTTCAGCGTATTTGTTGGTCAGCACACTGCCTTGCGCTTGCAACACGCGCAAGCTGGCGTAATTTTCTGAAGCAATCAGTTCGATATGTTCCTCTTGCCGTTTTTCTTCGTTCTGTATCGCGGCCCACAACTCATCGTCGAAACCGGCGATTTCCATACCCTTGCTATACATAATTTGACCCTACTCTTTGGATACGTTTGAGATGTCTATTCTACCTTATATGGCACTATTGGCCTTATAAGAAATTTTATTCCTAACGAAAGTTTAGGACTAACAGATTCATAGACCATCAAACCGCAGGGTTGTTACCCAGATCGAGGATATTGGCGTTTTCCGTCAAGAAAGCCTTCGATTTCAATGATCGGGTTTGGCGTTCCAATAACGTCCATGTATTTGACGGTAAGATTCTGGCAATGACACGCTTGGCTCGACCGTGATGGACCCGGAATGCGCCGAATCCAACACAGTGGCGTTCATTGACTGATACCGCTTCATGACATCGGGATGCGGGAAATTCCAGCGGTTGAGATAGCCTATGGGAATCAACACATAAGCCGGCTTCACAGCATCCAGGAATGCTTTGCTGGATGAGGTTTTGCTGCCATGGTGCGGGGCGATCAAGATGTCGGTCTGCAAGTTTTCGCCATAGTGTTCCACCAGTTTGGCCTCCGCGTTCTTTTCGATGTCGCCCGTGAACAACACGGAACCGAAGGGCGAACTGACCCTCAGCACACAAGAATTGTCATTTTCGTTGCCTAAGGTGCCAAATGGCGACAATAGGTCGAAACGGACACCATCCCATTCCCAACTTAATCCGTTACGACAAGGTTCCACTGGGGCGGGCAATTTGTCTGGCACACTACTATAGATTTGACCAACGGCAAAATCTTGTAAAAGGGAGTCCGCCCCGCCTATATGGTCATTGTCACCATGACTGACCACTAACACATCAATCGCGTTCATGCCCTGCTGCCTTAGAAACGGCCCGACGACCGCTTCCCCCGTGTCAAAGTTTTTGCCTAGCTTCGCACCCGTGTCAAACACTAAATTATGCTGTTTAGTTTGCACGACACCGGCCAACGCCTGACCGACATCCAGCAGGGTCAGCCGGAAATGGCCTGTCTCGGGCGGTCGCGGCACATGGGTCAAAGCAGGAATCAGCATCACCAAACCCAGCCAACGGGACGGAATGCCCTTTGGAGCCAATAACAGTGCCGAACCCAACAAAGCGAGCGGTAAAGTCCAAGCGGGCGGCGAGGCATGTTGCCACTGCGACCAAGGCAAGGCGGAGAGCCTTTCCAGCACCCACCAAATACATCCCAGCATAAATTCCGACCCATGCAATATTAACTCTCCCACCGGCGGAATAATGCCAAGCAAGAGCGCACCCACCAGACATACCGGCGTTAGCGCAAATCCTATGGTTGGCACGGCTAACAGATTGGCTATGGGGGAAATCAAAGAAACTTGCTGGAAAAAAATCAGTAAGAGCGGAGCCAAACCCAACGACGTTGCCCAATTGATCTTGCATAAATCTGCCCACCAACCCGACGGTCGCAGACGACCGGCAATTACCAGCAGGATGAGCGCGACCGCACCAAAGGACAACCAAAACCCCGGAGCCAATACCGCCCAAGGGTCGCATACACTGACTGCAAACAAGGCCAAGGCAAGCGTGGGGATTGGCCTGACATTGCGCTGGGTGATGATCGCCACCATGACGATAAAGATCATGATCAACGCCCTTTGCGTGGGTATGGCAAAATCCGCCAATGCCGCATACAACAAGGCCGCAATGAAAGCCGCCATTGCCGCTATGCTTTGAGGCGGGTGGCGCTTGACCCCCAATCTTGAGCAAGCAAAGCGCACCAGCAAGAAGACCATGCCGCTGATTAAGCTGATATGGGAACCGGAAATAGCCACCAAATGGGCCGTGCCAGTGCGACGCAAAACATCCCATTGCGCTTGACTGATGGCGTTTTCCGCACCCATGACCAAGGCAATGACAATGCCGGCCATATCACTGCCAGCCAGGGTATTGCTCAGCAGATCATAAAGTTTTTGCCTGTTGCCCTGAAGCGAAAAACTAGGGGCATCATCCAACTTCTTGTTAGCGGCATCTTCGCGGACATAGCCGTTGGCCCCAAGCGCTTGGGAGAACATCCACAGTTCATAATCCATCCCCCCCGGATTGAAAAAACCATGTGGGCGCTTCAAGCGAACCCGCAAACGCCAAAGCTCGCCGGCCTTTACCTTTGCATCCTTCTTATACCAACTGAGACGGAACTGAGACGGCAATGTAGCCCCCATGGGTTCCAAGACTGCTTCGGTACGCAAGACAAATCGCAAACCCTGGTCAAAATCAATGGGAATGTCGGCAACCCTGCCTTCGACTAACACATCCTGTCTTTCCAATACCGAAGATAACAGGTCTTGCTGACGTAAACTGGCAAAACTCAAAGCCCACACCATTCCAAGCAGGAAAACGGCAAGCATCCGCCACTGCGCAAGCCACAGACCCACAGCTACAATCAAGCCACAAACGATGACCCAAAACGGCGGGAGTGTCGAAAATTGTTGCGCGGATATTATCCCCGCTACTGCGGTCAAATGCAGTTTTAGAGAAAAAGCTTTGTTGGAAGACAAAATTTCATTCAACTTTTAATATCCAAGACGTAGAATGAAGGCTTAAAGAACAAAAACATCGTACCTTTCAGGAAAAACTGAACCCATGTCCAAAAAACTCTTACTGCGCTTCACGCCCGACCGAGAAAAAATAAAAGCTATCAAAGGCTTGGAATTTCTCGGAGAAAAATTGCACAGGCCCAACTTGTGGCATCTCAACCGGCGTTCCGTTTCGATGGCATTTGCCGTAGGCTTTTGGGCCATGTACACCCCTCCTCTGCCTTGGCAAATGGTGATTGCTGCCGTCCTTGCGATTTATTTCAACGCCAACCTGCCGATTTCTGTCGCATTGGTCTGGATCACCAATCCCGTGACTTGGCTGCCCATGTATTATGTGGCTTACAAAATCGGTTCTTGGGTGTTAGGTCAAGGCTCTTTCCAATTTGAACAGTTTTCCCAACTTTTTTCCATAGAAAAAGCCATGGAACTCGGAACACCCCTACTATTGGGCTGCTTCATTCTAATGAATCTAGGGGCGGTGTTAGGCTATTTTGGCGTTCAATTTCTGTGGCGCAGGGCCGTATTACATAAGTTGCAACTGCGCAAATATAGAAACATCGCCTTGGACACACCGCTCATGGTCAGGGAGACCTACAGCAACTTCATGCGAATGCTGAAGCATAGAGAAGAAATCGGCAAATAGGGTGGCAATGCTATTAAATTGGCAATGCTATTGACACAGGAATTTTCCGTTCGCCCTGAGCGAAGTCGAAGGGTGAATGGAAAACGCCAAGTAACTAAAATTAAGAACCTTCATGCCCTTCGACTTCGCTCGGGAGAGTCTTCGACAGGCTAAGCCACTGACAACTCCTCCACCGGCACTGGCCTACCGAACAAATGGCCTTGAAAAGCATGACAACCCAGTTGGATCAAGAAATCCCTCTGCGACTCAGTTTCAACCCCCTCGGCAATCACCCCCAAACCCAAGGTCTGGCCCAAGGCCACGATGGTGCGAACAATGGCCGCATCATTGGGGTCGGTCAACGAATCCCTGACAAATGACACATCGATCTTCAACTGATCCAAGGGCAAGCGCTTCAAATAGCTGAGCGATGAATAGCCGATGCCGAAATCATCCAGTGAAAAAGACACGCCATGAGCCTTCAATGCCGTCATCTTGACGATGGTATCTTCCACATTGTCGAGCAACAGGCTCTCAGTAAGTTCTAGCTTTAATCGTTGCGGGTTGGCACCGGTTTGCTCCAACACCCTTAACACCTGTGACACAAAATCGGGGGCGTGGAACTGGCGAGCACAGACATTCACCGCCAAACTCAAACTGGCCGTTTGCTCTTTGCTCCCCCATCTAGCCAACAATACACAAACAGTTTCCAATACCCAATTACCTATGGGCAGTATCAACCCAGTATCTTCGGCTAGGGCAATAAACTCACAGGGGGACATCAGGCCATGGCTGGGATGCTGCCAACGCACCAAGGCTTCCGCACCCGTGAGGACACCCCGCTGATCCACTTGGGGCTGGTAATACACTCTGAAATGCTCATTATTCAAACCTTCCCGTAATTCCTTTTCCAGTGTGGCCCGCACCTCCAACGCCTCCTGCATATCTGGATTGAAAAAGCGCAGCGTATTGCGTCCCGCCGATTTGGCTTGATACATGGCGAGGTCAGATTGTTTCAGCAAATCTTCCACACTGAACTTTTGGCCCTCGAACAGGGTGATGCCGATACTGGTCGAACTATGATGTTCATGGCTACCCAGAAAATAAGGCAAATTCAGCATAGCCAGTATTTTTTCACCGACGCTCTCAGCCTGAATGGCTGCTTCTTGCGACTTGCCGGACAAGTCCACCAACATCACTAAGAATTCATCCCCACCCATACGAGCCACGGTATCGCTCTCGCGGACACAACTCATCAAGCGTTGCGCCACCTGTTGCAGCAATAAGTCGCCTTGATCATGCCCAAAATTATCGTTGAGCACTTTAAAGTGATCCAAATCAATGAACAATATAGCGCCAGAGCGACGGCTGCGCATACTGGACATTAAGGCCAAACGCAAACGATCCAACAATAAGCGTCGATTAGGCAAGCCCGTCAAGGCATCATAAAAAGCCAGTTGCTTGATTTCATTTTCCGCTCGCTTTCTATCCGTAATATCCTCGAAAATCGCCACAAAATGTTCATATTTGGGGCTGTAAATCGCAATTGAAAGCCAAATTCCCAAGACATTCAAAAAAATCTCAACCCGCTCGGTGAACCCTGTCAAGGCCACCCTGCCATGGATTTCAAAAAACTCAGGGTCAGATTCGCGAATGCCGGGTATCACCTCAGTTATCTTTTTACCTTCGACATGGTTTAATCCAGTCAAGGTTTCAAATGCATTATTGACACTCAAATAAATGAAATCTACCGGCTGGCCCTGCTCGAACAGCACTTGGCAATAAGCAAACCCGTTGAGCATGTTGTCAAACAGTGACCGATAGAGTTTTTCGCTCTCGATCAGCGCACGCTCGGTTTCCAGCCTTTCCAATTCAGCCCCGGCCCGCACCGCCACGACTTTTAAAACCGCTTCTGCCAATGCCCGGTTCTGCAAGGGCTCTTGACCGATCAGCGCGATCAGTCCGATGGGTTTACCAATATGGCTCCACAATGTCGCCCCGACATAACTTTCCGCATTCAAATTTTTAAGCACTTCATCCCTTGGGAAAAACTGGCAAACCGATGCAGGGAAGCAACAAATCACCTTGCCCACGACATCACCGCAAGGCGTGTCCCTCAGTGCATAAATAATATTGTCTTCAAATTTGCCATCATTCCAAACAGCCAAGGTCCTCGCATTCAGACCGTCACCTTCCAAACGATCAATACAGACAAAATCCATGTGCAATTTGTCGGCTAAATAGATTGCCAATGACTCGAAAAAACCCTGCCCGGTCGTCTGCCCACCTGATTTTGCCAAAAACAGCAAGGCATCCTCCCCAAATTTGCGCTCGGTGATGTCTTGAAAGGCACCCAACACTTTACCCCGGTCATGGTCTGCCTTGCCAACGGAATGAACCCAACGGCGGTTGCCCTTGGCGGTGATGAATTGCAAATCCAGATTAAACGGCTCGGCTTTATCGATGGCACGTTTTATGGCCTTTTCCAAGATCGGTCTGGATTCAGGTGCGTAGAAAGCTATCCCCGAGCTTATTGTTGGGCAGTAAGTCAAGTCCACTTCGTGGATTCGGTAGACTTCCTCCGTCCAAATTAACTCCTTGCTTACAATGTCAAATTCCCATCCACCGACATGGGCCATTTTACCCGTTTCGTTGAGTAGGGTTTGAATTCGTTGCAAGGCTTCTTCTGTTTGTTTGATGGCCGTGATGTCTCTGTTGAGGACAATTGCGCCAGTGATACGGCCCTCACTATTACAGAGAGGCAAGGCCGAATTAAGAATGGTCTTGCGCGCACCGTCAAAACACTCAATTTCGATCTGCTCGTCAAGTGTCGTTTCACCCTGACCAAGAGCCCGAGCCGCTGCCCATTCGTCCTGCCCTATGAGTTTTCCAGTAGGCCACCAAGCCCGGTATTCAGCATAATGCCCAATACCCGGATGACGTTTTCCATGCCAAATCTTCTCCGCAGCCAGGTTAGTCGAGATGATCTCACCCTTCTCGTCAAGTATCCATAGACCAATGGGCAGGATGTCAACTACCGCTTTTAATTTCTGTTCACTCTCGCTCAGCGCGACGATTCCTTGCTGACGGTCAAAAATGATGCCATCCAAGGTGGAACGCCAAAGCTTGTAGGTGTTCCATACCATGACTACCAACGCCAAGCCGATCAAAGCAACCCAATAACGAAGAACTTCGGCCCATTGTTCAGCACGGTGGATGGCTTCCAATGTGCGTTGGTCCAACATTTCATAAAACTCCCCTATGGGTTTCATGATGGTGGCTTTGGCATGGTTATAACGGTCATCAAATAACATTTTGATGGCCTTGTCCCGTTGCGATTCAGCCTCGGCACCCATGGTCGATGCCAATCGCATGGCTTCAAATTCAATAGCCGTCAATGCATCGGAATTGGCCTTGGACTCTTCAAGTTTGCTAAATTCCATCGCACTGAAACCCGCCTCGCGCATTAACTCGATCAATGGAATAGAACTTTGGGAATTAAATCGGCTTGGTTTCTTATAAGAGGTGACCATGTCCCAGTAATAAAACTGGTAACCCTCGGGCCTAGGAATTTGGCCATTTCTGATATCTAGGATTTCCCGATAATAGGCGTGGTAGGACGGTTTGCCAGTCACGACAAAACTTCGGGCCATTCGTGACAAATCATCCGAAGACTGTCGCAATTCATCGGCCAGCAAAAATGACTGAAAGCGCAGATAGTTGGCTTGGTCAATTTGCTTTTCCGATTGCACATAAAGCACAAAGAAATAGGCAAAACCGACAAACAGCCCCCCCGACAGCCAAACGCGCCGGGTTAGCAAGGGAAGAAGGAAAGGGTTTTTCATGAAGGTGGGTAAATGTTGCAACTCACCGAATCAAACCAAACACCCGTCCTCCATGTGCAGTACGCGATCCATCCGACCAGCGAGATGGGAATCATGAGTCACCACTAGGAAGCTAATGCCAAACTCCCGGTTTAACTCAAGCATCAATTCATAGACTTTTTCGGCTGTTTTACTGTCGAGATTGCCCGTAGGCTCATCCGCCAATACACAGAGTGGGCGGGTCACCAAGGCTCTTGCGATAGCGGCGCGTTGGCGCTCGCCCCCAGACAACTCCCCCGGCTTATGCAATACCCGACTGCCCAAGCCAACCCGGTCCAACACAGCAGCCGCTTGCCGCTTGGCTTCAACGACACCTTCACCGCCTATTAACAAAGGCATCGCGACGTTTTCCAAGATGCTGAACTCACCCAGCAAATGATGAAATTGATAGACAAAACCTAAGGCACGGTTACGCAGTTGGGCTAATTTCTTTTCACTCAATGTGCCGATGTCCACACCATCCAGCACCACTTTGCCTTGGGAGGGAGATTCCAAGCCACCCAACAAATGCAACAACGTGGATTTGCCCGAGCCGGAAGCCCCCATGATGGCAATCCTTTCTCCGGGATTGACGGAAATGTTGACACCTTGCAACACATCCACGTTGAGTCCACCCTGATTGAAGCTCTTGTGCAGGTTGGCACATTCCAACACTGGCTTACTCATAACGCAACTCCTCGGCCGGTTTGATACGCGATGCTTGCCAAGCCGGGTAAATGGTGGCGAGCAATGACAGCAGGAAAGCCATGCCAGTGATTTGCCAGACATCCGACCATAGCAATTTAGAGGGCAATTCGCTGATGTAATACACATCAGCCGACATGAAATGCGTCCCGAACAAACGTTCGATGAAGGGGACGATGGTTTCCACGTTCAACGCCAATGCAATGCCGCCTAGGCAGCCTAATAATGCCCCAAACAAGCCAATGACCGTACCCAGCACCATGAAAATCCCCATCACCGCCGAGGGGGTCATGCCTTGAGTGCGCAATATCGCAATATCGGCGCGTTTGTCGGTCACCACCATCACCAAGGTGGACACAATGTTGAAAGCGGCCACCGCGACGATAAGCAACAAAATGATGAACATCACCCGCTTCTCCGTTTGAATGGCGCGGAAAAAATTGCTGTGCGCCTGAGTCCAATCGGAAATATAGTAACTCCCCGGCAGTTTTGGGCTAATTTCCCGAACAATCTCATGCACGTAAAACAGATCGTCAAGCTTGAGCCGCAGTCCCGACACGGCATCATCCATGCGCAACAACTTGGCGGCATCGTCGATTTGGATCAAGGCCAAGTTGCGGTCGAATTCAAACATACCCACCTTAAACATGCCAACGACGGTAAACCGCTTCAAGCGAGGCAAAATGCCGGCGGGTGTCGAGGTCAATTGAGGCGTGATGACCGTAATCTTGTCACCGACCATGACCCCTAGATAGTTAGCCAATTCCTCGCCCAAGATGATGCCAAATTCCCCCGGCTTCAGGCCGTCGAGCTTGCCCGCAACAATGTGCTTGGTCACTTCCGAAACCCTGGATTCGTATTCAGGCAATATGCCCCTTAGCATGCTTCCGCTAACACGATGCTCGGAACTTATCATGGCCTGGCCTTCGATATAGGGTGCCCAACCCAACACGCGGCTTTCTTGTTTTAGCGATGACTCCAAGCTCGGCCAATCACGCAATACGCTATTTTCCCCAGTAATCGTTGCATGGGAGGTCATGCCGAGAATGCGCTCGCGCAACTCGGCCTCAAAGCCATTCATCACCGACAATACCGTGATGAGCGCAGTGACCCCCAAAGCGATGCCCAGCACTGAGGTTAGGGTGATAAAAGAGATAAAACGGGTACGCCGCTTGGCCCGCGTGTAGCGCAGACCAATGTAAACAATAAGTGGTTTAAACATGTTCCTGAATAGGGTGTTGACGCGGAGTTTTTCGGGATTTGACGCGAAATAGCGAAGTCAGACTTCGTTCAAGCAGGTCTGGCATTGCTGGCATAAGCCGTAGAGGCAAAGCGAATGGTCGGTCAATTTGAAATTCAGGTTGCAAGCAATTTCCCGTTGCCGTTGTTCAATCAGTTCATCATTGAATTCTTCAACCCGCCCACATTTGACGCAGACTAAATGGTCGTGGTGTTTTCCGCTTTCCAATTCAAAGACAGAATTGCCGCCTTCAAAATGATGCCGCTTGACCAAACCGGCAGTTTCAAACTGGGTTAAAACTCGATAGACGGTTGCCAAACCGATTTCCTCGCCTTCTTGCAACAAGGTCTTGTAGACCTCTTCGGCGGTCAGATGGCGTTCGGAGTTGGAACGGTTTTCCAGCATTTCAAGAATCTTAACTCTGGGCGAGGTGACCTTGAGCCCAGCCTTTTTGATGTGCTGGCTTTCCTTTTTTACGATATTTTCTGGCATGACACCAAACCTCCTGCTCTTTTTTTCACCCGAATCGGGTATCATGGCGCACTATGCACCAACAAACATTATTATCATACCATGCGTAAGCATCTTGTTCTAATCGCCTGTTTAGCGACCATCTCCTGTTCAAACGATTTTCGGATGCCGTTTATCTACCGGATCGACATTCACCAAGGGAACATCTTCACGCAAGATATGGTCAACCAATTGAAACCCGGCATGACCAAGCGTCAAGTTGCCTTTGTCATGGGTACACCATTAATCCAAGACACCTTCCATGTTAATCGATGGGATTATGTCTATTCAAACGAACCGGGCAATGAAGACCGCGTCCAAAAGAGGCTCACTACCCTCTTCAGGAATGACGAATTGATCGGGGTTGAAGGCGACATGCGACCTTCCGACACACCCGCCAGCGATGCGAAAAAGGATGTCACCGTCATGATTCCCAAAATTCAAAGAGAAAAAACCGTCTGGGAATCGATTACCGGAATTTTCAGCGATTAGGTGTAAATCTTCTCTATGCTTTGAATCTCATGGCCGTCATACAAACCAGATTGAAGGATGAAATATGACCACACAAGAACTTCTCGACACCCTCAACCGGTTGATTCACGACGAGTTGATCAGTCCCAACTCCGTCGTCATTGTCAGAACTGCCGGAACCTTGGGCGGCGGCATTGAAATGGCGATAGAGAAACCGGCAACCCGGGTCGTGGCGGCGGAACCGCAACCGGGGCAACGTGTAGTCAAGATCATGGGTTTGTGAGTGCTTGCGTCATGCATGACATGAAAATTGGCATTGATTTGGGCGGGACTAAAATCGAACTGATTGGCTTGGATTCAACAGGTCAAGAACGGATGCGCAAGCGCATACCAACACCACAAGGCGACTATGCAGCCACTTTGGATGCCATTGCGCAACTGATCCATGAGGCTTGGGACGAGATCGGTGTTCAAAGCCATGTAGGGTTCGGCACCCCCGGTGCCATGTCCAAGGCGACAGGATTGTTGAAGAACTCCAATTCCACTTGCCTGAACGGCAAACCTTTGCTTCAAGACTTGCAACAACAGCTAGGCCGCCCCGTCCGCATCAGCAATGATGCCGATTGCTTCGCACTGTCCGAGGCCACTGATGGCGCGGCAGCAGGAGCAGGCATCGTATTCGGGGTGATCCTTGGGACTGGAGTGGGCGCAGGGATTATCGTCAATGGCAAACCGCTTTCCGGTCCCAATGCGATAGCCGGGGAATGGGGGCATAACCCTTTGCCTTGGCCCAAGGACGACGAACGGCCAGGACCGTCCTGCTACTGTGGGCGCATGGGTTGCATTGAAACCTTCCTGTCCGGACCCGGCCTTTCCCGCTCTCATAGGGAAACTACAGGCCAAACGCTGACCGCCGTGGAAATCGTCGAAAATGCTGAAAGCGGGGATGTGGACTGTGAACATAGTCTTAAGGTTTACGAAGACCGTCTCGCCCGTGCCTTGGCCCATGTCATCAACATCTTAGACCCCGATGTGATCGTATTGGGCGGCGGCTTGTCAAACTGCCGCCGATTGTATGGCAACGTGCCGAAATGTTGGGGGAAATATGTTTTCTCCGACCGGGTGGATACTTTGCTGGTTCCGCCTAAATTCGGCGATTCCAGTGGGGTCAGGGGAGCTGCGTGGTTGTGGGGGAAATGATAGTCTTCTTCATGTCAATGATAATATCGAATAAAATCTCATCCTGCCCGTCAATTGCAAGAGGCAACCTATGAACACCGCAGAACTCCGCGAACTCATCAAACAAGAACTTCCACAACTGGTTCACACCGACCCGGAAATACAGGAATTGATTCTGCGCCTGTCGCGCCAGGAATTCGCACCAAAACAGCAAACCGAAGACCGTTTTGACCGGCTGTTTGCGAAACTGGAACGCGACTCGGAAACCAGCAACCGGCGTTGGGAGGAACAAAATCGTAAATGGGAGGAGGACAACCGCAAATGGGAGGAGAACAACCGCAAATGGGATGAAAACCAAGCTGAATTGCGCCGCATGAGGGAAGAATCAGAACGGCAATGGAAACAACACAGCGAAGAATCAGAACGGCAATGGAAACAACACAGCGAAGAATCCGAACGGCAATGGAAACAACACCGAGAGGAAACTGAACGAGAGGCAAAGGCCCATCGCGAAGAATTCGACCGAGTGCATGAAGAAATCATGGCAATGAACCGCAAACATGACCGCACGGTGGGCGCACTCGGGGCGCGTTGGGGGCTGTCATCCGAAAAAGCCTTCCGTGATGCTTTAACCTCGGTGTTGGAAAAGAACTTCGACATCAAGGTTCTGAATGTCACGGAATATGATGACTTAGGCATGGTGTTTGGCCGACCGGATCAGATCGAACTGGATGTAATTATCGTGAACGGAACCCTGATTTTGATGGAGCTTAAATCATCCATCGACAAGGCAGGCATGTACATCTTCGAGCGCAAAGCCCGGTTTTATGAGCAACGCCATGACCGCAAGGCCAACCGGCTTATCGTCATCTCACCCATGATTGATGCGCGGGCGAGGCAAGTGGGCGAGCGTCTGGGCATTGAAATGTTTGGGGATTCGGTATTGGTGGAATCTTTGGAAAACATTTGAGTTCGCTTAGCTTACTTTCCCGGAAAGAAGGCTTATCATAGGGTCAAAATAATAGCGAACTATAAAACCAATCATGCCAAACTCCCAGCAACGTACTCATCTGCTTGTCTTGCGCTTAATCATGTTGGTAATTTTTCTGGGTCTGACGGGATGCCTGTCACCCATTGCCTTGGATCACGCCACCATTGCCTATAACCAGGCTTCCGCCGACATACTGACCAAGCAATTGTTACTCAATATTGCCCGCGCCCGACACAATGACCCGTTTTCCTTCTCCGGCATTTCCAATATCGCGGCTACCTTCAATTTCCAAGCCACCGCCGGCATGGCGGCGGCAGCCACCGGGGATATTGGCTCGTTAATTACGCCGCAATTAGGCGTGTCGGCATCGGACAACCCCACCGTCAGTATTGTCCCGATGGAAGGCGAGGAGTTCACTAAGCGCTTGTTAAGGCCGCTGCAAGAAAACCAAATGACCTTGCTGCTGCGGCAGAACATTGATGTCGATTTGTTATTGCGCCTAGTGGCCCAAGAATTTCGCTCCTGGGAAAACGGACGGGAGGTGGTTTACCAAAACCACCCCAACGATCCAAGTTATGAGAAGTTCCGCCAAGTGGTTTTGCACTTGTCGTCGATCCAAGACCGCCACCAGTTGCATGCCGAGCCTGTGATTTTTAAACGCAGTTGGACCTTGCCCGTCAGCGAATTCACCGCCGAAGGTTTCCAAGCCTTGAAAGCGGCGGAGTATTCCGTCGTCCTTGAGTCCAAGAAACATGAATATCAACTCTCCAAACTCATCACGGGCGAAATTTTGATCACAAACTATGATCCCATGATGCTGTCTGATGAGGAACGTAAGAAACTTAATGATCTGAACGAGATTTTTGCCCCGAATGAACTGTTCATCGACATCCGCCCCGAGTATCCCGGCGGTGAATATCCCATGCAAGGAAAATTCCGCTTACGCAGTTTTGGCAATATCTTGGCTTTCATCGGGGACACGATAGCCGACACGCCGGAACGCCCGGTTGAACGAGACCCCCGCACCCCGCCTGTGACGGAAAACCCGGCTTTCACTCTAGCCATTGACGAAAGCAGGAACACGTTCTTTAATCTTGAGGATGGGATCGCCTACAAAGGGCGTTATTACAGCCTCAAACCCGACCACGGCTACCAATGGAATAAGAAAGCCTTCGTCTTATTGGCCCAAATCTTTCAAATGACCATCTCCGAGGTGCCAAGGGTTGGCGTGCCGAGCATCACCATTGCCAAATAACCCCTAGCCAGATTGCAAAGGACTCCTTATAACTGCCCATGGGGGAATGGATTCTATCCGACTAACCCATCCTGACGGCTTGACGCTTCGCCCCCCAAGCACCGGGACTATTATCAAACACCCCGGCACAGCTTGCACCGCAATGGCGGCAGGTTCCGCTGTCGGTCAAGTTCCATTCTGAAAGTTCATACCAATCCCTGCCTATCAACAAATGACCGCATTGATGACACCAAGTGCTGGCGGCATCTTTGTTATGCACATTGCCGACATAGGCATGATGAATCCCATTTTTCAGGGCGATTTGCCTTGCCTTAATCAGTGTCGACGGCGGGGTGGAAACCGTGTTCAACATTTTCCAATCTGGATGGAAGGCGGAGAAATGCAGCGGCACATCCGGGCCTAGTTTTTCGACGACCCATTGCGTCAAGCTTTCCAATTCGGCTTCAGAATCATTTTCACCGGGAATCAGCAAGGTAGTGATTTCCAGCCATACGTTGGTTTCGTATTTGATATATTCCAAGGTTTCCAGCACCGCTTGCAAATGCCCGCCGCACAAGCGATGGTAGAAATCCTCGGTGAAGGCTTTCAGGTCAATGTTCGCCGCATCCATGTACTGGTAAAACTCGGCGCGGGGTTCGGCACACTGGAAGCCGGCGGAAACCGCCACCGACCGAACACCGACTTCCCGACAGGCTATCGCGGTATCAATGGCATATTCATGGAAAATTACCGGGTCGTTGTAGGTATAGGCCACGCTACGGCAACCCGTCTGTTGTGCGGCATAAGCAATGGCTTCCGGCGATGCTTGATCCAACAAGCGATCCATTTCCCGCGATTTGCTGATGTCCCAATTCTGGCAGAACTTACAGGCGAGGTTGCAGCCCGCCGTGCCAAAGGAGAATATCGGCGTACCCGGCAAGAAATGATTGAGCGGTTTTTTTTCAATCGGGTCTATGCAGAACCCGCTGGAACGTCCATACGACAGCAAGGCCACCGCCCCGCCCACATTGCCGCGCACAAAGCATAAGCCCCGTTGGCCTTCGTGCAACTTGCACAAACGCGGGCAGATTTGGCATTCGACTCGCCCGTCGTCAAGCTTGCGCCAATGGCGGGTCGGAAAAGCCTCGGAAGGATTGATGATGGCATCCATGGAAACAGCCTCGTTAAACGCTAAAAACGCTTAGACTGTAATCCGTCTTGGCTGTTTTGGCAAATCATCGGATTCCTTTGCCAGCAATTCTCATTATGGCCTGAAGCACTATGGCTTAGGCATTGTGATGTCATCGTTCCAAAAGAAAACCTCACGCAACGACGCAAAGGCGCAACGATAAATCATTTCTAACGCTTACCCCGCGCTTGTTCCACTTCTCCATGACCCGGAAACGGTTCTCCCTAGCTCGGAGACAATTCTCCCTTGCCCGGAGACATTTCTCCCTACCCCTGATGAAAGTTGCCGCTAGGACTGTTGCGGTTCCCTCCACCCCTGATGAAGGTGTCCGCTGCGAATGTAGCGCTTCTCGCTACCCCTGATGAAGGTGTCCGCTTCGACTGTAGCGGTTCTCTCCATCCCTAATGAAGGTGTCCGCTGCGACTGTAGCGGTTCTCTCCACCCCTGATGAAGGTGTCCACTGCGACTGTAGCGTTTCTCACTACCCCTGATGAAGGTGTCCGCTGCGACGGTAGCGTTTCTCACTACCCCTGATGAAGGTGTCCGCTGCGACTGTAGCGTTTCTCACTACCCCTGATGAAGGTAGCCGCTAGGACTGTTGCGGTTCTCTCTACCCCTGATGAAGGTGTCCGCTGCGACGGTAGCGTTTCTCTCTACCCCTGATGAAAGTTGATGCTAGCAGTAGGGCGGCAAGCCTTTGCCGCCACAGAAATAAACAAGTCTGTTGTCGGCATGGGGATGCCGACCTACTGCTGAGTCAACCGCATTGGACCCCGGAACCCACCAAAGGGTCGAATCATCCAGAAACACAAATCACCCACGCCGCTTATGCCTAGTACCCGCCCAAGCCAATGCGCCAATCCCCAACAACCCCATCACGCCCGGCTCTGGCACGGCGGCGACATCGCCAGAGCGCACGGCCCATATAGGATTGAGGTAGTTCTTAGCTACGCCCCAGCCCTGTATGCCATTGCGGGTATCGAGATTCCACGCGTACCTAGGATTGGGCGCGTACTCGTTACCAGACCAGTAAAAATCGCTTTGCACATTGGCGAACAAATTGAAGTTGCTGTTGTGGGTAGCCAGGATCGACTGCCCCGCCACGCCGCCCAGTACGGTGTAAAACAAATGCCCCATCTCGCTGCCGGTGCAGTTGTAGCCACCTGAATAGCCGGATTGGTAGCCGCAAGTTGGGTCGGGCTGCAAAGTCGTCGGCAACCGCCAGCCGGTGAAGCCATCGATGTTCAGTGATGCCGCCCAGGCATTGGCGGCAATCCAGGTCATATACGTCCCGGCATAATTGGCATCCGCCAACCAAGTGATATTAAAATCAGAATCATAAACCGCCAATCCGCCGAGTCTATTGATTAGCGCGGCTTCGGCGGTGGAGGCAAGGCCCATCCCGGCCAGCAGGACGAGGGCAGTCAAAGGTTTTGTTTTTGCTTTCATTCGGAATATTCCTTCAAATTAGAGTGTTAGACTAGCTCCCAAGCTCTGCTTCACTGCCATTAGTCGTTCCTAGTCCCGCCTTTAGGCGGCAGCGGGAAGGGAACTAACAAAGTTTGCACCGGGGCGAGGGGCGAGGGGCGAGGGGCGAGGGGCGAGGGGCGAGGGGCGAGGGGCGAGGGGCGAGGGGCGAGGGGCGAGGGGCGAGGGGCGAGGGGATATTTTGCGCCTATTTCATCGTCCAAATCAATAGTTATAGCTGGAGGTTTATCTACAGAAGGATGCTGTGGCGCTCGCCGTTTGCCATCCATGGACACTGGATTCTGGCATCCATGCCAGAATGACGGCATTTTTGCCATAATCAGAATTGCTGTGATGCCCCAAAGCCAAACCCACGAGCAGCTCCACTGTGTATTGCGCCGAATGAGCGGTTCCAAGTTGATGGCGGAACACAGCTTGCGCTGGATGCTTTATAATGAAATGCGCAAAACATTGAGTGAATGATTCGATTGTATCTTCAATCAAAGTATAAGCAACAAAACCTATACAAAGTGGTACGACAAAATCCATAAAACGTTCCTGCCCTAATGACAAGGTTTGTGTATGAGCCAAATTATTCCGTATAGTCAACGCTTTGGGCGAAACATTCGGCTGACGCATCATGTGCGCGACCGAATGAAAAAAAGAGGAGTATCTGAAGCGATGTTGATGGACTTGATCGAAACAGGAGAATTACGCCGCGCCTCAACTTCGGATTTTTGGATATTCAAACATTACAGCGATAGAAAAGATAATCTAGTTTGCACTGCGGTGTTATTAGCCCAAGCAGTTATTGTAAAAACTGTTATGGTAGATTGGCGATTAGAGGAGGATACTCCATGAAAATGAGTTATGACCCCGAAGATGATATTCTTGTGATTGAGTTTAATAAGGATAATATAGTCCGCGATATTTCCCTAAACTGGAATGTCAATATCGGCATGACTGAACAAGGAATTGGTGAAATTGTCATCCTTGATGCAAAAAAGGCAGGGTTGCTACCTATAGAAATAGGCGATGAGCTACGAGCGGCATGAGTTTATTTCTACAACTTATTACCAGTAAGTGGAATCTCGCAAACCCACCATGAAACACCGCATAGACCCCAAGCTGGCTAAATCCAAGCAATAATCCACGTTAAATCTGACGGGCGGCGGGACTGCAACTCATTACTGAAAATTGCTGTGCCAAAGCAAGCTTTGACGCTCCAAACCGCTCGATTTGGTATCATTACGCATTTCCGCTTCACCCTAATCGGACCCGTCCATGAGCATACGCACACGATTCGCACCCAGCCCAACCGGCTATTTACATATCGGCGGAGCGCGCACGGCGCTCTTTTCTTGGCTTTATGCCCGCAAGCACGGCGGCACGTTTATTCTTAGGATAGAAGACACTGACTTGGAGCGGTCCACGGCAGAATCGGTCAATGCCATCTTGGAAGGCATGACATGGTTGGGCTTGGATTATGAGGAAGGTCCATTCTATCAAACCCATCGTTTCGACCGTTACAAGGAAATCATCCATCAATTATTGGACACCGGCCACGCCTATCATTGCTATTGCAGCAAAGAAGAATTGGACGATCTGCGCAACCGGCAGATGGAAAACAAGGAAAAGCCCCGCTACGATGGTCGCTGCCGCTACAACCCCTCGCCCCGCGCTGGCGTTTCCCCGGTCATTCGCTTCCGCAACCCGGATGACGGCGAGGTGGTGATCGAGGATAAAGTCAAAGGCCGTGTGGTGGTTAGTAATTCGGAACTGGATGACCTGATCATCGCCCGTTCCGATGGCTCGCCCACATATAACCTTTGCGTTGTCGTCGATGACTTGGACATGGGGGTAACCCATGTTGTTAGAGGTGACGACCATTTGAACAACACCCCGCGCCAAATGAATATCCTCAAAGCCTTGGGCGCGGAATTGCCGATCTACGCCCATGTGCCGATGATCTTGGGCGCGGACGGGGCAAGACTCTCCAAACGCCACGGCGCAGTCAGTGTGATGCAATACCGCGATGAGGGCTATCTTCCTGAAGCCCTGTTGAATTACTTAGTGCGGTTAAGTTGGTCGCATGGGGACCAAGAGATTTTTTCCGTGGATGAAATGATTGCGTTGTTCGAACTGGAAGACATCAATGTGTCGGCCTCATCATTCAACCCGGAGAAATTATTGTGGCTGAATCATCATTATTTAATGCATTCCGACCCTCTCCATGTCGCTCACCATCTGCGCTGGCATTTGGGTCAGTTGGGTCTTGACCCTGCCGAAGGGCCGGACTTGGTGGAAGTGGTCAAAGCCCAACGTGAACGCAACAAGACCTTGGTGGAAATGGCGAAAAGCAGCACCTTTCTGTACCGGGAATTCGATGCCTATGACGATAAGGCCGCGCAAAAAAATCTGACCGCTGACAGTTCCCTGCTATTGCAAGATTTGCGCGACAGTTTGGCTGAACTGCAAGCTTGGGACAAGGAATCGATACATGCTGCCATCGAGGCATTGGCAAAGGAGGCAGAGGTCAAAATGGGTGCAATCGCGCAACCGCTGCGCGTTGCCGTATCCGGCACTACCGTTTCACCGCCCATTGATGTCACCCTTGCCTTGTTAGGGAAAAGCAAAACCTTGGCGAGGATAGACCGTGCGGTTGACTATATTGCAAATAATCTAAAAAAATCCGCCTAAACAGACTAGACGCGAAGACGAAGACCCCTTATAATGGTTGGCTCAAGTTGCTTGGGGCCATAGCTCAGCTGGGAGAGCGCTACAATGGCATTGTAGAGGTCGTGAGTTCGATCCTCACTGGCTCCACCAAAGTTGCTTGAAAGCCTTTAGTCCCCATCGTCTAGAGGCCTAGGACACCGCCCTTTCACGGCGGCGACGGGGGTTCGAATCCCCCTGGGGACGCCACTATACAGTTAATGTATAACTGGTGAAGTCCAATAGGCCGAAATAAAAAACGCCCAGTCAATGACTGGGCTTTTTTTTGCCTAGCCACTTTTAGCCAAACCACGCCCTTTAAAATTATATAACCAGCTTTGGGAGAACTTCATGAAACAAATACGGTTTTCTCTGTTACTCAACAGCTTGACAGCAATTATCGCACTTACCTCATCATCCAATTCCTATGCGTTCGATGCCGAAGCCGCACAAGCCTTGGCTAAGAAAAACACTTGCCTACTTTGCCACGGCATCGACAAAGATAAAGTAGGGCCTGCTTGGAAAAAAATTGCCGCCAAATACAAGGCAATGCCCGATGCAGAAGCCAAGCTAACCCACCATCTGACAGCGGGAGAAAAAGTCAAATTCCCGGATGGTCATGAAGAAGGCCATAAAATTTTGGAATCCGACAGCCCGGCAGACACCCAAAATTTGGTGGATTGGATTCTTTCACTCTGATGGTAGTAAACTGAAATACCCCTACCTTCAAGCATTATAGGAAGATAGGGGCGTTAAGCCACGAATAAACCCGATTTTCAGTTTATCGACTATTGGCATTCTCCCAATAGGGATATATCACCGATTATTGAGACAATTCAGGTTTCCAACTGCCTGTTTGTTGAATGGCATCATACATGGCAGCAGGGGACAAATCGGCACCATTCGGCCAGGTAATTACGCCAAGTTCAATTGAGACTTGCCGAAAAAAAGCTTGGTCACGCAATTTCTCGAATAGGGAACCTTCTATCCGATTGGATTTCAACCATAGGCTTAAATCAACGAACCCTTTGAGACCATCCATAAAAGTCACGTCCAAGCGATATTCATTCCCTACTTCCACCTCGGCCAAACGCCAAGGCGCGATTGGCTTCACTTCAAAGGTGTGATGGGTTTGGGTTGTTTTAACAGCTTGCATAATTCCCAGTCCTCCAAGAGTTCTTGTTGATGCAATTCCGCCCAATCTAACACCAGATTAAGCGCTCGGCGAGGTAAATATCCTCGTATCACTTGCAATTGCCTAATATCTATGAGTGCTTCAAATTCTCCATAGAGTGCATGAAAATGTGGCGGGGCATGTTCATTCCAAAACATCTGGATAACAATCCCATAGAATACAGAAATGGTTGGCATATCAGCTCAAAGCCTTATATATTCTCTCCAACGCCTCCTTAACCACCAGTCTTGAAGTGCCGATATTCATCCGCATAAACCCGCTGCCGCCTTCGCCGAATACCGTGCCGGGGTTCATGCCGACCTTGGCCTGATGAATGAAAAACTGCCTCAATTCATTATCGGTCATGCCCAATTCCCGGCAATCCAACCAAAGCAGATAAGTCCCTTCGGGCTGAATCAGTTTAATTTTTGGAATATGTTTAGCTAGATATTGAGCGACAAAATCACGGGTTTCCGTCAAATAAACCAATAACACCTCCAGCCATTCTTCGCCCTCACGATAAGCGGCTTCAAAAGCCACTAGGCTGAACGGATTGGATGCGCCTGTATGCAATAGTTCAAACGCTTTGCGCAAGGCCGTCCTATGCTTGGGATTGGGTACAATCAGCGCAGACAGCCCCAAACCGGGGATGTTGAAAGTTTTGCTAGGGGCAACGGCAGTCACAATATTAGCCGCACCCCCTGCCAACACTTGCAACGGAATATGCCTAGCCTCCGGGAATATCAAATCATGATGTATCTCATCGGACAATATTATCAAATCATGCCGATGGGCAATCTCCAATATCTTAAGCAATTCATCCTCGAACCATACCCTTCCGACCGGGTTATGCGGGGAGCATAGCATTAATAATTTAGCATCCTGCCCCGCACATTGCTCCAAATGATCGAAATCGATGGTGTACCGGCCACTGTCCAACTTTAATGGGTTTTGAATCAGTTTTCGACCTGTCTCGGTGACTGCGCTAAAAAACGGGAAATACACGGGCGGTTGTACGATTACGCCCTCCCCCGCTTGAGCAAACGCCAAGGCCGAAGCATGGAGCGTAGGCACGACGCCGGGAGACAAGATGATCCAATCCCGTTGCACTTCAAAGCCATGGCGTTGGCGCATCCAGTGGATTAATGCCTCGTAAACACTATCCGCCACCAGGGTGTAACCAAACACGGGATGTTCGGCCCTAGCCACGAGCGCACGGCTGATGGCTTCCGGCACGGCAAAGTCCATATCCGCCACCCACATCGGAATGAGGTCTTCACTATTGAAAACTCCCTGCCTACCGTCCCATTTGACCGAATCAGTGCTTTCGCGGGGAATGATGGTGTCAAAATCAATAGACATGTTTTTTCTCCCAAACAGTTACTTCCTTTAAGATATACTGAAAATTGCGCCGGGTTTCCCGATATACAAATGGAATTTCTGATGGCTTACCGACACTATCGAAATGTTCACCCAGAATGTCCTTCAAGCCATCCAAAGTGGTGTAGCTTTCACCGTCCTTTTTGAACCCACCTATCCATTCTTCTCGTCGAGTATGTTCTTTCGACCAGTCATAGGCAGAGGCTATGATTAAAATTCCGCCAGCATTGAGCCTTTCATGGACATTTTCCAAGAATTTCCTTGGGCTATAAACCCGGTCAATCAGGTGGGTGACTAGAATCAAATCATAGCCCTTGAATATTGGCTTGAGATTGCAGGCATCGCCTTGGAAAAACTCCACTTTGTGCCTGACATTGTCCAAGCCTAAATCGGCCAATCGACGTTCTTGGTAACTCACCAACTCCCCTTCCTCAACCGGGGTATAGCGTATCAAGCCCTGCGTTGCCATTTGATCGGCAAGGCTAATGAAGCGAGCCGAGAAATCAAGCCCGGTCACTTGCTCAAAATGTTTCGCCAATTCAAAGCTGGCGCGTCCCATCGAACAACCAATGTCCAATGCAAGATGGGCGGGTCTGTCACCCATGCTTTGAATCGCAAATTCAGCCAATGTTTGCATAAAATTGGGAACACCAAAATGCTTGTCACCATAATGTTGCTCAAGATGGGATGACAACAAGAGGTCAGTCACATAATTGGAAGCCACCTGAGTGACTGGGGCATTGGAAACGACATAGCGAAAACCCGCATGTTGGAAGAAATGGCGGCGGAATGCATAACGGGAACTGCTGATGGCTTCATTGCCACAGGAAATCCACGAGCCGCCTTTGATGATTGCGTGGCGATTGTCATAAGTGGGCGTGGTGAAATCATCATAAAGCGGATGCACGTCGAAACCGTCAAACGGATAAACCGGGGTTTCTGTCCATTGCCAAACATTGCCAAGCACATCGTACCATTGACCATGACGGTAGTGGTTGACCGGGCAAGGCGAGGCAAAATGATCCAGATGGATATTGGCCGGGGCAATGATATTTTCCAGCACTTCTTCCAGACTGGATTGGGCAAATAAGCATTGCCATTCGTCTTCGGTTGGCAATCGAACAGTTTTGCCGGTGATTTTGGCCTTCCAATTGCAAAACGCCTTGGCCTCATGATAATTGACTTCCACCGGCCAATCCCATGGCATGGCAACTTCCTCAAGCATCAGCCTTAGCTTCCAAGCCCCGGCATCAGTCACCCAAAACGTGGGATGGGTTGCTTCTGCAAACTTTTTCCAACCAAGCCCTTCCTCTTCCCACACTGTTTCATCAGCATAACCACCGGCCTCGACAAATTGCAAAAACTCGCCATTGCTAACCAGATAACGCGATGCTTGGAATGCCGCAACATCGGCAGTGTGATGCCCATATTCATTATCCCAGCCGTAGTAGGGTGAACCCTTGTCCTTACCCAGATTGACCGAACTCGCCGGAATGTTGACCATCTCATTATTCGGCGCTGGGCCGGTTTGTCGGCAGGGCTGCCAATGTTCATGGGGTTTCACGTATTTAAGCTCGTGTTGACGGATCAACACCGATGAGGTTTCCAAATGAATCCGCTCATGCTCAATACCCATGGGGATTGCCCACCAAGGATTTTTCCAGTCCAATGGCATGTTCAAAGGGGCCGTGCGAATGACCGAATCCACCACCTCCCGCACTTGGTCACGATAGCGCTTGACTTCCGCCACTGTCGGCCAGTGATAGTGGGCTTCGTTAAGATCATCCCAACTCATTTCATCCACCCCCACCGCGAATAGGGACTCAAAACGCGGATTGACACGCTGCTGGATCAATCCGGCCAGAATCAGCTTGTTAATGAAGAATGTGGCGGTGTGGCCAAAATAGAAAATGAGCGGATGCCTGAGGCTTATGGGTTTTTTGTAGTAAGCCTCGTCGCAACTCAGCACTTGAAATAGCTCTTCATAACAATCAAAGGTGCTATGGAAATAAAAGCACAGTCGTTCTCGAATCACCGAGACATCAGTGCCTGACAAGCTAGGAGTGCGCGGAAAAAGCGAACGTATCATGAGTTCTTCTCAATACTGCCAGCAAAAGTGCATAGCCTATGGACATATTGCCAAATATTCAAGTTCAATGCTTGAATACAGTAAACATTATGTTATATAGTAACATTTTATCATTATCGGTTCGACATGACTACCGGAGCGTTACCCACACAAACCTTGCCAGAACTGCCCCGCCATGACCATGGCGGCTGCATCAACAAAGCCATTCAAATAGCTGAGACTTTGTGTAATGACCGTGGCGTTCGTTTGACACCCATACGCCGCAAGGTGCTGGAACTGGTGTGGGAAAGCCATCGGGCGGTGAAAGCCTATGATTTGCTGGATCGGATCAAACCTTTGGAAACCTCGGCCAAACCCGCCACGGTCTACCGGGCCTTGGATTTTTTGATCGAACAAGGCTTGATTCACCGGGTGGAAAGCCTCAATGCTTTCATTGGCTGCAACTGCTCGGATCATCAACATGAACTGCTACTGCTGATCTGCAATCGCTGCCAAGAAGTCGAGGAAAGACCCGCCTTGGAGGTCATGAATGCCGTAGCCAAGGAAATTGCCGAAGCTGGATTTCATGTCCATCGCAAAGCCATCGAAATTCATGGGCTTTGCGCTCAATGTGCTGCTTTGGAACTGGTTAGATAAGCGCAGAACCGACTCGGAAAAACTCCGAGATCAATATCGGCAGCTCCTTCAAGTGTTCCCACTGGGTTATCAGTTTGTAGAAAATATTGATCTGCACTTATCAATGTAACGATATAACATTGGAATTAAAGGCTCACCATGCAAAGAATTGAATTTAAGTTAGGCAAGCTTGCCATACTGATGACATCAACCGGTATTTTCAGCTTTCCGGCCCATGCTGAAGACATGCCAAACACGGTACTGGACACCGTGGTAGTCAGTGCCCCTTTGAGGGAAAAGGTTTCGCAATCCGCCCGCCCCGTGACCGTGCTGACCGAAGAACAGATCAACACGGGCGCAAGCAACACCATCGGCGCAACGCTGGAAAAAGAACCGGGCATGAACAACCAGTCGTTTGGCCCCGGTGTCGGTTCCCCGGTGATTCGCGGACAGACCGGCCCTAGGGTGCGGGTGCTGCAAAACGGCATTGGTATCAACGATGCGTCCACCCTCAGCCCCGACCATGCCAACGGCGTGGAGCCGATGCAGGCCGAGCGGATCGAGATTTTGCGCGGCCCAGCCACCTTGCTGTATGGCAGCGGGGCTATTGGCGGTGTGGTCAATGTCATCGACAACCGCATTCCGCAGGAACAGTTTGACAAGGTTTTCGGCGGTGCTTTCGAGCAGCGCTACAATTCGGTCTCCAGCGAAAACGCCAGTTCCTTGAAACTGGAAGGCGGCAAAGGCCCGGTCGCGGTCCACCTCGACGGTTTTTACCGCGAACAGGGCAATATGCACATCGGCGGGGCGGCCATTGACGAAACGGCGGCGCGGGCCAACGACCCGGCCTTGGCGGATGTCTATCCCATCCAAAATTCCTACGGCGTCATCAACAACACCAACGCTCGCGCCAGCGGCGGGTCGGCGGGCGTTTCCTGGGTCGGCGACGCGGGCTTCTTAGGGGCGGCGGTCAACCAGTTGGACAACCACTACGGCATACCCCCGGACGGCACTGGCGGACCCAATGTGCGCGTCGATCTGACCCAAACTCGCTACGACCTGAAAGGCGAATGGAAAAACCCGATAGCTTTCGCCGAGGCGCTGCGCCTGAAATTTGGCTATACCGATTACCAGCACCAGGAAATCGAAGGTGGCGTGGTCGGCACAACTTGGTTGAACCAGACCTACGAAACCCGCCTGGAAATGCCGCACAAGCCGCTAGGCCCGGTGCGCGGCGTAGTCGGCTTCCAGTCCATCAACAGCGACTTCCAAGCGTTCGGCGCGGAGGCGGTGGTGCCCAAATCGTTGATCGACAGCTACGGCCTGTTTGCCGTCGAAACCTTCGATTACGGCCCGGTGACCTATGAACTGGGGGCGCGGGTCGAGCATCAGTCTATCTCACCGGAGAATCTGGCGAAGCGCAATTTCCTGCCGGTCAGCGGCGCCGCCTCGGCGCTTTTCCACATAAATGACCAGCACCAACTGAGCTTCGCCTTCACCCAATCCCAACGCGCCCCGGCGGTGCAGGAGCTTTACACCAACGGTGTCCACCATGCCACCCGCAGCTTTGAAATTGGCAATCCGAACCTGACCAAGGAAATCTCCTACAACCTCGACCTAGGCTACCGCTTCAAAACAAGCTGGTTACAGGCCGAAGCCCATCTCTTCCAGAACTGGGTGGACAACTACATCTACGCCTATCAAACCGGGGAAACCTACAGCGACCCCGACCATGTGGAAGGCGAAACCCCCGAAGAACATGAACACCACCACGGCGACGGACTGCCAATCATGCTGGTGCGCCAAGGCAATGCCACCTTCAAGGGCTTTGAAAGCAAGCTGGTTTTCCCACTAATGGAAAACCGCTATGGGCTGGTGGATCTGGCATTATTTAGCGATTACACGCGGGGCGAGTTTGTCCACGGCGGCGACGTACCGCGCATGCCGCCGTTGCGCTACGGCTTCCAACTGGACTACAACAGAAACGAATGGTCGGCCAACTTGCGCCTGACCCGCGCCGAAGCGCAAGACAACCCCGGCGACAACCAATCCACCACGCCGGGCTATGTGTTGCTGGGGGTGGGTGCGAAATACCAAGCCAAAGTTTACCAAGGCGCGGAGCTGACCGTGTTTGCGCGCGGCACCAACCTGCTTAATGAAAATGTCCGCAACTCAGTCTCCTATTTGCGCAATTTCGCCCCAGAACCGGGACGGGGGGCGGAGTTGGGGATTAGGATGAGTTATTAGCCGCTGAGGCGGGTTAGACGCAAATAATGAAAAAATTTGACTTAACAACATGACAGCAAACGACAGACTTCCCGTCATCATCCTAACTGGCTTCCTTGGCAGTGGCAAGACCACCTTGCTCAACCGCTTGCTCCAGCGCTGGCCCCGCTCGGCACTGATTATTAACGAATTTGGCACAATGCCCATCGACCAGCAACTCATCAAGCAGCAGGATATTCCAATGGCGGTCTTGTCAGGCGGCTGCCTATGCTGCCAAATCAAAGGCACTTTGGCACCGACCTTGAAAAACTTATGGATGGCGCGGAACCAAGCCAAAACTCCAAAATTCGAACGTGTCATCATTGAAACCAGCGGTGTCGCCAGCCCGGAGCCAGTGCTGGATACTTTGTTACACGAACGCTGGCTGTCCTCTCGCTATCAGTTGCAAGGCATTATCGCCACTCTGGCATCACCTTCTGCCGAAGAACACTTGGCGCGTTTTGCCGAGGCGCAGGCGCAGATCGCTTGGGCAGACAAACTGGTACTCACCCACACTGACCTCGCCAGTGCAGAACAAATCGCCAGTTTGGAAACTCGGCTGGAAGCACTTGCCCCTGCAACCCCACGCTTCCGTGCGTTGTGCGGCGACATTGACCCGGACACTTTGCTAACCGACACTGGGCTTCGCCGCATCCCCAATAGCGCAAATCTGCCGGATCATGGTTTTCACAGCCTCTCGCTACTGCTGGAAGCACCCATTCCTTGGTTACGCTTGAAAACGTCACTGGAAACTTTGCTGGAACGCTATGCCAGTGTTTTGGTTCGGGTCAAGGGCGTGGTTTACTTACCGGAACAAGCTGAGTCTGTCATTGTGCAAGGCGCTGCGGGGCGGTTGTACCCACCCATCGCATTACCCACTCGGATGTCTGATGACAACCGGGGGCGTTTGGTCTTTATCACCGCCGGCAATCCAGGGTGCTTGGTCGAAGAACTGATGGAGACTATCAGAGGAGGCGCTGCAATCCAGAATGGAGCGGCAACATCTAAAAATGCAAAAGGAGCATGAAGCGCTTAAATCTGAGCATGAGAAGATGACAGCCGAGCATGAGAAAATGAAAACCGACCATGAACAAATGATGAAAGATCACGGAACGACCCACTAAGGTTCAATGGCCTTCCCTTCGCATTCTGGAAGCGCAGACCTCAGATCGACAGCAATTCTCATTTTGGCTAAAACGCCGTCATTCCGGCATGGACTGCCGGAACCCAGTGCCATGGACGGTAACTTGTCGGTGCATAAGTGTCTGATTAAAAATGACTGGCAAATCCTAGTTTCACGTCCCTGTGACTGGATTCCTGCTTCCCGGCAGGAATGACGGGTTATACATCAACGCTTTGCCTCATAATGAGAATTGCTGTCAGATCGAACCATGGGTTGACAAAGTTCAACTCGTGGTTCGTGCGAGGGGATACCTCAACAGACTAATCAACCAACTTAAGGCTAACCCGCGCCGAGGCGCAAAATAACCCCGACCAATTCGACACCCACAGACCGGCTTATGGTTTGCTCGGTGTCGGGGCGCAGTAAAAAATCAAAAATTTCCACAAGGCGAATGTCTTGCTATTCGCCAGAGGCAGCAACTTACTCAACGAAAACATCCGCAACTCGACTTCTTATTTGCGCAATTTCGCCCCGGAACCGGGACGCGGGGCAGAGATTGGGATTAGAATGAGTTATTAATTGATAAATTAGGACTAACAGCCATGAACAACAAATTATTATCCAGTCTCGCCACTGTACTGTTCTCGATGGCAAGCCTAGCACTCGCCGATAACCCCGTTTACAACCCAACCACCGACTTCACCGTTGAAAAAGGAAACCCCAACGGAGTCTGGTCTTATGGCTGGATACCTAATGATGTTCAGAAGTTCACCCTGCATAGCACCCCTTACCCGGTTGAAAGCACCACACCGGCTTGGTTTACGCCGGGATGCAAAGACAATAACCCGCAAATATGGCGTAATCTGGGCAAAAAAACGCTGTTAGGCGTTGCTGTCGGCCAACTTGCCTTGCATCCCGGATGCCAATACGAACCGTCAGTATTACGCTGGACGGCGCCTATTGATGGTCAGTACCAAATTAAGGGGAAATTCTTGGCTGGCGACGGAGGCTCCATGCGCATTGGCATTAAGCAAGCCGACCAATGGTTATGGAAAGCCCGTGATGCCGGTAAATTCAACTTGACCACGACTATCACCGTTGGCAGCCCGATAGATTTTATCGTCTATGGTGGTTACGACTATGGCACAACACCGTTGGAAGTGACCATTACACCTATTGAATAGAGATTTATCCGAAAACTTATCCGTCATGAAACATTTCATCCTCCTGTTAATAGCCTTGGTTTGCCTCCCAGCCCGCGCCGAAGACCCAGCCATTGCCCAGTTATTTGCCCATTATGGTTTAACCGGCACGATGGTGATTTCATCCTTGAATACCGGGCAGACTTTCATCCACAACGAAGCCCGTGCCAAACAACGATTTTCGCCGGCTTCCACCTTCAAGATACCGAACACGCTGATTGCGCTTGAAACCAAAGCCATTCAAGGCAAAGACGACGTGCTGAAATGGAATGGTCAACATTATAATTTCCCCGATTGGAACCATGACCAGACCTTGGAATCTGCATTTAAAGTGTCATGCGTCTGGTGTTACCAGCAAATGGCCCGTCGGGTGGGCGCAAAAAACTATCCAAAATATCTATCCAAAATAGATTATGGCAAACTGACCCAACCTTTTGAAGTCACCACATTCTGGCTGGACGGTTCACTGCAAATCAGCGCCATCGAACAAATTGAGTTTTTGAAGAAGGTTTATCGACGCACCCTCCCCTTCAGTCAAACCTCATTTGACACGCTCAGGCAAATCATGCTGATGGAAGAAACCCCGAATCACAAACTGTGGGCAAAAACTGGCTGGGCAGCGCGGACAACCCCGCAAGTCGGTTGGTATGTCGGCTATGTAGAAAAAGCAAAAGAGGTGTTTTTCTTTGCATTGAATATCGAAGTGCAAAATGAAAACGAATTGCCCCTACGCCAGAAATTGGCAAGGGAAGCTTTACAGCAAAAGGGTATCATTGAACCTTGAATAGGAGTGAACCATGCTTTCCCTTAAATTAAAATGCCATGTTCCTGAGAACCGCCTGCTCACTGTACGTCTTCCCGAAGACGTGTTACCCGGCGAACACGAACTTTTGGTCGTAATCGACCAACCGGAAGCCCAAGCCACCCGCAAACGCCGACAACCCGGCAGCGCCAAAGGCAAACTCATCATTCTTGCGGAAGACCAAGAGTATTTACAGGATTATATGCCGTGAGAATATGGAGTAGAGAGAATTTGGTGACGATGAGAATTAACGATTGCCAATATCCATCAGTTTCCGCAGCAATTCTCATTTTGGCGTGACCAACGCTCCTACCGTAGGGTGGGCTAGGCGCACACACCGGGAACCTTGACCCCACTCGGTGCTTTCCGTGCGCCGTAGCCCACCAACCTGGCGGCGGATTGGCAATGGTGGGCTACGGTGCGCTCCAAGCTTAGCGATAAACGGAAGGTCTTTTGAAATGCGCACCTAGCCCACCCTACGATTTTGCCAAAATGAGAATTGATGCAGTTTCTGTGCAACGCAAGACAGCAAATGCGGAATGTTCTAAACTGAACTGATAAATCTGCTAAACACCAAAAAAACCTTGATACGATGACAGCGACAACTTTCTCCTGGCTCCATCTCACAGACTTCCATTTTGGCCTTGAGGGTCAAGATTGCCTATGGCCGAATCTGCGCAAGCCTTTTCTCGATGATCTGGCGGAACTGCATAAACTCACCGGCCCTTGGCAGGCTGTGCTGTTCACGGGCGATCTGGTCCAGCAGGGCAAATCGGAAGAATTTCGGGCGATGCAAAAAGAAGTGCTTGACCGCTTATGGCAAAGATTGGACGAACTCGGCTCGGGCGATGCCGTGCTGCTGGCCGTACCGGGCAATCATGACCTGTTCCGCCCCAATCCCAAGGAAGACAATCCCGCGATAGACACACTGCTAGAGAAAGACGGCTTCCAGCGTATTTCAGCCAAGTTTTGGGACAATCCGGTAGGCACTTACCGGCGCGTGATTCAGGATGCCTTCGCCGCTTATACCGAATGGTGGAAGGGCGCTCCATACCGTGCCAAGAATCTGACGACAGGCATTCTGCCCGGTGATTTTGCTTGCACCTTGGAATGTGGAGACTTGTCGATTGGCATCGTCGGCTTGAACACCGCCTTTCTGCAACTCCAAGGCGGCGATTATCAAGGCAAGCTGGTTTGGGATGTGCGCCAGCTTCATGCCGTCTGCGGCGGCGCGGTGGATGATTGGCTGAATCGGCACTCGGTCTGCCTATTGCTCACCCACCAAGGCCCGGACTGGCTAACCCCCGAAGCCCGCAAGCACGGCGAGACTGAAATCGCCCCGGCAGGCCGCTTCGCCGTGCATTTGTTTGGACACATGCACGAAACGGAAATTTCTTACATCAAAAAAGGCGGCAATCCCGACGCGGTAAGGCTATGCCAAGGCTGCTCGGTGTTTGGCATGGAATATTTTGGCGAACCACCCAAGCAGGAACGTCGCCATGGTTATACGGTGGGACGGATTGAATTTAGCGATGAAAATGCTCACTTGCGCTTATGGCCGCGCATCGCGACAAATAAGCTCAACGGTTGGCGTTTCATCCCCGATCACGAAAACGGCTATCTGCTAAAAGACAATGGCACCGCGCCGGAAACGTTTTCCTATCGCAAGAATAAGGCAAAGTCTGTCGCCATCCCGCCCAGCGTTAATAGCAATCCAGCCGCAAACCCGACTACCCCCTTCACCCCGCATTCGACCCTGCCCTCACGCCGTCCGTTCTTCGGTCGGGAGAAAGAGCTAGAGTCCATCGCCAAATTCTTGCAGCCGGGACATGTCGGCTGGGGTGTGGTATTGGATGGGCCGGGAGGCATCGGCAAGACCGCGCTGGCGCAGGAAGCCGCGCACCTTGCCCCGGCGGAACAGTACCCGTTGAAATTGTTCGTTACCGCAAAAAGCCGCCGCTTGGAACCCTACGGCGAACACGCTTTGCTAGACAACCGCGTGGACGATTACTACGCGCTGCTGACGGAAATCGGCTTGGCGTTAGGCCGCGACGGCATCCGGCGCATCCCGCAAGCCCAGCAAGCGGATTTAGTACGCCATGCCTTGATGGCGCAGCGGGTCTTGCTGGTGCTGGACAATCTGGAAAGCTTCAGCCGGGAAGAGCGCCGACGGATTTACGATCTGCTGGAAAGACTACCGTCTACGTGCAAGGCTATCGTCACTACCCGCCGCCGCGACGACACCGCCGCCCGAACCTTGCGCTTGGACAAGCTGGATTTCGACGCAGCGAAACAATTACTAGCCGACTTGGGCAAACGCTGGGAACCGTTGACCCAACTGACCGAGGAGGAACTGCAAACGCTCTATGCCGAAACCGGGGGCAATCCGCTATTATTGACTTGGACCGCCGGTCAATTGGGGCGCAACCAAGGCCGTTGCCGCACCGTGGAGGACGCAGTGGCCCGCTTGCAAGAGGCGCATAAGCGGCAAAAACTAGATGAAAAGAACGATCCCTTGGAATTTATCTTTGGGGATTTGCTGGACACGTTCACTGAGGATGAAACCAAAGTCCTCGCGGCTTTGGCCTATTTCACCGAACCGGCCCGTCTGGCTTGGCTGTTGCCTTTAGCCGAACTCAGCGAGATTGCCGCATTGACCGCGCTGGATGATTTGCGCGACCGGGCGCTATTGATTGAAGACGAAACCCGAGGCACTTGGTTGTTGCCAGCCTTGGCCGCACGTTTCCTGCGCCTACGCCGACCGGAGGCAGTTGGCGCGGCGGGGCAACGCTTGGAAGCAGAAGCCTATGCCTTGGTTACACAACGTGGAGGCGCTGCCAATGCCCCATTCACCGATTTGGAAGCGGCTTGGCCCAGCGTCCAAGCCGCGCTGCCGCTGTTGATCGCCGGTGACAACGCCCGCTTGCAAACGGTGTGCGATGTGCTAGACACGTTCCTTGACTACACCGGCCGATGGGATGTCTTGCTGAAGCTAAGCCAAGAGGCCGAGGCCAAGGCGTTGTTTGTGGGCGATAACCACAAGGCCGGAAGGCGAGCCTTTCAGGCTGGCTGGGTTTACGAATTGAAAGGCGAAGCTGGAGCCGTGTTGGATTGTGCCGAACGCTGCGCTCAGCATTGGCAGCAAGCCGGTTCTGGTGTCCGCGAACAGGCTATAGCCATCTACTTAGGTGGTCTTGGATACCAGTTACTCAAAGACTACCCCAAAGCGATTACTGCCCATGAGCAGGTGCTAGAATTGTGGCGCTCTTTGAATCCAGAAAGTGGGGAAGTGGCTATTGGTCTCAATGCTTTGGCAGAAGCCAAGAAAGAATCTGGTGATTTGGATGGTGCCGAAGCTGATTGTAATGAGGCATTACGCATTGCCCACAAAGTCGGCTATCGTGAAGGAGTAGCTTACATGACCGGCAATCTTGCCGAATTATATTTGGCCCGTGAAAATTGGGTTGCAGCAGAACGCCTAGCCAATGAAGTCATGGTGCTTGCCGAAGGCATAGGTCGAGTGGAACTCATCGCTGGTAGCTCCAAGCACCTCGCCCAAGCCCTGCTCCAGCAGCAACGTGCCAGCGAAGCCCTAACCCATGCGCAAAAGGCAGTGGAGATTTTCACCCCGCTGCACCATCGCGACCTTGCCGAAGCCGAAGCCACCTTAGCGGCTTGTGAGGCGGCTTGTTCTAGTGGGATTAGTCGGGGTTAAACATCCCGACTAACCAGATAGGCATGAAACCGGGCTAACCTCAGCAATTCTCCTTTTGGCTAGGAAGTCGTCATTCCGGCATGGACTGCCGGACAAATCGGCAGGACAGCCGATTTGCACAGCTTTGCTGCCCGAAGGGTGAGGAACAAGGATGTTCCGAATGCATCCAGTGCCATGCCTGTCCTGAGCGAAGTCGAAGGGGACGGTAACTTGTCGGTGCACAAGTGTCCGATTAAACATCATTGGCAAATCCTATTGCCTCATAATGAGACCGCTGCCTTAAGTCAACAGAATCAGCGTCGCTCCAACCGCACCTAGGGTGAGGAGGATTTTGTTCCAATCGGTGTAATGCCAAATGCTTCTAGCTTCTTCTGTCCTCACCACTAAATGCAATTTTGCGATAAGCCAAAGCCACTTGACCGCTAAATACGCCTTACGGGTCACATAAACGAAGACGCCTATGCCCATAATCAAGCCCCCGTAGGCTAATACAAACTGTGCTTGGCGCGGGGTCAGGTCGAAGGCATTTTCGAGGAAATGCTCTAGCCCGATTTCGACAAACTGGATCAGCAGATGCAAGCTATGGCCTAGTCCTGCGGACAACACATTGCCGAACAGGGCGATATCCAAAGCCAATAAACTTAGGCCAATGGTTTTGTAGTTGGCCCACTGGCGCAATGCAAGGGTGGATGCAGCGCGGCAATTTGCAACCCAATGATGTATGTTCATGGTGGCCTCTCTATCGACAAGTAAAATATTGAGGATAGGTTAGCAACGGGATTTTGTTTCGTCCAATATAGGTTTTGAATCAAACCGTTCTGTTTTCTATATGACGGTTTGACTTATCCAAAAGATGCGCTTTACTGCACGGTTTATGGTGTGATTAGATAAGGCTTCTTATGCAACCTGTCAGGAGGGTATCGTGTCGAGTATCACGGCCAACGAACTTAAAACCAAAGGCATATCCGCCATCGAAGCGCTATTGGAACATCACCCCGAAGCGATCATTTCAGTGCGCGGCAAGGATCGCTTTGTAGTGATGGACATTGCCCATTATCACTATCTGCGTGAATGCGAACTGGATGCCGCGCTGGCTGAGACCCGCACTGATCTGGCAGCAGGGCGTTTTGTGAAGGAATCGCCCGAAGACCATCTGGCACGGGTTGACTCATTGTAATGCCCTATGTGCTGGTTTTTACTGAACTGAATGCGAAACCGGTTTAAGTTTTCATTGCAAATTAAGCAAATATCGGACGGAATATGTCATCCCGATCCGCACTAGCGCCGCTGCGCGGCTAAAAGCAAAAGACAAATTCAAAAGCCAGTGAACAGCAAAACGGGCGACAGAGATCAGCGTATCAGTGATCAGCGGTTCAGGATGGGGGCGACACACACCAAACGGAAGCCGAAGATGAAGTTACGGACGTCTGGATGGTCGTCGTTGCGGGCGGCGGCGCGCGCACTGCCTCGGTAGCCGCGCCAGGAGCCACCGCGCGCCACACGCCGT
>CAIOOA010000103.1 GCA_903859815.1 uncultured Methylococcaceae bacterium | reverse complement strand
GCCCCGCGCCCCGCGCCCCGCGCCCCGCGCCCCGCGCCCCGCGCCCCGCGCCCCGGTGCAAACGGTGTTAGTTCCCTTCCCGCTGCCGACTAAAGGCGGGACTACGAACGCCTAATGGCAGTGAAGCAGAGCTTGGGAGCTAGTCTAACACTCTAATTTGAAGGAATATTCCGAATGAAAGCAAAAACAAAACCACTGACCGCCCTCGTCCTGCTCGCAGGGATTGGCCTTGCCTCAACCGCCGAAGCCGCGCTAATCAGTAGGCTCGGCGGGTTGGCCGTGTACGACACCGACCGCAACATTACTTGGCTGCAAAACGCCAATGCCAATGGATTTATGAATTGGCAAACCGCCAAGACATGGGCGGAAGGGCTGAACATCGGCGGCTTTACCGGCTGGCGGCTACCGACCGCCGATCCAGTTTGTGGTAACGCCTACAACTGCACCGGCAGCGAGTTGGGCCATTTGTTTTACACCGAAGGGGGATTGACGCAAGGCCAGGCCATCACCAGTTCTGCTGTTTTGTCAGGTTTGTTTTCTAATATGCAAAACGCTGTTTACTGGTCCGGTACTGAGTACGCGCCCAATCCTCTTAGCGCGTGGTCCTTCAATACTTTCGGTGGCTTCCAGTCCAGCCTCCTTAAGAGTTTTGAGCGCAATGCGTGGGCCGTGCGCTCTGGCGATGTCGCCGGTGGCGGCAGTGTACCAGAACCCGGCATCATCGGCTTGTTGGGGATTGGCGCATTGGCTTGGGCGGGCACTAAGCAAAAGCGGCGTGGGTGATTTAGCTCAGTAGGGTGGGCTAGGTGCGCATTGCAAAAAACTTTCCGTTTATCGCTAAGCTTGATGCGCACCGTAGCCCACCATTGCCCATCCGTCGCCGGTTTGGTGGGCTACGGCGCACAAAAGCGCCGAGCCAGCGTAGCCCGGATGTAGCCGCTTTGCGGCGTAATCCGGGATATGGGTGGCTCGGAAATAATTGATCGACTCTGATCTTGATCGTCTGGCGGAGGAAAGGCTAGAACTGGCGGATAATATTAATGCCTTTAGATTATTCATTTTAAGCCAAATCTTTGGAGAGGAAATATGTTTAGAAGAACACTAACGGTTATCGTACCTACTCTGTTGCTAGCGTCGCAAATCTTTATCGGCAGTGCATCAGCATACGGATTGGACGAAGCCAGCCGCACAGTGCCATTAAATGCTCAAGGTGATACCACTGTCCTCAGCATAACTCAGCTTAAAGCCGGCAAGGCATTATTTAATAGCCAATGCGCTCAGTGTCATGCTGGCGGCGCTACCAAGACAGACTCTAAGGCGAAACTTTCGGTAACATATTTATCAAGTGCCACACCTATGCGTTACTCTGTTGAAGGATTGGTGGACTATCTGAAAAATCCCACTACACATGATGGTGAGATGGAGATTTCTGATGTCCACCCCAGCATAAAGAGTGCGGATATTTATCCAGGAATGCGAAATCTGACAGATGAAAACTTAACTGCGCTTGCGGGATATATTCTCGCGCAACAGAAGGAATGGCATTTTCTTGATGGCCGGTAAGGCATAAGCCGAGGGTGGGCTAGGCGCGCATCTCAAAAAACTTTCCGTTTATCGCTAAGCTTGATGCGCACCGTAGCCCACCATTGCCCATCCGTCGCCGGTTTGGTGGGCTACGGCGCACAAAAGCGCCGAGTGGGGGCAAGGTTCCCGGTGTGTGCGCCTAGCCCACCCTACGGTAGAGCGTTGGTCATACCAAAATGAGAATTGCTGGTCAAAGCTTGACATCCATGGTCGCTGGATTTTGGCATCCCTGCCAAAATGACGTTTCTACAATTGCACTTAGCTCATACTAAGAATCGCTGTTGCACTCCTTCTTCGCAAGGCAAGCCTTGGACTCCTGCTTCGCAAGGCAAGCCTTGGACTCCTGCTTCGCAAGGCAAGCCTTGCACTCCCGCATCATTTATAATCGCATTTCCAGACATCAAGCCCATAACAATAATAAACCCATGAACTCCCAAGATTGCTATGCTTTCGACGATGACAATCGTTTTGTTATCCATCAATATAACGACTGCGCCCCGTTTGCCAGCTTCCTCCCCGGCATAGCCGGTGTCGAAGGGATTCCCGCTTGGGTGTTTTATGTGAATCGAGGGCAGGGCGTGGCCAGTTTTGGGGTGCGCAACAAGGATGGGGCGTTTTTGGAGTTTTACCCGGCAAACAAAGCCTATCAACTGACTGCAAGCTATGGGTTTCGCACCTTTCTTAAGATTTCAGATAAGATCATCTTCACCACGCATGAACCCTTCCAAGCAAGGGCAGGGGAGGGCGTATGCCAACGCCTGACTGTATCGCCGCATGAGTTCAGTGTAGAGGAAATCCATCCCGGTTTGGGCTTGTCCATTCGTGCGGACCTATACACGCTGCCCGATGCGCCAGTGGCGGGTTTAATTCGCCGGGTGACGGTGCAAAATACGACTCAATTTGCCAAAATGGTGGAGATTGTTGACGGCCTGCCGCAAGTATTGCCTTATGGGGTCAACCAGTGGTGTGCCAAGTATATGAGCCGGACGGTGGAAGCGTATATGGCGGTTGAAGGCGTGGCTGAAAACTGCCCCTACTATAAGTTAAAGGTATTCACCGATGACACGCCCTTGCCCGACCCGGTGGTGGCGGGTAATTTCTTCGTCGGGTATTTGAACGGACAGCGTAACCGCGTGTTAGTGGATGCCGAGAAGATTTTTAGCGATGCCAGTGATTTTTCCATACCCGACCGTTTCTTTTCCCACCAGCCCTTGGACTTTGACCAGCAAGTGGAGGGCAACCGCACCCCCTCGGCTTTTCAAGCCTTGAAGCTGGAACTTGCCCCCGGAGAAGCCAAAACGTTTTATGGGCTTTATGGACATGCCGAGTCTTGGAAGGGTTTGCAGGCATTTTTAGCGGGCGTGGACGGTGAAAGCTATTTTGAGGAAAAGCGCGAGGCCAATCGGCGTTTGGTTGAGGGTATCACCCAACGCGCTTTCACCGCCACGGCGAATCCGTTGTTTGATGCCTATTCCCGGCAGTGTTACCTAGACAATGGTATGCGTGGCGGGTTTTCCATGACCGCACCTGGCGGCAAGCATTTGTATGTGTTTGGCCGCAAACATGGCGACTTGGAACGGGACTATAACAATTTCTTGGTACAAGATTCGCCTTATTCCGAAGGCAATGGCCACTTCCGTGATGTGTTGCAAAACCGTCGGATGGACCTATTCTTCGATCCCGCCCAAGATGCCAAGAACATCCATTATTTTTTCAATCTGATCCAGCCTGACGGCTATAACCCCTTGGCGCTGCACAATTCGCTGTTCATCGTAGAGGCATCTGCGTTTGCCCACTACTTTACCGAATATCCCGGATTGGAAATGGTGCTGGCAAAGCCGTTCAAATATGCCGAGTTGTGGAAGGTATTGCGAACTAAATCCGAGGCTATCGAACCCTTCATCACCGAGCTATTAAAGGATGCCAAGGAAGTTGAGGATGTTGAGTTTGAACGGGGTTATTGGTCCGATCACTGGACTTATTTGGTCGATTTACTGGAAAGCTATGCTGCTATTTACCCGGATCGCATCGGCGAGTTATTCCATGAACACCGTTATACCTTCTTTGACCCTAGCCATTTCGTCCAACCTCGCTCTAAAAAGTATATCGTCACGCCAAAAGGGATTCGGCAAACCGGTGCATTGCTAGAATCAGAAGAAAAACAGGCAATGATCGAGTCTCGCAGCGAAGCCAAGCATCATGTCCGCGACCAAGCTGGCACGGGGAATGTGGTGGTGACGACTTTGCTGGGAAAAATCCTCACGCTGGTGGTCAATAAACTCGCCTCCTTGGACCCTTATTGCGCGGGCATCGAAATGGAAGCCGACCGGCCTGGTTGGTGCGATGCTCTGAACGGTTTGCCGGGCCTGTTAGGGTCTGCCGTCAATGAAACCATCGAATTGAAACGTTTGGTGGATTTCGTTTTGCGGTATTTGGAAGGCGTTGAAGGAAGCCTCTGTTTGCCTTGCGAGTTGGCCCAATTTCAAACCGGGCTTGAAAGCCTAATTGATGATGAAAAACTGACGGCCCATGAGTTCTGGCAGGAAAGCCATGCGCTGAAAGAAAATTATCGGGAACAGGTCTTCATGGGTTTTGCAGGGGCGCACTCTGAGCAGTCGTTTGAAACCCTGCGCCAGTTTCTTGAAAATGTTTCACGCTTCTTGGATTTGGCGATAGACCGGGCAAGGACGGACCAGGGCATCGTCACCTATTTCACCTATGAAGCGGATGAATACAAGGAATCGATGGACACGGCTGAAGTGGAAGTGACCCGCTTCCAGCAATCTCGGTTGCCCTTGTTCCTTGAGGGCTTCGTCCACGCCTTGCGCATTGCCTCGCCGGAGGAGGCGAGGAAGCTCTACCAGTCAGTCTGCGACAGCGATCTATATGATAAAAAGCTAGGCATGTTCAAGGTCAATGAGCCGTTAGGCGAAAATGCCTTGGATTTAGGCAGGATCGGAATTTTTTATCATGGCTGGCTGGAAAATGGGTCTGTCTTCCTGCACATGCATTATAAATTCGTGCTGGAAATGGCAAGGCGCGGGATGATCCATGAATTTTACCAACAGATGGAGAATCTGCTGGTGGCCTTCCATGACCCTAATCAGTATCGCCGCAACCCCATCGAAAACAGCAGCTTCTTGGTCAGCAGCGGATTTACCGTAGACCCACGCGAGCATGGCCGGGGTTGTGTGGCGAGATTGTCGGGGGCCACCGTCGAGTTTCTGCATTTGTGGACTTATCTGTTGCTTGGCCCATCGCCTTTCTTGTTTGAACACGGGCGCTTGTTGTTTCGTCCGCAACCGAGTTTGACCCAGGCATTTTTCTCCACTGAAGAGAGGCTTGTCCAGCCGTTTGGCGAAACTGAGGAAACCTTGCTCTGCGACTCGGTAGCCTGTGCTTTCTTAGGCAACACGCTATTGGTTTACCTCAACCCGCAAAGGTTGGATACCTTTGGAACCGAAGCCGTCATGCCGGTTCGCTATCAATTATACGGACGGGATGGCTCAGTGCGAACGGTTGAAGGCGCTTGCCTTGAACAGGAGGATGCTAAAGCGTTGCGGGAAGGAAAGTTTAGGCGGGTGGATGTTGAACTCGCATAGCCTTAATCACTGATGTTACGCAGCGGTCTAGTATTGGAGCGTCAAAGCTTGCTTTGACAGGCGAAGCGAACTTTAAATTTCCAATTGTCTTGTCAAAGCAAGTTGACGCTCCCGTCATACATCTTTCGCGTCAGTGAGTAACGTCAGTTAGTCAATTAGGCACACAGCGGGAAATATCCCCCTATTTTACATAAAGAATGCTTTCAAGTGAATTATCCTTGTTCACATTTAAACTTCCTGAAACTTTGACTTCAGTAGGTTCTTTAACGGGTTTGGGATTGGATGGTGCAAAAATAAAAGAAACAAAGGCACAAATTATCCCCGCCCAAAAGGAATAATGCTCAATTCGAGTCCAAGTCAGTGCCGAGGGGGGAAACCATTTCTGACTAGAACTACTACCGCTCGTTTGACTAGAACTAGTACTGCTCGTTTGACTAGTATCTTTATACTGAAATCCTAATTCTTTGTTTAGAAATTCATCTACGCTAGCACAAGGCCAAGGTCCAGCATATCCATACATTTGAGTTATGGAACTGATTATAATGCCTCCAGCCAAACCGGCAAGCATAAATAAACCGACAGAGCCATAAACAAAATTGATATTTAGATTTAAGATAAATTCTTCACCTTTTTTTAAGCTAGCAATGGTTATAAAAGATGCGGCAATAGTCAGATATACGCCAATATGGAATTTGGTGTAATCATAGAGCAATTCCAGTCCTTTGAGATTGGCTGTTTCTATGTGTAGTTTGGTTGGATCGATTTGCTGGTTTTGTTGCCCACTCATTGACATGTCTCCTATGCTGACCATTACTTTATTTCTTTAACTTCTGTCTGGTCAATCAGCCCGACACCTCCGCCGAGGGACTTGTAAAGTGCCACCAGATTAGTCGAAATCTTACCAGTACTGTTTGCGAAATCCAACTCCGCTTGCAATCTTGTCTTTTGAGCTGTCAACACGGGTAAAAAATCGGTGACACCATGTTTGAAGCGCATCGTAGCCAGTTCCAATTCGTCTTGGCTGGATTTGACGGCCTCGGCCAGTCGGTCATTCCTCAGTTGTTCGTCAGCATAAGCCGTCAAGGCATTGTCGATTTCATGCCAGGCTTGTAACACGGTGTTTTGATAAGCAATGGCTGCTTCCTTTTGCTCGGATTCGCGCAATTCCAAAGTCGCTTTCAAGCGGCCTCCTTGGAAAATAGGCAATGTCATGCTCGGCCCTATGGCATATTGCAAAGCTTGCCAATTGGCAAGGTCTTTGATTTTCAAGCCTTGCAAACCAGCGCTTCCCGTCAACAGGAAACGCGGATAGAAATCGGCTACGGCGACGCCAATTTCAGCCGTTGCCGCATGGAGTTGGGCTTCAGCCTGTCGGATGTCGGGCCTGCGACGCACCAAATCAGAAGGCAGACCGATGGGGATTCGGGGCGGGACAGGCGGCACAATGGCGGGTTGAATCAATTCCGCCTGCAAAGCCTTGGGCGGGGCCGACACCAAAAAGCTTAACCGGTTGATCATTTCGGATTGTTGCTCTTCCACTTGAGGAATCTGCGCTTGAATGCTGGAAAGTTGAGTCTTGGCTTGGCTAACATCCAATTCAGTGGCAACGCCGTGTTCAACTTTCTGTGTCGCCAACTCCAGATGCTGTTGTGCGTAGTCTTCCATTTGCCTGACGATTTCCAGTGTTCGCTGAATCCTGCGCAATTCGATGTAATCACGCGCCACTTCAGCTAGGGTCGATAGCATCGCGTAACTTTTGGCTTCGTTGGATGCCTCGAAGCTGGCATCGGCATATTCAATTTCACGACGAACCCGTCCCCACAAATCCAATTCCCATGAGGCATCAAAACCATATTGCCACAAACTGAACGGCTGGATGTTGATGGCGGGAATGCCCAACACGCCTATCCCAGTCCCGTTGGCAGCCGCCCCGGCAGCGTTTGAACTGCCACCAAATACGGCGATGACCCCTTTTTCACTCGGTTTCTGGTGGCTATAAGAAGCGTTGCCGTTTAGCCTAGGAAACTGGTCGGCGAGTGCAATTCCCTGTTGGGCGCGGCTTTGTTCCATACGAGTGGCGGCTTGACGGATGGATAAATTGGCACCCATTGCACGATTGACTAGCTTAGTCATTTCGGGGTCATTGAATTGCTTCCACCATTCCACATCGATGGCTTTTAAGCTGACCGTGGATGCAAGGGTTTGAGCATTATTGGAAGGCTTGGAAACCCAATCCCAAGTTTTCGGAACATCGGTCTTGGGCTTTTCAAAATCCGGCCCCACGGTACAGGCACTCATCAGCAGTGAAAGAGTCATTAGGCTTGCAATCTGCCGGAAATTTGGCAATCTTTGCATTTGGCTTTTCCTTTGGATTTAAGTGAAACGATGGCGAAACATCCATGACGCGAGCGATAGGGTGAATATACTCATCAATAGCAGCGGCCATAAGTCCGAAATCAATAAATCAAGGCCAGCATTCTCCAAATATATTCGTTGCACGAAATGAATGGCATAGCGAAGGGGGTTGGCGAGTGTGAGGGTTTGAAAAAATGGGGGCATGGTACTGATCGGTGTCATCAAACCCGATAATAGAATGAACGGCATCACGATGACAAAATTGTAAAGCATGGCCTGTTGCATGGTCGCGGAAATGGATGAGACCAATAAACCAATTCCGATGGTGGCCATTAGATACATTCCAAGGCAGGCATACAGCGTGACAAAAGAGCCTGCAAACGGAATGCGAAACCAAAATTGTGCCACTATTAATACCAAGGTCGCTTGAATCATGCCAATGATCCAAGAAGGAATGGCTTTGCCAGCCATGATTTCGGATGGGTGGAAAGGGGTAACGAGCAACTGGTCAAAGGTTCCCTGTTCGTATTCGCGGGCTACCGACATGGAGGTTAACAGCAAGGTTTGCAACATCGTTAAGGTCGCGATCATACCCGGAACCATAAACCAGCGGCTTTCCAAGTTAGGGTTATACCAGACCCGATTGACGACAGTGACCGCAGCGGGGGGTTCCCCCTTGGAGGCACGAATTTCAGAATTAAAGGCCGCAACGACCGAGTTGACATAACCAGATGCGGTGGCTGCCGTATTGGAGTTTCGACCATCGGCTATCAATTGCACCGTCGTGGTTTGCCCGTTCATCAATTCACGCTCAAAATTCTGCCCAATCTGGATGACCAGCAAAGCCTTCGCATCATCAATCCATGGCTTGATATCGCTGGCCCGGTTTAAATCGGCAACGCGCTCAAAGACCCCGGAACCGTCCAGTTTTGCCAATAGCCTCCGCGAAGCCCGGCTGTGATCTTGATCTAGCACGGCGTAAGGGACATGGTTCAAGTCATAACTGGCGGCATAACCGAATATTATGCATTGGATGATGGGCGGGGCGAACAGGCTTATCCTGCTTTTTGGGTCTTTAAGCACCGCCAAAAATTCTTTTATTGTCAGTGCAATAATTCTAAGCAATGAATCCAACATAATGCTTAATCTAATTTCTTCTGGGTTTTAATACGGGCCAGTAGCAAAAATACAAAGGCCATCAATGCCAAAATAGCGACGTTAGGTACGATTATGCTCCAAACATTCCCCGCTAGGAATAAAGTTTGGAGTAATTCATCATAATAACGGGCGGGTAAAATATGCGTGATAAACCTCACAAAGCTAGGCATACTGCGAATATCAAACACAAAGCCCGATAACATCATGGCGGGTAAAAACGAGACAATGACGGCGATTTGGCTGGCGAGAAATTGGTTTTTAGTGGCGGAGGAAATAAAAAGCCCCATGCCTAAGGAAACCAGCAAATACAACATGGACGAACCCGCCAACACCAGCATGGAACCCCGCAGCGGCACATTGAACATATAGGATGAAGAGAGGATGCATAAAGTCAGCCCTATGCAGCCAAGGGCGAAGTAAGGGATAATTTTGCCTAACAAGATTTCTTCCACTCTGACGGGGGTGGCGAATAAGGATTCCAAGGTTCCCCGTTCCCATTCCCGCGCCATGACCAACGAGGTTAGCAATGCGCCGATTAAGGTCATGATGATGACGATTAGCCCCGGAACCAGAAAGTAATGGCTGTTGGCATTCTCATTGAACCATATTCGGTTTTGTACGATCACAGGACCCATATTGGCTTGCTTTCCACTCGCCATGCGCCTGACCTGCCATTGATTGATGACACCCTCGGCATAGCCTTGAATGATTCGGGCATAGTTTGCATCGGAGCCATGCAGGATGACCTCGACCTTGGCATTTCCCAGAGCCACATTACGGGAGAAATCAGGACGGAAGCGGATGATGGCATCAATGGTTCGATTCAGCATCATGGCTTTGGCTTGGGGCATATCTGTAACTATATAGGTTTTGAAATAAGGGGAGAGTTCAAAGCCAGCGGCGACTTCCATGGCTTCGGGGGATGGGTCTTCCAATAGGATGACGCAAGGGACGTTTTTCACATCCAGTGAAAGCCCATAGCCAAAAATCAAAATCAACACCACGGGCAACAGAATTCCGATCAATAGCGTGCTTGGGTCTCGCTGCATTTGAAGGTTTTCTTTGCGCACCAAAGCCCAAATGCGCCGAAGCTTGGCCAATGGACGGTCATAAATGGGTCGGCTGTTATTCATTGGCTTTGATTAGCTTTGAGTGCGGATTCGCCACGAGAGGCTTCGACGATGGCAACGAAAGCGTCCTCCATGTTGGGCCTGCGTCCGTCGTGGCTGTCGGCCCGGTTGCGCAATTCCGCCGGGGTTCCTTGGGCCAAGACTCGTCCAGCGTCTTGGATCAATGCTTTGTCGCAATATTCGGCTTCTTCCATGAAATGAGTGGTGACAATCACCGTCACCCCGGCTTCGGCAAATGCGGTGATGCGCCGCCAAAACTCCCGTCTCGCCATCGGGTCCGCCCCACTCGTGGGCTCATCTAAGAATAATATTTCCGGTTCGTGCAACAAAGCCGCAGCCATTGCCAAGCGTTGTTTGTAGCCTCCCGGCAGTTGTCCGCTGGGGAGTCGGGCCAAGTGATTGAGTTCAAATTGCTGCATTGCCCAGGCGATGCGTTCGCGCTTGCGCTGTCCACGCAATCCATAAGCGCTGGAGAAAAATTCCAGATTTTCAATGACCGACAATTGACCATAGAGAGAGAATTTCTGTGCCACATAACCGATTCGCTTACGCGCCGAGGCACGGGCAATTCGCAAGTCCTCCCCGGCGACACGCAGCTTGCCCGAAGTCGCCCCTAACAATCCGCAGAGCATCCTGAAGGTGGTGGTTTTGCCTGCACCATTTGGCCCTAACAAACCGAAAATTTCACCCCGCTTCACCTCGAAACTCACATGATCCACGGCAGTGAAAGTACCAAATTTCCGCACTAGGTCATGCACTTCAATCACCACTTCGCGTTGGCTCAGCACGGTGGCTTGAGTGGGTGACAAAGCGGGTAAAGTGACATGAGCGTCAGCCAATGTCTTATGCAATAGCAGCATGAAGCCATCCTCAAAGCGGGTGGGGGTCGCAGTCAGTGTTAAGCCTGCCAAGGTATCCGTAAAAGGGGGTTGGCCTTGCTCCTGACGGACCAAGCGCACTTGACCGCCTTCCGGCACGGCATCGGCGACATCTTGGGCATCGAATAAACGCGCTTGCAGGTTTCTAGCCGGTTGCCCCGCAAGCGGGTCGGCGAGGAACACTCGCCCCGTTGCGAGCGAGCTGACTTCTTCGGGTGGGCCTTGAACCAAAATCTTACCATTATTAAGGACGATGGCATGGTTGCAGCGCTCTGCTTCATCCAGATATGAAGTGCTCATCAACACCGTCAATTTTTCTTCCTTAACCAACACCCTGATAATTTCCCATAATTCCCGGCGGGAGAGTGGATCAACCCCGACGGTGGGTTCGTCCAGCAACAGCAAATCGGGTGATCGCACCAGCGTACAGGCTAGGCCGAGCTTCTGCTTCATGCCGCCGGAAAGACGGCCCGCCAAGCGATCCATGAACGGCGCTAAATTGGTCATATCCATCAATCGAGGATAGCGTTCTGACCTGTCTTTACGACTCACCCCATGCAAATCCGCATAAAGGTCAAGATTTTCCTGAACGCTTAAATCCTCATACAAACCGAATTTCTGCGGCATGTAACTGATGCGGGATTGAATGGCTTGGGGATTTGTGGCGACATCCAGACCGAGAACCTCCAAACGGCCGGAATTCGGCGACATCAGGCCAGCGACCATGCGCAACAGAGTGGTTTTGCCGGCACCGTCCGGGCCTACCAAAGCGGTTAACGTGCCGTGACGGATATTGAACGTGACATCGACTAGCGCTTGTACAGTTTCGACCGCGCCGAGGCGGAATGTTTTGAAAATATTGCTGCCGGAGATGGCATCCAAACCCAAGTCCTTAGTGGTTAGTGCGAAGTGGGTGACGCGGATGGGCTTCCCCTGTCCAGCAGTGACAAACGGACACTGGCCGGCATGCCTAAGCGCAGCTTGTCTTTGTCATCTTTGACAAACACCCGAATTTCATAAACCAAACTGGGTCTCAACTCAGTGGTTTCCACAGATTTGGGGGTAAACTCGGCCACCGGCGAAATGAACCCCACCCATCCTTCAAAACTCAATTGGGGGAAACTATCCACGGTGATGGAGGCTTTCATGCCCGGATGGACTTTGCCTAGATCAGTTTCAGAGACATAAGCCCTGACCCATTTGGGATCAGTGATGGCCAATGAAAACACTGGCTTTTGCGGCGAGGACATCTCCCCCGGTTCCATGATGCGGTTTCTCACCACGGCATCCACCGGAGCCAGCAACTCGGTATCCGCCAACTGTTTGTGCAGCAGGTCGCGTTGAGCGGACAGAGATTTGAGTTGTGATTCCGCTTGTTGAATATCTTCCACTCGCGGCCCTAACACAGCCAATTCCAAGCTCTTCTGATTAACGGTGAGTTTGGCCTTGGCGCTGCTTAATTTATAGCGGGTATTGTCATAATCCTGCTTACTGACGGCCCTGCCGCTGGATTCCTTTGCCAGACCGTCCAAACGATGAAATTGATATTCTTCATAGGCAACATCGGCTTGTGCCGAGCCTACATTGGCTTTTGCCTGGGCGATTTCTTCCGGTCGGCTACCCTTGCGCAAGCGTTCGACGACATGACGCTGTGCCTCCACGTCCGACTCGGCCTTATTCACCAGCGGCATCAGGCGGGAGGTGTCTAGCCGCGCCATGACCTGCCCCTTATGCACCTTATCCCCTTCCTGTACAAGGATTTCCGAAATACGCTCGCTGTTGTTGAATGCCAAGGCAACTTCCCTGAGGTCTACGTTGCCATACAAAACCAGTTCTGTATTGGGCGCTTCAACCCGCGTGGACCGCCAATAGATAACACCGGCGGTGACAACGATAGACAGCAGAACCAGAATGACAAGCTTTTTCATAGGTCATTATTATAAGATTTAACTTGTGGGATTTATAGGTTTTAATTCATTCGCCCACAACATTTTTTTCCGAAACCCCGCCGTATTGGAGCGTCAAAGCTTGCTTTGACAGGCGAAGCCTTGCTTTGACAGGCGAAGCCTTGCTTTGACAGGCGAAGCTTGCTTTGCAATTCCCATTGTCTTGTCAAAGCAAGCCCTTCAACTTCGTTCAGGACAGGCTTTGACGCTCCCGTCGTACATCTTTCGCGTCCGTGCGTAACGTCAGTCATTCAGCTTATCACCGAATCAGCTCATTGGCTGGCAAGTTAGGATTAAGCGCTTTGTGGGCTGTGGCAACCCCGAAAATGGGCAGTGTGTTGGCATCCAATAAGCCTAATTGGACAAGGACGGAAGCTTGATCCCAATAAATGTGTTCATGGGCAAGCTTGCCATCCCGAAAGCGAATAATGGCGACCAGCGGAATCTCAACCCGCTTGCCAGTTGGGGCGATGCCTGGCAACATCCAGTCCATTTCGATGGAATGCGTGAACTTAAACACCATTTCATCGACAACTTGATCATCGCCTAGGGTCCTTGAAATCGGGATCATTTCTGTGTCCGGCGGCATTTTGGGGATGAAATGCTTGGAATAGAATGTTCGCAGCGCATCCCGGCCTACGCCCCCAGTCATGACTGGGATATGGTTGACGTAAGCATCTTCGACCATCGTGGCGAGCGTGTCTTCCGTGTTGCGGGATTCAAATTCGTAGCGAACATGCTCTTCCCATAATTCAGCCAGTGTCTGTGGTCGGGTTGATGGCATCAGCATTTCCCCACTCATTGAATGTCACGTTCGCCGTAAGCTTCCACCACATTGTTTTTGATGATGACCCAGAACTCGGTTTTCTTATAATTGCCGTAACCGAGAAAATTATAATGAGTGCCGACGGTGGCTCGCACATAAGACAACTCTTCCTGTCCAACGCCAAGGTTTCTCACCTCATCGGGTTCGCCCAAAATCCTGATCACATCTTGTTTGGTTGATTTTCCCCGATTCACCTCCGACAACTGTTCGGGTGTGATGATGCTTCCATAGACACCCTTCGGGCAACCCGAGAGTAGCATCGCGGAAGGCGTTAACAACATAAACAAAATGGCAAAACGGATAATCTTCGACATATTCACTGCATTTTTTCCTCGTGGCATGGTGGGCCATCTGCTGCCAGACGACATGACATTGGCGTCGTTCCCAAAGGCGACCCTGTTTATGAACATGTTAGACAAACCGGCATAAAATCACAATCTTGGATTGATGCCAAACGATGCCAACAGGTTTGATTTTTTGCCGCCGATGGCGGCGACATTTTTATTCATTAATCTACCGCAAAGCACTTTTTAGCCATACATTTATTTTAAACTTACACTTTAAAAGGAGTCATTCGAGGTCACGAACCATGCGAAAAGGTGTAAAATCTCGTTTCAGACTCCTTAGGATGGGTGATGGCTGATTGGAAATGCATGAGTTCCTGTGCAGCGTGAGCAAGAAAGGCGATTGCTATGACAGCGCTTTGGAATGCTAAAATCTGGGAAAAAGTTCGAGAAAGTCCTTCACAAAGATTGACATGGATAACAGAATCTACAAAGCTGCCTATCTTGACAGAATAATTATAGGCAATGGCTGTAAAATTTGAGGCAATCATGATTGGAATAGAAGAAGCTTATTGCAATACGCTCATCAAGGCACTGTTATTGGCGAACTATGCTTTGCTCGAAACGACAATCGTGGATGCCCTTCAACATACTACCCTCTGGGGCAAAGGAGATACCCTATCGCTTGATGCAATTCCAGAGATTGCGATTCTCGAATGCCTCAAGAACTTCGATCAACATGCCATTATGCTGACTGAAGAGTTCGGCAAAGATGCCGACCCGCTGGCAAAAAGCGATCAACAAAGGCATGGTAGCCTGCCGACCTTCTTTATCTGTGACCCTACCGACCGATCTACGCAATTAAAAGCTTATCTAAAAACCATCGATATCCAAGAAGATGCTTCGCTCAAAGTCGTTGAAGCCTTGAAGCGACCACAGTGCAAGGAGGAATGGGAGCGCGATCATGGCGGTCCCTGTTCCATTACTGGGGCGTTTTCAGCAATCACCTGTATCAGGCGTGGGTTGCCGATTTGTTCGGCCTTATTGAACTACATTACGCAGGAATTATTCGTCGCATGCAGTGCGGGTATCTACCGGATGGCTATACCATCGCACGATGATATCGATTCGTGGCAAATCATCGATTTCCATCACCTCCAAAAAAATGGGAAAGCAGTTTACTTTCCTCCGGTCAAGCCGGAACACTGGAAGCACTTCGTGACCTTTGTAGGCAAGGAAGGCTACGAAGAGAATCTGCGTGGGAGTAAATTTATTAACGACGACACGATTAAAAAAGACCTTTTCTATGACCAACCCGGCGGTCCTTCCCGGGTGTTATACCTCTCTGACCTACAGCCTGAAATTCACCCCATCGGCTTCATCGTCGCCAATGGAGAGAAAATTGGGGAGTGGATTCATTGGATTGCGTTTTGCCGCTTCGCAATATCTCCAAACGACCTACGCAAATCTGCACTTCGCCTTTACGAGATGTCTGCGGAACGACCGTACACCAAGGATGGGATACTCATGTCACCATCCCCTGCTTACAGTATTTTTAAGCTCATCGATTTAATCAATAAAAAAACAATTATAGATGTTGAACGACTTGAAAACTTCCCGAATCCCAGTCGTTATCGTGGGATGTTTCTGCTTGCGACATCCAGCAATCAGATGGCACTCCAGAATGCCAACCAGCACGGTCACCGAGCTATCGAGTTTCCTGATCGGTAAGTATTAATGACTGGCCGTTGTATTATTGAGTTTACATCTTGGGCTGCTGGCTGTCCGAGCTTTTCTTAACGGAAATATTGAAAGAGTGGCGTTTTTGCCAAAGTGAGATACGCAATGTTAAAAGAATCATTCGAGCAAATCATCCAGCAATTGTGCGAGGATGTCCTGTCGGAGTCGAACCCTAAAGCTCTGCCGGAAAAGATCATCAACCATGTGCAGATGACTTTTCCTGTACAGTGGTCCACCCTGTGGCTTACGGAACAAAAGGGGACACCTAGCGAAAAACAGTTACGCCTTGAGGCCGCTGGCGGTGTCGCCAAGAAGCTTCTTACTTCGGAAAATGGGAAACCAGCCCTATACGATTTCGGCGAAGGGCTTACTGGCGAGATTGCCAAAAGTGCAGAAACCCGAAACATTACCTGTTATGAAGACTTCAAGAAATATCCTCATGCTAGGAAATACGATAGCCTTATGTATGAAACCGTCAGTGCAGAAAACGCGTGTCGATGTGTCCTAGGCGTCCCTCTTAAGTTGAAGTCGACCGCACAGGTGAACTCATCAGATAAACCACTTGAACGGGTAATCGGTGTCCTGAAGCTCGAAAACATTGAGATGTCTGCTGAACATCCCGATGCGTATTTCACGCCAAAGGATGTGAGCATCGTCGAGGCATACGCTGCGGTGATTGCTGTGGCCTTGGAGAAGGCACAGATGCGCACTGATTCGAACAGGGTTGGTGCCGAACTATTGGAGGTGTCGCGAAGTTTGCTGGCTGGACTTGGAGATGCGCAAGAGGAACCCAATCTTCAACAGATCGTTCAGCAAACGGCAGAGGTAATTTCGGCCGAGGCGTGTTCTTTATGGCTTCGCTCTGGTCTTGAGTTGCGCCTCAAGGCGGACTATGGATACAAATACGATGGCAGCAGAGACCAAATAAAGCCTTATGAATTAGAATCAAAAACCTCCGAAAAATTGGGCCTGACGGTGTATGTTGCCCAGTCAGGTAAATCCCTAAATTTACAGTCTGCCGATGAAATTTATAATCACCCCGAATGGAGGGGGGAACAAGCCAAAATTATGTGGGCGAAAAAGGCCCAAGAAAAACCCTGCTATTCACTGGTGGCAATCCCCCTGATTGACGATGGAACTAGGGATCTCAGGGGCGTATTTAAGATTGAAAATAAGCGGCCAACACTCTTTCAGTTAGAAAGTTTCTTTACCAAAGAAGACGAGCAACTTCTTAATATCCTTGGCAATTCGATCACTTGCTCATTGATTATCTATGAACGCATTGATCGGCTGAAACTCTTGGAGAGGCTGGTGGGCGATGTGCGATTTCTCGATAATCTCGACGAAGCACTATTTTTCATCCTGACTGGGCTGACCCACCGCGATGGACTCCAGTACAATCGCGCAATGATCTACCTAGTCGAAGACAAGCCCGTCGAAGAAAAGAAACCTACCCGACTTATCTGTCAATTTGCGATCGGCGAAATCGAAAAAAAAGATTGGCAAGAAAAGATGAATCGCATATTGGACGAGCCGTTCCTCGATCTGGACAAGCAGATGGAGGATTTCCGCAACAATAAGGCGAAGTATTTGGACAACCCCATGAAGAACCGCTGGAAGGGTCAAGAGATTGAATCTGCCGATCCAGACCAAGCCGCCAGCGAGAAACACTCGGTGGCAGTTTATCCCGGTTCCCCAGATGGGCTAAACAATTTACCCAAAGCCAAACAGATTCTCAACGCTGCGGACACTGAGATGCTCTCTCAGTTTGCGCAGGGTGACTTTGTGCTGATTCCGATAATGGTCGAGAAGGCGTTGAAGGGGATCATTTATGCCGACAATCGCTTCACCGAAAACCGCATGAACCGATTCGAGTGTGCCATGCTGGATCTATTTGCAGGGATGGCGGGGGCCGTCATTCAGGCATCCGGTGTCCCCGCGAAGTTAAAAGCCGAGCGCGACGACGCATGGCGAACCTTCTCACGACCCGCCGCGCATCGACTGGGTACCGAGGCGGGAATCATCGACACTGAGGTGGTACATTATATCAAGCCGGAATTGGAGCGGGCTACGCAGAACCCCGGTGGGCGAATTGCCGTCCGGGGTGAGGTCATCGCAAATTCACTCAAGGTCATCCAGCAGGCCGTGAGACGGCTACGCCACGCGGTGAGGGATTATCAACGTCTAGCCTTCAATGTCGAGGAACCCGTCGAATTTGATCTTTGCGTTCTGGTCGAGCAGACGATCTGCAAGACTACACATGACCTAGAAGGAGAGATCAAGGTGTTGCCGGTTTACCGTGAACAGCCGCTATGGGTCTGTGCGGCGCGGGGAGGGATCACCTATGTTTTTGAGGAACTCTTGATCAATGCCTGGAAAGAGATGTCATCCGATGATGAGATGGAAACCAGCGAGATGAGATCAGAGATGCAAGTGCAGATCGAACTCAGCCGTGAGCAAAACTCAGCCGTTTGTATCGTCAGTGACAATGGAACCGGGATTCCAGAAGAGGTAATTGAAGATATTTTCAAAAAACCATCAAGTGGGAGGAGAGGTGGCACGGGTCTCGGTCTCTATATCGTTAAGCAAATCCTAGATCAGAACCATGCGAAAATCGACCTGCTCTCCACCAATAAGCCTTCAGGGTTCAACGGAGCATGCATCAAGATCACTTTCCCACTATCGCGTTCAGGACAATCGGAGTATTCTGCCACGGGAGTCATGCGACTTCCCAACATACTCGTAGTGGAAGATACTCCAATTCTTCGCAAACATCTTTCCAAGGTATTGATGGATGGCGGTTTCACCTGTGAAATAGTACGAAACGAGAACGAGGCAATGGATAGGCTGTCGAGCACACTGCGAGCTATCGTTGCTGACATCAATCTGAGCGAGGCCGGAGGCAGCCGTGACGGTGGCATTCGTCTAGCCGAAAATCTCAGAGATAGGAAAATCCCGATCATCCTGATTTCCTACGATCCCTGGTATTACCTTCCGAAGGGAGATAGCCCCCAGTTCAAGAAGATGCAGGAAGACCTTAGCATAGTCGGGGTTCTTGACCGCAACAGTCCTACATTCTATGAGAAGCTGATCGAGACACTCGAGAATACCATAAATTAGTAACCAAAATGACTCCTTTACGAAATATCAATGTTGTTCTGATTGACGATAATCACGTCACTCTGCGTCATTTGAAAGATTATATTGCTCTGGTGACCGAGGTTGCCTGCGGTGATGAGTCTATACAGTGCGAACTTTATGCGTTTAAGCCCATACCCTTCCACGAAAATCGAACTAAGGTCGATATCGATGAGACGCTAAAAAAGGTTTTGCGATTTAATCCCGGTGTGGCGATTATCGATCTGAAGCTAGCAGGTAATGCGGCAGATGACTACAGCGGAGCTGACCTCGCGCTCAGAATCAAGCAGTCCTGCAACGAATGTTGCATCATCCTGGTATCGAATTATTTTGATGCTGATCCAGGTTTTCTGGACAATATCGAAATTTTTCGCTTCCGGGTTGATCGCAATCAAGCAGACTATGGGAAAAATCTTCAGGCACAATTCATTGATGCTGTACAACATAATGTCGGCGCGATTAATTTGCGCCGCTTTTTGGAGGTACAGCTAACTTCTGAGCGGCATTTAAACCAATCGCCTTCACAGGCAGTTTATATCTCTTACGCCCGAGGCAATACAGGCGATAGTAATCTCGGTTCCGAGGAGATCGTAAATATTATTGAAGGGTTCCTTAGGACGAATGGTTACGATGTTAGGCGAGACACGACTATTATCCCTTACACAGCCCTGATTAGCACTTTCATGGAGGAGATCGGACGTGGGCGCTGTGTCATCGTTGTCGTCAGTGACAAGTATCTCCGTTCACCGTACTGCATGTACGAGTTGCTCGAAGTCTACCGCAACGATGGGTTTCATGAGCGAGTTTTCCCAATAGTTCTCGCTGATGCGCGAGTGAGCAGTTTTGCTGAGCGGCACACTTACATCGAACATTGGTCAAGTCAGTTGGAGCAATTGGCAGAACTCATTCACAAAATCAATCCTTTAAATCTGGCTTTACATACACTCGACGAGTTCCATAAATACCGGGACATCTCCCAAAATGCCGACACGCTACTTTCGTTCATTGCTGATATGAGACACCCAACCTTTGAGGAACTCATAAAAAACGATTTCGCCATTCTACGCGAACAGATTGACCAAATATTGAATTAGTCTAGGTTCAAGACCCAGACTGACGAAAAGAAAGACGAATACAGCTTTCAAACGATCAAGGGCCGCACGTCATGTTGAACAAATTCGGTAAGGCATTTACCAAACTGCGGATAGGTGAAAAGCTGTTATTAGTTGTAAATTCTTACGCCAACGTGCGACGATTGCAGACAGGATTACCCTGTCACGAATTTACATCTCTGGCTGCTCGCTGTCCGAGTTATTTTTGACAGAATACCCTGAAACTGTGGCTATATTGCCAAAGTGAGATACGAAATGTTAAAAAAATCATTCGAGCAAATTATCCAGCAATTGTGCGAGGATGTCCTTTTGGAGCAGAATCCTGAAGCCCTGCCGGAAAAGATCATCGACCATGTGCAGATGACCTTTCCAGTCCAGTGGTCCACCCTGTGGCTTACGGAACAAAAGGGGTCACCCAGCGAAAAACAGCTCCGCCTTGCGGCCGCCGCTGGCGGTGTCGCCAAGAAACTGCTTGCTGCGGAAAATGCGTGTCCAGCCGTATACGATTTCGGCGAAGGGCTTACCGGCGAAATTGCCCAGCAAGCAAAAACTATTAACATTACCTGTTACGAAGACTTCAAGAAATATCCTCATGCTAAGAAGTATGACAGCGTGATGTATGGATCCTTTGATGCCGAAAAAGGATGTAGATGTGTCTTAGGTGTCCCGCTGAAGTTAAAATCGACCGCACAAATAAACTCATCAGATACACATCCTGAGCGGGTAATCGGTGTCCTGAAGCTCGAAAACATTGAGGTGTCTGCTGAACATCCCGAGGCGTACTTCACGCCACAGGATGTGAGCATCGTTGAGGCATACGCTGCGGTGGTGACGGTGGCCTTGGTGAAGGCGCGGATGTGCGCTAAGTCGAACAGGATCGAAGCCGGACTATTGGAGGTGTCACGAATTTTGCTGGCTGAATATGGAGAAAAACCAACACTTGAACAGATCGTTCAGCTTACCGCTAATATTATGTCAGCCGAGGCTTGTTCTTTATGGATTCGATCCGGGCTTGAGTTGCGCCTCCAGGCGGCTTATGGATACAGCTACTATAACAGTATCAAAGTACCCCCTTACCAACTTCCCTCCAAGGCCGACGGTATCACGGTATCGGTCGCTAAGGGTTTTACCGAGAAGCTTGGCCTGACGGTGTATGTTGCCCAGTCAGGTAAAACCCTAAATTTACAGTCTGCCGATGAAATTTATAATCACCCCGAAGGGTGGGGGAAACAAGCTAAATTTATGTGGGCGAATAAGGCCCAGGATAAACCCTGCTATTCACTGATAGAGATACCCCTGATTGACGATGAAACCAAGGATCTCAAGGGCATATTTAAAATCGAAAATAAGCAGCCTACACTCTTTCAGTTAGAAAGTTTCTTTACTAAAGAAGACGAGCAGCTTCTTACCATCCTAGGCAATTCGATCAACTTATCATTGATCTCCTCTGAACGCATTGAGAGGTTGCGCCGCTTGGGAGGGCTGGTGGGCGACGTTAGAGTTCTCGACAATCTCGACGAAGCCTTATTCTTCATCTTGACCGGGCTGACCCACCGGGATGGGCTCCAGTATGATCGCGCCATGATCTACCTAGTCGAAGATAAAACCGTCGAAGAAAAGAAACCCACTCGACTTATCTGTCAATTCGCGATTGGCGAGATCGAGAAACCGGATTGGGAAGAGGATATCCTCCGCAGAGGGGACGAGCCTCCCCTCGATCTGGACAGTCAGGTGAAGGATTTCCGCAACAATCAGGCGAAAATTTTGGATAACCCCATGATGAGCCGATGGAAGGATCACCAGATTGAAATTGCCGATCCAGACCAAGCCATTGCACTACACACGGCTGCACCTCACACAGCCCGACCAGAGGAGCTAGTATTGAGTCACGACCTACAGGACATTGAAATGTTTTCCCAGTTTGCGCAAGGTGACTTTGTGCTGATTCCGATAACTGTCGAAAAAGAGTTGAAGGGGATCGTTTATGCCGACAATCGCTTCACTGGAAACCGCGTGAACCGATTCGAGTGTGCCATACTGGATGTATTTGCAGGGATGGCGGGTGCCGTGATTCAGGCATCCAGTGTCCCCGGCAAGTTAAAGGCCGAGCGCGACAAAGCATGGAGAACCTTCTCACGACCCGCCGCGCATCGATTGGGTACCGAGGCCACCATCATCTCCAGTGAGGTGCTAATGTACATCAAGCCGGAACTAGAGCAGGATATGCGGAACGCCGATGGGCGAATTGCAGTTCGGGGTGAGGTCATCGCAAATTCACTCGAGGTCATCCAGCAGGCCGTGAAACGGCTTCGCCTCTCGGTGAGGGATTATCAACGTCTATCGTTCGATGTCGAGGAACCAGCCGAGTTTGATCTTTGCGATCTGGTCGAACAGACGATCCGCAACACTACAAACGACCTGAAAGGGATCAAAGTGTTGTCGCTTTACCGTGAACAGCCGCTGTGGGTCTGTGCTGCTCGGGGTGGGATTATCTATGTCTTCGAGGAACTCCTGATCAACGCCTGGAAACAGGTTCCATCCGATAACGATGACGAGTCGGAAACCAGCGCGGTTAGATCAGAGATGCAAGTGCGGGTCGAACTTAGCCGTCAGCAAGATTCAGCCGTTTGTATCGTCACTGATAATGGTTCCGGGATACCAGAAGCAATAATCAAAGATATTTTCAAAAAACCGAAAAGCGGGAGGAGGGGCGGTACGGGTCTCGGACTCTATATCGTTAAGCAAATCCTAGATCAGAACCATGCGAAGATTGAACTGCTCTCCACCAATAAGCATTCAGGGCTCAACGGTGCATGTTTCAAGATCACTATCCCACTATCGCTTTCACAGCGCTCACCGCAATCTGCCATGGAAATCAAGCCAGCCCCCAACATACTCATCGTGGAAGATAGTCCAATCCTTCGCAAACATCTTTTCAAGGTATTGACGAATAGCGGTTTCATCTGTGAGTTAGTACGAAACGAGAACGAGGCCATGGAAAATCTGTCGAGCACACTGCGAACTATCGTCTCTGACATCAATCTTAGCGAGGCCGGGGGTAGCCGTGACGGTGGCATTCGCCTAGCCGAAAAACTCGAAGGTAGGAAAATTCCGATTATCCTGATTTCCCACGATCCTTGGTATTACCTTCCGGTTAAGGACAGCCAAAAGTTCAAGAAGATGCAGGAAGACCTAAACATTGTCTTAATTCTTGATCGCAACAGTGATACATTCTATGAGGAATTGATCCCGACGCTGAAAAAGACCATAAACGGATAATCGAAATGACTCCTTTACGACAAATCAATGTTGTTCTTATTGACGATAATCCAGACAATTTGCGTCATTTGAAAGATTATATTGCTCCCATGACCGAGGTTGCCTGCGGTGATGAGTCGATTCAGTGCGAGCTTCACGCGTTTAAGCCCTTATCCAATCGTGAAAATTCAAGCAAGGTCAATCTCGATGAGACGCTAGAAAAGATTCTACGTTTAAATCCTGGTGTGGCAATCATTGATTTGAAGCTAGAAGGTGATTCGGAAGAGGACTACACTGGTGCTGACCTCGCACTCAGAATCAAGAAGTCCTGCACAGAATGTTGTATCATCCTAGTATCTAGTTATTTTGATGCTGATTCAAAGTTGCTAGACAACATCGAAATATTTCGCTTCCGGGTTGATCGCAATCAACCAGATTATGGAGAGGTTCTTAAGGAAGGATTCACTCATGCAGTACGCCATAATGTCACCGCGATGAATTTGCGCCACTTTTCGAGGGAACAGCCAGCTTTTAAGCAGCATCTAAACCAATCGCCTTCACGAGCAGTTTACATCTCTTATGCTAGAGGCAGTTCTGAGGATATCGTAAATCGCATTGAGGAATCCCTTAAGTCGCATGGTTACGATGTTAAGCGAGACACGACAGGTATTCCCTACACAGCGTTGATTGGCTCTTTCATGAAGGAGATCGGACGTGGACGCTGTGTCATCGTCGTCGTCAGTGACAAGTATCTCCGTTCACCGTACTGCATGTACGAGTTGCTAGAAGTCTTCCGCAACAAAGGGTTTCATAGGCGAGTTTGCCCGGTTTTTCTCACTGATGCGCGAGTGGGCAGTTTACCTGAGCAGTTCATTTACATCGACTACTGGTCTTGTCTGGAGCAGCAAATGGATGAACTTATCCGCAAAATCAATCTTGGAAATCTGGCGACAGAAACACTCGAGGAATTCCATAAATACCTAGACATCTCCCAAAATGCCGCAAAGCTCCTTGCATTTCTTGCTGATATGCAACACCTTACCCTTAAGCAACTTAAAAAAAATAACTTCGCCATTCTACGCGCAAGGATTGAGAAATGCTTGGATTAGTCTAGTAAAAAACTTATTCTCCGATGACTATAACTTTTGAAGATCGCACAGGATACGCCCCGATTAGTGAACGCGATAAGGCATTGATCTTAAGTGCTTTGCTTGATAATGATCATTTCATGAAACACATGGAACTAATCTATTTAGGTAAGGCAGTATCTTACGAAGCGGTAGATTATATTCATGTTCAGGTATTCAATGATGCCGGTAAAAACAAGCGTGTATACTTAGTTCGTGTATATGCGAAAGTAGGACAAACATTTCCACGATTGGATGATCTTGACATTATTCCACTTCGTCTTGAAAATATTTCAATTCCCAAGGTAATTGAAAAATTCAAGGAACGGATAATACTTCAGAAAGAAGAGATTGGAGTGGCCAAGCAAGGCTTGATGAGACCGTTCCTGATTAAAGTATGGCGCGATTTTGCTACCTTGACTGATGATCAGCAATTACAATATGAACCCATGATTGAGTCAACAGCGAAATACATAACAGTCGCTGCCCATACACTTCAGAATTACGGCATGTATCCTCATACAGGAAATTTATTTTTGGTTGATGCTTCTAGTAAAGGATACCAGCATAAAGTTTGGTTGGAAACGCAAGGGCTTATTCCTGGCTTGTCTCTTTCCGAAAAGCTGGAGGATTTTTCTTCTCGATTTGATCTGGGTATTTTTAGTGTCGACGAATATCAGGAAAGAATTCGTTTGTTGAAAATTATTGCAGTGAGCGGTTATTTGCAGATGTGGCGTATTCTAAATGGTGCTTATATAACTGACCCTACGGTACGTAACATTCTTATAGAAGGCACGTATGAAGATGGATATTTCCCAGCATTTTTTGATATAGACAGGCTAACATCCCCGGGCAGACCGTTGTTGGAAGTCCTAGAAAAATTGCGTTGTTCTGAGATTGGTAACGACCCTTCCGTACTTTTAAGTGGCTATGTTTCAACATTTGCATTGAAACTAGAAAACGCTAAGACTGCTCTTGAAGAATTATTAGAGAAGATCAAATCATCTCGTCGAGCATATCCGCAGCTTAGTCAAGCTATCACTGTTGCATTGAATAGTCCAGAAGCCTATTACCGGACACCTTCCGCTTTGCATATGAGTATTTCTGCTGAAATAGGTAGCTTCTGAAATTGATGATTGTTCCCACGGTTTCTGTCAATATTATTAAGTTAGCGTTCGTAGTCCCGCCTTCAGGCGGCAAACTGATAGTAATCACCGGCTAAAGCCGGGACTACAAACGATTTTGGCATGTGCAAAATCCATGACTTAACGGCATTGACGTGGAAGCGTGGGAATGATCAATCTTAACATTATTTTGCCGAAGTCCGTTGCTTTGAGAATACTCAAATCAATCAAACCTTGCCACCCAAGCGCGGGTTTCCCGATCCCAAATTTCGTCCTCATCATCAGAGTCTAACGCAGCGGGTGAAGCGGTGAAGCCTCTGGCGTTGGGTGAACGAAGCGGTTTCAAGGTTCGGGCCACGGCTTGATAGGTGGGTAGTGTTCCCGGGTCGCCGTTGTCACCCAAACCCGGCAGTGCCCCGGCTTGAAACACCATGCCCCAATCCAGTTCTGCGACTTTGACTTGATCACTTCCGGGCTGTTCGCGAAGATTTTTCCTCGCCGCCTCACGTCCACCAATATGCTGTAATAATGTGTCAGATACCCAAGTCAGCCAGTTCACTGAACCCATGCCGTCGGGGTATTCATTGGCATCGCCAATGCTTCGCCCACAATCCAAACCGGGATATTTTTGTAGCAAAGGGTTAAGTGAAGCTCGCGGTTCAGGATTCATGTGACCGCACTTAACCGTCAATGCAAAACCAGCCGTTCCCCAATCGGGCTTTATTATGCTGGCTACTTTTGAGGCGAGACCTGAAAAACCACCCTGTGCAGCATGATCTATCGACCATGAAAGTGGTACATGGAACTCAAAACCGTCCATCACTGGGGAGTCAGGTCCAAAGTATCGCTCACAAAAGAAAAATGCTTGGAAATCCTGTAACCCATGAGCATCCTCTGGGGTCGAACTACCAATGTAAACACCGAAATCGCCTTTATACCGGTCAAGCAAAGAATCATAAGCCAATGAGTCAGTTCGATATTCCTTTACTTTTCCTCCTTCCAAGACGATCCAGTGCAACTTATCGCCAAATGCTTCACGGACGGATTCAATAGCTTGTAGCAATCGCAAGCGGATTTCCCTGTCTCGGGCAGGAAGAAAAAATACAGATCGAAGCCCAATACGGGCAATAATTTCAGGCTTTCTATCCCATGGATCGACCCATATGATTGGGTTTTCCTCAAAGTAGGCAGCGGCTTTTCGCATCGAGCCTATTGGATTTTCGTTGAATTCTTCGATTACACTGTATATTGATTCTGACATATTAGTTTTTCCTGTATTGAGTTTACGGGGATTGAGTGGCTAAAGCACCCAAACCCATCAATCCAGCCGCAAAAGCCCCTGCCCCAGAAGCAGCAGCACCGATGATAACTACACCGACACCAACGACAGCCGCTCCTTTGCCAACGTTTCCCCAATTAATCAAACTTTCTGTTTGTTTTGCGGCGAGGCGTTCGGCATTGCGTTTCATCGCCGTGGGTAATAAAACCGGTTCGGGTATATTCTTTCGGTTATCATTACCGCAGCATTTATCTTCCGTCAGTTCCTTAACTTTACTCGGATTTCCCCCTATCTTCTCATAGGATCGTTCCTGCCCATCATTCCACTCATCCCCCCTAAATTTCATTTCATAAATCCGGTCGATGTTATCTTGGGTCGGTGGATTGAACGGGTCTTTGACGGCGATGATGTCAGGGCGGCGGGTCGGCGGGCCTTGTTCATCCCTGTCCCAGCCGATTTCTTCGGCATGGCGGTTGATTGCGCCGTACTTCCCCCAATGCTTGCCGCCTTCAGTGCCATAGGTCGGCGTGCCGCCACGGGTCAGCGGGTTGGGCTGTGCTGCCAAGTCATGTCGTAAGTGACTTCCGGCCAATAGCGGGAAACCGGCTCGGTCATGTTAGGCGTCAACAAGGAGTTCAAACCATTGGCGTTGAGGATGGTGTCGGCGACGCAGCTTTGGTAGCGCGGTGCGGTCTGCCCGGTCTTGTGACTGAACGAGACATTCGGGTCTTTGGCGCAGCAACACATCAGTTCGCACAGCATTTTCTGGTCGGTTTCGCGCTTGGCCGCATTCGACATCGGGCCGGGTTTGTCCGGGCAACGGACAATCAGGGAGTCATTGTGCAGCCGGTTCATTGATGAATCCAATCAATTCAGCGCGGTCATGCTGGGTCGCATCCAGCGCGGCGAGATTGGCAAGTTGCTTGATATATTCATCAATGCGTTCTTCACAGCAGGCTAGGCGCATGGCCTGTTTTTGTTGTTTGGTAATAATCATCCGAATTACCCCTGAAATATCGACAATCCATTATGCCGAATGCACCTAAAATTTGCCATAAAAAAAACCCGCATAGCCAGAGGCTACGCGGGTTGTTTTCATTTTTTCAGTCGTTCCCTAAGGACTGCAACTTGTAGTATCACTCATTGCCCTGAATTGGGCGATGTGAACAATTCCAGCTTGCCATCCGTGGACGCTGGATTTCGGCATCCCTGCCGAAATGACGGATTACAAGCTGTAGTACATGTCGAACTCGACCGGGTGGGTGGACATGCGGAAGCGGGTCACTTCCTGCATTTTCAGGCCGATGTAGGCATCGATCACGTCGTCGGTGAACACGCCGCCCTTGGTCAGGAACTCGCGGTCTTTGTCCAATGCGTCCAAGGACATGTCAAACGAGTAAGACACCTGCGGAATGGCTTTTTCCTCTTCCGGTGGCAGGTCATACAAGTCTTTGTCCATGGCATCGCCGGGGTGGATCTTGTTTTGAATGCCGTCCAAGCCAGCCATCAACATGGCGGCAAACGCCAAGTAGGGGTTGGCGGTGGAGTCTGGGAAGCGCACTTCGATGCGGCGACCCTTCGGGTTCTGCACATAAGGAATGCGGATCGATGCGGAACGGTTGCGAGCCGAGTAGGCCAGCATGACCGGGGCTTCAAAACCGGGAACCAAACGCTTGTAGCTGTTGGTGGAAGCATTACAGAAGGCGTTCAGGGCGTGCGCATGTTTGATGATGCCACCGATGTAGTAGAGCGCAGTTTCAGACAAGCCACCGTAGAGGTCGCCCGTGAACGTGTTCTTACCGTCTTTGGATAAGGACATGTGAACATGCATACCGGAACCATTGTCGCCGACCAGTGGCTTGGGCATGAAGGTTGCGGTCTTGCCGAAGGCATGGGCAACGTTTTGGATGACATATTTCAAGATCAGCACTTCGTCAGCCTTCTTCACCAAGGTGCCGAATTGAACGCCAATTTCACATTGACCGGCAGTGGCGACTTCGTGATGATGGACTTCAACGACTTGGCCGAATTCTTCCAAGGTGTTACACATGGCAGAACGTAGGTCTTGCAGTGAATCGACGGGCGGAACCGGGAAATAACCGCCCTTGACGCCGGGGCGATGGCCGATGTTACCGTCTTCGTAAACTTTTTCAGAGTTCCAGCCGGCTTCTTCAGAATCGATCTTGAAGAAAGAACCTTGCATGGTGGTACCCCAGCGAACATCGTCAAATACGAAGAATTCATTTTCCGGGCCGAAGAACGCAGTGTCGGCGATGCCGGTTGACTTCAGATAGGCTTCAGCGCGATGGGCGATGGAACGGGGGTCGCGCTCGTAACCCTGCATGGTGGAGGGTTCGATGATGTCGCAACGCAGAACTAACGTGGTGTCGTCAAAGAATGGGTCGAGAACGGCGGTATTCGCGTCTGGCATCAGGATCATGTCGGATTCGTTGATTCCTTTCCAACCGGCGATGGACGAACCATCGAACATTTTACCGTCTTCAAATAAGTCTTCATCGATGGTGCTGGCCGGTACAGTGACATGCTGTTCCTTTCCACGGGTGTCGCAGAAGCGGAAATCAACATATCTGACTTCGTTGTCTTTGATCATCTGAAGGACTTCATTGGGCGTCGTCATGCGTTATTCCTCTGTGTGTTTGTCGAAGTTATAATTAAACAGGTTGATATGCATACAGAAATCATACCAACCAACTAACACCCATAAATGGCGATGAGTGTTGCTTTTTTTCCGGTTGTGCCTAAGCACACCTGCCATGATTGCACTTTTGCGGTGCGTAAAGCGCCATTATAAGGCATATCCAGAAATCTTTATGGGCTGCCGAATCCTTTGATGCCGGCTATGCCCTGCGCACCGTGCTGTCTAGCCTGACCAAGCTGGTTTTTTGTCATTCCTCCAAGGGCAAACACGGGCAAGTTGGCCTGTTCAACCCATGCACCAAATTGGTTCCAACCCAATGGGATAGCTTCGGGGTGGCTAGGAGTGGGCAATACCGGGGAGAGCAAAATGAAGTCGATGCCAATTCGTTCTGCGTGGCGGATTTCCTCAGGGTTATGACATGAAGCTGCCACTTGAAATGGGTGTTGGATTGGCCTTCCTTGCAGCGCCAACAGTCGGCGGCTGTTCAAATGGATTCCCGCTGCACCCGTTTGGATCGCCATGATGGGTTCGGCGTTGAGTAACAGTTGTAGGCCATAAGGCTTGCAAAAAGCCACAGCTCGACGGGTTGACTCCAGGTATGCCGATTCATCTTGGAATCTGACCCGCCATTGTGCCAAGCGATAAGCGTTTTGGCATAAGTTTTCGAGTTTGGCAAACAAGGCATCCACGTCATCCAAGCTGCCATCAATAATGGGATAAAATTCGGGCAGGCTTGCCGCTGTGATGATGGGCCGATTGGCGGACGGAAAGTCGAATTGGTGTAAATCATCAGTCGAAACCCAGCGTATTGCCTGATTTTCCCGCCCGTGGGGCGAGCCAGTGTAGGCGTCCACCCGCCACACGTCCAGTAATACCTGCTTGTCGCCATAATCGTGGTGGATTTTAATCAAGGGCGTGGTTGCTTCAGCAGAAATCGACAATTCTTCAAACAATTCCCGTCTGAGTGCTTGTTCTACCGTCTCTTCAGGCTCTATCTTGCCGCCTGGAAATTCCCATAACCCACCTTGGTGCAAATGCTCATGCCGTCGGGCAATCAAAACTTCCCCATGAGCATTGCGAATAACGCCAACGGCGACATGCAAGGCGGAAGAATGTGAAGTTGATGCCATGTGATTGAAAAGTAGCTTTGCTTGGAAATGAAGTGGGTTGGAATGCAAACTATTTTACAGGATAAACGGCTCTATGGGGTTGACCGAGCAATAATAGCCCCGTTATGTGCGCCAGCGCACAGAGTAAAAATTGTTTTTGCTATACTGTAATACTATCCGTGTAGACTATAGCCCTAGCCTATAGGAATTGTTGCGCATCTTCGATATTGGTTGAGGCAATCTTTGCTACCGGTGATGTTAGGGGAACCAAGCGGAGCCCCTTTAATTTGTCACAAGAAGAATCCAACAGGACACTCTATGAAACTAAGACATTTATTTTTAACCTTGCTGCTCTCCCTCTTTTCCATTGGAAGTGCGCTTGCTGCTGGTTCGCCTATGAACGAGGATTTCACGGAGTTGGCTGCGCTCACTCAGAAAGCGGTTACAACTGGCAAGACTGGGACCGTCGAAGCTTTTGCGGCTGATGCCGAAGTGGCTTTCAAATTCTCAAAGGAGAAGCTCACAACATTGACTTCCCCCGCCATGCAGCGCATCACCAGCAAAATCAAAACCGGCATGAACGAAGCTAAAGCCGGTAAAGTGCCCGAGGCTACGGCAGCCCTAGAAGAGGCTCTGGCGATGATGAAAGAAGGACCCAAGGTTCAAAAGTTTGGGGGCGGTTCCTAAATCAAGCCCCGCTTTGATGGTGCTTGATCAAACTAAAGGGCGATTGTTGCCTTAATAAGTTCCCTCTCCCCACTGGGGAGAGGGTTTGATCATGCCAAGTTTGTTCTGTATACTCATTGTCCTGTCTTAAATTCACGCATTTACGGTCTTGTCCTTCTAAAGGCGTTACTAAAAATGTATCGGATGCCCCACTCTGTACCTTCCTGAATGTATCAATCACACTCATCGGAGAAACAACATGCACAACAACCCCGTTGCTTGGTTTGAAATCTATGTGCAAGACTTGGATCGCGCCAAGCGCTTTTATGAGTCCGTTTTCCAAACAAACTTGCAGCCACTGAACGCACCGTTCCCAGAGATTGAGTTGTGGGGATTTTCGGCGGAAAAAAACAACTATGGAAGCTCTGGTGCGCTGGTCAAAATCAATGGTTGCCCATCAGGGGGGAATTCAACGATTGTCTATTTTCATTGCGAGGATTGCGCGGTGGAAGAAGGGAGGGTAGTCGAAGCCGGTGGCGAGATACACCGGGCTAAAATGCCTATCGGTGAATATGGGTTTATCTCCCTAGTGTTGGATACGGAAGGAAATATGATCGGCTTGCATTCTATGCAGTAGGCCAGAAATCCCGGCTCATTTAAACTGGATATATCCAATTCGTTAAGCTTGCCTGCTTTCAATAAGCGAGTTTGGTGTTCTAGCCAAGCAAAGCGGTCTGACTCACGCAGGGTGGCGGCGTTCAAGCGAATAGCCTCTAAATTAAGGACAGGTGCAACTTGTTCACGAAACTATCGAAACTCAGGTTCGATATTCCGCGTTGATTTTGACATAATCGTAAGAAAAATCGCAAGTCAACACCCGTTGCGAGACTTCCCCGCGTCCAAGCACGACACGCACAGTAATGTCAGTCTCGGACATGACTCTCTGACCGGCTTCTTCGGTGTAGCTCAAAGCCCTCCCACCGTTTTCGACGATGCAGACATCGCCCAGCCAGATCGCCACTTGGTCTATGTCCAAGTCTGGGCAGTCGGAACGGCCCACGGCGGCGAGGATGCGCCCCCAGTTTGGGTCGCTGGCGAAAAATGCCGTTTTGACTAATGGGGAATGAGCGATGGTTTTGGCGACATTGCGTGCCTCGGCTTCGCTACGTGCTTGCTCAACGACGATGCGAATCAGCTTGGTTGCGCCTTCGCCATCGCGGACGATGGCTTCGGCCAATTCGTCACAGACCGCTTGCAGGGCTAGGGCGAAAGCTTGAGCATTGGCATTGTCTCTTTCCACCATTACGCCGGAAGCCCCTGTCGCCATTAATACCAAAGAATCATTGGTTGAAGTGTCGCCATCCACAGTGATGCAGTTAAACGAACTATCGGCTGCTGTAAACAAAAGTTCCTGTAGCAAACCCGAATCAATTTCGGCATCCGTCCCGATGTAAGACAGCATGGTTGCCATATTGGGCTGAATCATACCGGCTCCCTTGGCAATGCCCACCAGAGTCACCGAGCCACCCTCTAGGCAGATTTCCCGGTAGGCCAGCTTTGGAACTGTGTCTGTGGTCATGATGGCCCGTGAGGCCCGTTCCCAGCCTTCCTCGGTCAAGGCTTCGATGGCGAGTGGCAGGGCGGCGGCTATTTTGTCCACGGGTAGATATTCGCCAATCACGCCAGTGGAGAAGGGAATCACTTGCTCGGCTGATGCCCCCCTCAACTTGGCTACTTGTTGACAGGTTTGCAGCGCATCGTCCAAGCCACGTTTGCCGGTTCCGGCATTGGCGTTTCCCGAATTGATTAACAACCAACGGGGGGCATGGGAAATATGTTTGCGTGCCACCGTCACCGGTGCGGCGCAAAATGCATTACGAGTGAATACGGCGGCGCAACTTGAGCCGGGTGCCAATTCAATCAGCAACAGGTCATCACGATCTTTATGTTTTATGCCCGCTCCGGTCGCGCCCAATTTCAAGCCGGCAATTTTGAGGATTGCCGAATTATTATGCATTTGACTCGTCATGCTCCCACCTAGCGATTAATCCAGCTTGCCATGGCACTGTTTATACTTCTTGCCCGAACCGCAAGGGCAGGGATCGTTTCTGCCGACTTTCGCGGCATCACGCACAAACGGCTTGACCGCTTCGGCCTTTCTTTCCTGTTCTGGTCTTTCCTGTTCTAGAGGATCTTCCGGGTGGAATTCCAAGCTGACAGCTTCGGCATGATGGAATAACATTTCCTGTTCACGTTGCTTCTGACGCGCCTCTTCCTCCATGATCCGCACTTCTTCATCAGAGCGAACTTGGACTTTAGACACAATGGAAATCACTTCCTGTTTGACGTTGTCCAACATGCCAGTGAACATCTCGAAGGCTTCGCGCTTGTATTCCTGTTTGGGGTCTTTCTGGGCGTAACCACGCAGGTGTATGCCCATGCGTAGATGATCCATGGCGGCCAAATGTTCTTTCCATGCGTTATCCAACACTTGCAACATCACCGATTTTTCAAAATGATGCATCACCGATGGGCCGATGGCATTGGATTTTGCCTCATAATCCTCCTGCACTCGCTCGGTGATCATTTTCTTGAGCTTTTCATCGTGCAAGTAATGGTCTTCCTCCAACCATTGAGTAATGGGGACTTTGACCATCAGATCATGGTCCAGTGTTTCTTCCAAGCCTTTCACATCCCATTGCTCTTCCATCGTGTGCGGAGGGATGAATTGCTGGAACATCATGTTGACCACATCTTCCCGAATTGCCGTGATGGTTTCGGAAATGTCATCGGCTTCCATCAATGCATCGCGTTGGTAGTAAATCACCTTGCGTTGATCATTCGCCACATTATCGTATTCCAGCAATTGCTTGCGGATATCGAAGTTGCGGGCTTCCACTTTGCGCTGGGCATTCTCAATGGCTTTGGTGACCCAAGGATGTTCAATGGCCTCGCCTTCCCTCATGCCGAGCTTTTGCATGATGGCGGCGACACGTTCAGATGCAAAAATACGCATCAAGCTGTCTGCCAAGGATAGATAGAAGCGGGTGGAACCGGGGTCGCCTTGGCGACCGCAACGACCGCGCAACTGGTTGTCGATGCGGCGTGATTCATGCCGTTCGGAGCCAATCACATGGAGACCGCCACTGTTAACCACGGCTTCATGACGCTGTTGCCAGTCAATTTTGGCCTGTTCAACATCGCCGGGTTCAGTCAGTCCGCGTCGGGTTATTTCTTCTTTGAGATTGCCGCCCAAAATAATGTCCGTGCCTCGACCGGCCATGTTGGTTGCAATCGTCACCGCACTAGGTCTACCGGCTTCGGCGACAATATGGGCTTCACGTTCATGATGTTTGGCGTTCAACACTTCATGCGCGATGCCTGCTTTCTTGAGCATCCCTGATAGCAGCTCGGAATTTTCGATGGAAGTGGTGCCCACCAGCACCGGTTGTCCCCGTGATACGCAGTCTTGAATATCTTCCATGATGGCTTTGTACTTTTCTGGCACTGACAGATAAACCAAGTCGCCAAAATCTTTGCGGACATTCGGTACATTCGACGGGATGACAACGACTTCGAGATTGTAAATCTGTTGGAATTCGAAAGCCTCGGTGTCCGCCGTGCCGGTCATTCCAGACAATTTGTTGTACAAGCGGAAATAGTTCTGGAAGGTGATCGATGCCAACGTCTGGTTTTCGTTTTGCACGGTCACTCCTTCCTTGGCTTCCATGGCTTGATGCAAACCTTCTGACCAGCGTCTGCCGGTCATGGCGCGACCGGTGAACTCATCGACGATGATAATCTGATTGTCACGCACGATGTAGTCCACATCTTTCTGGAACAAGACATTGGCGCGCAAGCAAGCATTGATGTAATGCATCAGGCGGATATTCACCGCATCGTATAGGCTTTGGCCCGGCTTGATCAGATCATGCTCCTCCATCATCTGCTCGATGCGTTCGTGACCCTGATCGGTCAGATAGACCTGCTTGGACTTTTCGTCCACGCTGTAATCGCCGGGACCGTTTTCCTTTTCCTGCTTGACCAGCTTCGGGATTAGGCGATTGACCTGATGGTATAGGTCGCTTCGATCCTCAGTTGGCCCTGAAATGATGAGCGGAGTACGCGCTTCGTCGATGAGGATGGAGTCCACTTCGTCAACGATGGCAAAATTCCGGCCCCGCTGTACCCGATCCTCCGGGGTGAAGGCCATATTGTCACGCAAATAGTCGAATCCGTATTCGTTATTCGTGCCATAGGTGATGTCGGCGGCGTAAGCCTCGCGCCGTTCGGCATTGTCCATGCCGCTGACAATCACACCCGTGCTAAGACCTAAGAAACCATAAATTGCGCCCATCCATTCGGCATCGCGACGGGCCAGATAATCGTTCACCGTGACCACATGCACACCCAAGCCGGGGAGGGCATTGAGATAGGCGGCCAAGGTGGCGACTAGGGTTTTACCTTCACCCGTCTTCATTTCGGCGATTTTGCCGTCGTTCAAGACCATGCCGCCGATTAACTGCACATCATAATGGCGCATTTTCAAAACGCGCTGCGAAGCTTCACGGACTACGGCAAACGATTCTGGCAAAAGGGCTTCAAGCTTCTCCCCTTTGCTCAGGCGCTCCCTGAATTCGACGGTTTTTGCCTGTAGCTCCGCATCCGAAAGCTTTTGCATTTGCGGTTCTAGAGCGTTGATCTTCTTAACGATCTTCTTTTTTTTCTTAACCAGCCGATCGTTACGGCTGCCAATGATTGTTTTGACCAGCTTACCCAGCATTGTGATTCAATTCCGACCTATGTAAAAAACCCAACGATGATACCGCAAAATGGCACATTTTTATATTTAAACATAGGATTATGGGTCGTTAAACTGTTAAATGCCGCCGTTTACCTATCAACATCGCTCCCAATCCGGTCAGGAACAGCCAATTGCTTGCAGGTTCGGGCAGGGGGATTTCGGTCACCCGCAGGGTTCCGTCCACAGAAAGCCAAGAAAAGTCGAGGTAGGAACGGTTAAAACCAATCACATTGATTTTGGACGGATCGAACAAGCCATCGAAGCTGTTATAGTTGAACAGATGGAAGATATCCCCTTGCATCGGGGCGTAACTGTTGCCAAAGTTCAAATCCAGCCCACCGGCAAAAAACAACTGATCAAGCCCGAGCAGTTGGTCGTACTGAGTCCCAGCGATAGTGCCGAATATGTCCAAGATGAGTTTGGACGTTTCATGATAGGTGGCATCACTGCCATGGAAGTCGATCATGCCGGTGTTGCCGCCATTGGAATGGGCCGCGTGAAAATGAATATCGCCGGCAAAGCCACCCGTCCCGGTGACATCGTTCAGAAATTCAAGCTTGTCACCCGTCGCCAACGCGGTGATTTGCCCGTTATTGGTGAACAGGCCGCTGATGGTGCTGCTGCCGGTATAGGTCAAGGTCTTCCCAATGTCCAATAAAATTCCATGAGTAGCTTCGAGTTGACCGCCTTGGGCAATCGTCGTTGCACTGCCGAGTTTGGCTAAATCTTGGTCGAGCAGGGTGACTTTGTGCGAGCCGACATCCAACACACCGCCATAATTAAACCCGTCCTTAGTGCTGGAGCTGCCTAGGGCCAAATCCCCGCCGCTGGCCTGGATCAAGCTAGTGCCACCGCCCCCGGAAATCGGCGCATCCACCACACCGAAACCTTTCAAAACACTGCCTGGGTTCATATTCGCTTGTAACGAATTGAGAGTGCCTCCGTTTAAATTCAGCGTCCCGGTATGGCCTATGTCCACTGCATTGCCGACATAGACTTTTGCGCCCGTGTCGATGTTCAATATGCCAGTGCCTGCCACGCCTAGATTGAGGTTTTGGTACACTGTCCAAGCGGAACCCGTCCCTGTCACCGTGACCGTCCCGTTGCTACCGCTGTTGTAGCCGATGAAAGCCTGGAGGCTGGTCGCCGACCCGTCGTTTTGAATAGTCATCTCGCCGCTACCGTTATAACCGACATAGGCATTGCTGTTGTCGCCCACTAATTTGGAATTCGTGCCACTGATCGTCGCGCTAGCGGCTGCGCCTGTGTTTTGGTCTACGATGAAATTGGCGCTTGCGCCGCCGCTCAATGGGATGGAGCCCGAATTATCCCCGACATTGAGAGTGCCGCCGCCTAGGTTGATTGCCCCGGCATGGCTGATGCTGAGTGCGCCGCCCACATTCACTTGGCCGCTGTCATTAATGTTCAAGCTGGCGGACCCGGAATTGCCTATGGTGAGGTTGTTGGTCAAATCCCAAGCAGAACCCACACCCGTCACCGTGGCGGTTCCAGTGCTGCCGTTGGCGTAGCCGAGAATGCCCCTTGAATTGGATACATGACCTCCATTTTGCACGGTTAAAGAGCCAGTGCTTCCATAGCCTACATAGAGGGCGGTTGATGCGCCAGTCAATGTGGAACCCGCGCCAGTCACAATGACTTCACCTGTTCCGCCATTGCCTATGTCCAATTGTGAGTCAAAGCCGCTACTTGAAAATGCCCCGCCATTCTGGATAGTCAGTGAACCAGGCCCAAGATCGCCCACCATGATTGATGCGGTGTTACCGGTAATGCTCATGGTCGAGCCAGCCCCATCGACAGTGACTGCACCGCTGCCGCTCGCGTTATTTCCTACTGTCAAGGGAGATGACAACAAACCCCCAGCGGCGTTATTGATTACTTTTCCGCCATTCTGCACGTTAAGCCAACCGTAACCTCCATCGCCGACGATGAGGGAGCCACTATTGGCAATCGTCCATGTCGAACCGGGGCCGGTCACATTGACAATGCCAGTGCTGGCCCCGCCGCTTGCTTGGGCTATGATGCTAAATTGACTGGTCATCGCCGCGCCAGCTTCCACATTGAGCGTGCCTTGACCCAAGCGTCCGACCACAAGGTTGTCATTGTTCCAAGTGGAGCCAGTTCCCGTCACGTTGACCGTCCCAACACCAAGGCTGGAGAAGCCAATCTCGGTTGCATTTTGCGTGTTGACCGTGCCGCCGTTTTGGATATTTAGAATGCCGGTCCCTGAATAGCCGACCGTCAATGAAGATGCCGACCATTGCGAGTTTGCCCCATCCACCGTAGCGGTGCCTTGGCTGGCGTTAGATAATCCGAGATAATCCACACTTTGGCTGGTGCTGGTGACAGTGCCTCCATCCAAGACGGACAGTTGACCCGTGCCATTATTGCCAATGACGACAGAACCGTTAGTCCAGTTCGAGCCTGCGCCGGTGACCACGACCGTGCCGGTATTGAAACTGCTATTGCCTAGGCTGGTTTGTCCGCTGCTGACCATACCGCCACTTTGGACATTTAGCTTGGCGGCACCGGTATCGGCATTGCCGATATTCAAATCGCCACCCATAGTCCAGCTTGAATTTGCGCCGGACACCGTGGCAGTCCCCGCCGCCGTGCCGCCGATGTTGCCCGAGCCTGAGGACACATTGCCGCCGCTTTGGACATTCAACGTGCCAGCGCCTGACACGCCGATGGAAAGGTTGCCGCTATTAGTCCACATTGAACCCGTGCCATTCACCGTTGCCGTACCTACTGCGCCGCTGTTGACTCCGACACTGCCTTGACTACTAGAAACCTTGCCGCCAGTTTGCACATTCAACGTCCCCGTGCCGGTCACGCCGACATTGAGTGCGCCGCTATTGGTCCAAGTCGAATCCGTGCCGCCCACTGTCGCAGAACTGGTCGAGCCGCTATTCACGGCAATGTCGCTTTGACTGTTCGAGACCTTGCCTCCATTTAGAATGCTGAGTGAGCCATTCCCGGAAATTCCGACTTCCAAATTGCCGCTGTTGGTTAACGTCGAGTTTGCGTCGGTCACAGTCACCCTGCCAGTCGTGCCGCTGTTGACCGCAAGATCGACTTGTCCGCTGGCGACTTTGCCACCATTTTGAACGCTCAGGCTACCGTTCCCGGAAACCCCGACACCCAAACTACCGCTGTTGGTCCAAGTCGAGCTTGCGTCGGTAACAGTCACTGTGCCGGTCACGCCGCTATTGACCGCTATATTGCCTTCGCCACTGTTGACCGTCCCGCCGCTGTTGACGCTTAAAGCTCCAGAGCCACCCCCGCCTATAGTCAAATCACTTTGATTGGTCCAGGTTCCCCCCGAAACTGTCGCCGTACCACTACTGCCCGTTTGGTTCCCCAAAGTACCGTCTTGGTTGGTTACGGTTCCAGCGCTTTGGATGTTGAGTGTGCCGCTGCCAAAATCCCCGACCAGCAAATTGCCTTGATTTGTCCAGGTCGCACCCGTGTCCACGGTGGCTGTGCTGCTGTTGCCAGCGATGCTGCCTAAATAGGCATTCTGATCGGAGACAGTGCCGTTATCATGGATATTCAGGCTTCCGCCGCCATAAAGCCCGACGGTGAGGTCATTGGTGTTAGTCCAAGTGGAACCCGTGCCGGTGACGGTGGCCGTCCCGGTTCCGTCATTGTTATAACCAATGTAACTTTGATTGCCGCTGATGCTGCCGCCGTTTTGGACATTCAATGCACCCGTCCCGGAGCTGCCGACAAACAGGGCGTTGGCATCCAAGAATTGAGCGCTCGCGCCATTAATGGTCAAGGTTCCGTTGCCTCCATTGGTATTGCCCAACGTGACAAACGAGCCATTCGCGTTTATGGTTCCGCCGGCTTGAAGGCTCAGCGTACCCGTGCCGGCATCGCCGACAGTCAGGTAGCCATAATGGGTCCAGCTTGAACCCGCACCGCTGACGGTGGCGGTTCCGCTACTGCCGCTTTGACTGCCTAGGGTTGCGGAGAAAAGGCTCACCGCCCCGCCATCGGTGACGGTTAAATTCCCCGTACCGGCTGCACCCAAGGTCAAGTCACTAGTGTTAGCCCATGTTGAACCCGTTCCCGTGATAGTCGCAGTGCCGTTGCTACCGCTGGCATTGCCGAGAATGCCATAGGCATTGCTCACCGTCCCGCCGCTTTGCACGTTCAAACTGCCTGTGCCGGTTGCGCCCAGGGTAAGATCGCCGGTAGTGTTCGATGTACCGCCGCTTTGCACATTCAAAGTACCTGTGCCGGCGACACCGATGGTCAGATCGCCTGTATTGTTCCAAGCTGAGTTTGCCCCTGTAAGCGTGACGGTTCCCTGACTGCCGGTATTATTGCCGACTGTGCCGGAAGCGGTGTTCACCGCGCTGGCAGATTGCACGGTCAGGGCGGCTGTGCCCGTATCGCCCACGGTCAGCGAGTTTGAGGCATTATTGATGATGGCTTGGTTTTGTAAATTCAGCGTGTTGCCATCATTCAGGTTGACTTGCCCGAGAAGATATAAACCTGCCCCGCCGCCATCCCAAGTTTGATTGGCTCCGACTGTGATCGGCATGCCAATAAATTGTTGTCCGTTTGCAGCCGTGATGTTGCCCGTGCTGGTGATGCCTAGCCCAGTTATTCCATAGGAATATGTGTCCATATAAATCCCATTAATGGAAAGTCCCACAATATCATTGATGGCGTTGGCATTATTGAAGGAATTAATGTTTTGACTGAAATGCAAGCTGTCCCCATTCTGTGGAACGCTGTTGGGTAACCAGTTGATTAAATCGCTCCAATTGTTTGACTCAGTCTGAGGATCGGGACCTTGCCAATACAAGTCTGTCGCCTCTGCCGCAGGGGTGGCAAGCAATGTCAGCAAGAGTGCCGTCAACGGAAGGCGCTTAAATTGGGTATGGGCGGGAAAGATGGATGTTTTCATAAAACTTTATGTTCCTATGGGAGAAGGCAGCGTCTCAGTGTTTTTGAATGAAGCCTAAAGTTACCCTACCCAATGAGGTAAAAGTTATCTTCACAAGTCCCTCCCCCTTGGGGGGAGGGATTTAGGGAGAGGGCAAATGGCTTATCAGCGATAACACGTCATTGGCTTGGAACCGATGAATTGCTCGGGCTTTGAGCGGGTGCGGTTTTCAATGCCGGTGGAAGCAAAGCATTGCCGTTTGAATAAGCCCCAAACAGATTCGTCCCGGTGAAGTTCGGCGTGGAGCTATAGTCGTCAATCCTGATGCCCTTATAGGAAGTTCCTAATTTTATTTGCCCAAAGCCAACCCGAATGGCTGCATTGCCGGAGTCTTCGGTAGAGTTTTGTTCTTCATAATAGTTGGAACCTTGTTCAATCAGGCTATAGATCGAATGGGCCTTGTCCCCGTATTCTATAAGGTCGTGCATAAAACCATAGGTTTTCGCAAGTGCCTTGCGCATCCATGAATGCGGATGCGAACTCTGATTGGCAGGGTTATTCCCATTGCCATTTTCCTCATCGCCATTACTTTCACTGCTGGCATCGCTGACGCTGGCATTGTCCACGCTGGAATCGGCTTCACTGCCATTTTCTTCAACGGCAGGGTCCACATTGCCATTATCCAATGCACCGTTATCTGCGGATGGCATATTGTTCACCCCGCTTTGGCCTGCTTGGTTCATCACCTCGGAATCCGCTTCAAGTTCTGCGGCCTCGAAGGCCGCCGCTGCCTCGCCGGCAACCCAAATCACGGCTGCTTCAATGGCATCGGCAGTCAAGGTGCTGCCGATGACATAGCCGGCCTCATAGCTGGAGACATGGTATTTATGGTACGGGCTTTTGCCTTGTATCGCATTGGTGGGTTTGAGGTTCATTTCCTCAAACATAAGTGTCATCATTGGCCCACCGGGGTTGTTGAAGTAGTATTTAACCGAATTGACAAAAGATTTGATGGTATCTTCATCAGTCTTTTTCAATAACCGCCCATAGCCCTTAAAATTGCCGTGGGCTAAGTCGTCGATCATTGCCGAATCATTCTTCGCCGTCGTAACAATGGATTCTTTTATCATCATGAACGTATTGCACATGCCTGATACAAATCCCCCCAAAACACCCCCGCCAGCGCCGCAACCGCCGCTTTCACGATGAACGCTTGGGGGTTTGGGACCATAGCGATGGGCTTTCACCTTTTTGTAATGCCCGGTCGGATCAAAAAACGAGACGGGGTTGTTTGAAGCATATTCGTACCCGTTCAAACCACCCGCCCCAAACGGAGATAGGGAATCCATCTGCAAAAACCGCCCAATCACCGGGTCATATGCCCGGTAGCCACCGAGCATGGACAGGCCGGAAGTCACTTCCCGACCCTGCACCTCACCCCATGCCCCCTCGGGGTAGTTAGTTTGGTTGGACAGCGCCGCCGGGTAGCCGGCGCTTTGGTTCATCAGGTCGGTCATCACCCCAAACGGCGTGTAGCTGCTATTGCTCAACACATTAAATGCATACATATTTTGCCCGTAGGACAGGCTATTCACTGACTTGCCGCCTAAATCGGCAAGAGGGTAGATGCCCCGATAATTGGAGCCTGCATAACCCCCGACATTTTGGAACGACAAGTTTCCGCCCAAGTATTGCACCTGCCATTGCTGATTGGTCACTTGCGCACTGCCATACAACAAAATCGGGCTGGCACTACCATATTGCTTTTGGATCAAACGGCCTAAGCCGTCATAGGTGAAAGCCTCTTTTGAGCCATTCGACAATTGGATGGAACTGACCAAACCCTGTGGGTTATAACTAAACTGACGGCCATAGGCATCACGGGTGACATTGCCTGCCACGTCGTAGGTGTATTGCCCGGAGAACGTCCCGTTAGGGCGGGTCTCGGTGATGCCGTTCAAGCGAAATGGATTGCTGGCATTATAGGCATAGGTTCGGGTCATGACAGGTGAACCGGCCGGGCTTAAGCTCGCCAACTGGGTCAGATTGCCGTACAAATCGTAGCTGTAGTTTTCATATCCCAATGGCCCGTCGCCACTCAAATAGCCGTAGGGGGTCGCCGTGCCGCTATTGTTTTTATAGTTGAGCAAGTCACCCGTGACCGGGTCGTAGGCGTAATACTCGTTCAAGGCCGTACCCGCCGCATCTTGCCGTGTGGTGGATACGACACGTCCGGCTAGATCGAAGGTTTGGTTAAACTGCGCAGTTACATTCGTTTGGCTAATACTGAATGGCTGGATTGTTTTGCTGATGGCCCGCAAATAATTGTCATAGCCATAACTGCTGGTGACTCCGACCGTTTCCGTTCCACAGACACCGAAGAGTAGGCCGGGCAGTTTGGTCAAGTTGGTCTGCGTCACCTTGTTGGTGGCGTTGTCATAGCTGTATTGCAGCGTGACCCCATGGAAGCGTTGGGCGGCGATCTGACCCACCCGTCCATAGTTATCCATGCCAATGGTATACCCATAGGGGCTGTTCGGAATCAGTTGGTCGGGGGGGCATGGAGGGCTGGAGGCCGGACCCACCGGCAGGAAGGGATCGCTGAGGGATGACAATAGGCCGTAGGCATCATAGCTAAAGCTCTTTTTATAGCTGGTACTTTGCCCACCATAACGGACGCTGGTCGAACCCGGCAAACCGTTAGCCAAATAGATTTTGGTGTAAGTATTGCCTTTGCTGTCGCTCACCGTGGTCACCCGCCCGAACTTATCGTAGGCTTTGCTGACCACGATGCTAGGCCCGGAGGTGGCCGGCGTGATGCTGGTCTGAATGGGTTGGTAAAGCGGCGAGTTATACAGCAACCCCATAGTGTTGCCGACTATGTCAGTGCCGCCTGTCAATAAACCAGTGTTTGCGTCATAAGTCCAGGTGGCTTTGCCATTTGCCCCGTTCAGCGTGTCATTGAATTGAATGACCCGGCCCAAGCCATCATGTTGGAAGTTGCCCAAGGCCGTGGCATTGCCGTTGACTGTCAAATTGGCACTTTGCAATCCACTGAGCAGATTGAAGACGCTGGTTTTTTGCTGGCCTTGCGGATAGGTGACAGTCTGGGCGCGATGGGCATCGTCATAGCTGAGCAAAGTCGTGTTCTTTTGCATCGTAGGCGAACCCCCGGCATTATCGGTTAGCGTTCGGTTCGGGAACGTGTAATTGTCAACCCCGATTTGGCGGTTCCACTCGTCGTAATGATATTGATTGACCGAGAGTAAATTGTCGGTTGGGGTCAGTGCGGCGGGTGCATGTTGACCGATGGCCTGATATAACGGAAGCAACACGGTTGGGGACAAGTTGGCGGGACTCAACCAAATATTCAAACCCGTAGCCGGAACCATCGGCGCAGTGCTGGAAAGATTCACAAAATCCAGCCCCTGCAATGCCGCAGTCGCCGCCTCCGCACTGATGATGCCTTGATACAAGCTCACCCCGCTGAACAAATCTTGACGAGTAATCGAAACCCCGCCAACGATTTTCTGAATCTGGGTCGGATTGCTGGTTGAGGCTGGCACATAATTAAAGACTAAGGTATTGGCATTCACCGCATCGATGATCTTGCCTTGCGCCAAGCCGACACTAGGCACGCCGGCGACGGGTTCGCTGGTGCCTTGCATGTAGTAATAATTGACCGTCATGGCGCTGGTTGGATTTCCATTGCAACCCGTGTCACAGCGGCCATAGCGAGTGGCGCTGGTGATGACGTTGCGTACATCGTCAATCGTGAAGACTTCCATCAACAGGGGGGAACTGGAACCGACCAATTGCTGATAGGTGGCAAGGGGTCGGAGTTGGTAATCATAAAGTTTGATGGTCTTGTTGCCAAAGGGGTCAATCGTGCTGATGCTGAACTTCGCACCAGTGCAGGGGCTGACGCACAAGTTCAAAGCATCATCGTAAGTGTATTTAGTAGTTTGCGCATAGGCCGTGCCTTTCATCGTAACGCTCGCTACGATGCGAGCGTAATTGTCATAGGTTTGCACCGTCGCCTGATTCAAGGCATTGGCGGTTTGTACCAGATAGCCCATATAGTTCAGCAAAGAACTGCCAGCCGTCATCGCACTGGTTCCCGCATTGGCCTGGCCGGAAACGCGGAAATTGAGGCTCAACAGATTCTGTCCGCCGCTGCTGACCATTTGCGGGTTGGTTATTGCCATCGTCGTCGAACTGACATCGGACGCGCCCGTGCCGTCCGCCGTTTGGTTTTGGGAAACCAAGCCATTCAACAGGCTATTGGCATTATTGCTGAAATAACTCAGCGTATTATTGGTAACAGTGTACGGGCTTCCCCCTTGCGCATCCAAGTGGACTTCGCTGGCGGTTGTCGGCAGGGTGGTCGTGCTGATCGCCCCGCTGCTAGGTGCCAGCGCGATATTTTGATAGTTCTGAGTTTGTTGAATGTACGGCCCGCCACTCTGACTCGTGCTGCCTAGGCCATAGGTGGTGGTGACGTATGGCAAGTACTCATAGGGTGGACTGGTCGATGCAGCCGGCCAGTAGGTATAGTCGGTTTCCTGGCCTATCAACGAGACGGTTTTGGTGGGGTTGCCTTGTGCGTCATAG
>CAIOOA010000102.1 GCA_903859815.1 uncultured Methylococcaceae bacterium | reverse complement strand
TTTGGCTTCTGGATTGGCTTTATCGAACAAGGTTTCAATGACGCTTAAATGATCTTTATTGATATTTTGGGCAGCGCCAAAAATTGAGTTGCCTAGGTCAATGCTTGGAAGTTTGAACGCTTCCGCATAGCGTTTGACTTGTGTATAAACGGTGATGGGTGAAATAGTGGCATTTTCAGCTATTTGCTTGGTGATGGCTATCCGGGCGGCTTGCCCGTCATGGCTAGTAATTTTGATGTAAGCCTCTTTTGCCAAAGCCTCCGGGAATAGCAACGCACCTGCGAAAGCATCAGCGAAGTCCTCCGCCTCGTCGCCAGTCAGTTCAGGCGCAAGCCCATGGCCCAATTCATGCCCCATCCAGAACTTGAAATCATGCACGGCCACATCCAAATTAAGATAAACCCAAGTTGTCACGGAATCCGGCAAAAATATATGCAGGGCGTTTTCGTGCTTTTCCTTTTTGCCCCATAAGACGGGGATTAACACCATTTGCAAGTCAGCGAAGCATTTGATGATATGGCGAAAATCCACAATTCCAGTAGCATCGACACCCAACTTATGCCGGATCACTTGCGCCAACTCTTGCAGATAGCGGTAATCCGTGGACGGATTTTTTAAAGTGGAAGGCCGCTTGAATTTATCGAAGGGAAGGTAAGGCACTAAGGGTTTCAGTAAGCGCCCCATTTCCTTGGCGCGGGATATGTGCGCATCAGTGGTTTTGCAAGCTCCTCTCTTTCTAAAAGCGATGACAGGCTCTTGGTCTTGCTCAAGATTGATGGTCAGTTGATCGAGCGTGAAATCCAGCAGCAAGGCCAGCTTAAGCAGCTTGTCCGGCCTTGGGAACGACTCGCCACTCAACCATTTGGAAACCGCCTCGCGGGAAACAGCGAGCTTTTCGGCAACAGCAGCCGCATTTAGCCCTTTTTGTTCAATGGTGGCGGTGATGTGTGGGATGTTAAGCTGCCTGTTCATGGATGCGATTTTGCGCGTTTTGTCAACTTATGTCAACTTTATTGGCTGGTTGTCACTTTTTTCAAGTAACTTCTATTGTTCTTGGTCGAGTCGTTAGTCGGGTTGCGTTGTACTCACAGCGGGGACTTAGGGAAAGTCGCAATCAATCCAAAAGCCCTCTCCAGTTTTCCCAACCAACAGCATTAGCGAACATCTTTGCGGCTACTTCGGTAAAGTCATCCTCGTGGAAGAAGAATTTAGCTAATATTTTTGCGTCTTTAGATTGATGAAAAGCGAAAGCACTCATTACAGCTTTCATAATCGCCTCACCTTCAGGGTCAGTCGCCTTTATTTTTCCACCAAATTCACATCCATTTGTAATTACTTGGAAAAATCTTTTAAAGCTCGTGCTCAGCGAATGATTAAACGATTCTTTTTTTAGGATATAAGTTTCACCAATTTCATGTTTAGACAAATCTATGCCGCAAGCAATGGCTCTCGCTATGAACCATGCGCCTCCTAAATCTGATTTCACTCGCATATCAGGACAGGATATTGGATCGTTTCTTTTCACTGAACACCAGTCCTTATGGTGGTCAACAAATTTTATCTGTTTTAATGTGTCCAAAAGTATGACACTTTCAAACATAAACTCAAGACAGTATTTGTTATTGAAATAGTGTTGACCTGAATTCGTGTCATACCACCATGGGCCATTCTTTTCAATAGGGTCATAAAGGGGAAATTCTGAGCTTCGATCATACTCGGTAATTAGTATACGGGGGGCATCAATTTTGTAACTAATTGCTTCAACCCAATAAAACCTCTTATTTTCAATTAACGCTGAAAAAGGAAATTGAAATCGGATATTTCCATACCGATAGCCTGTTGTCCAATGATTAGGTGATAACCAAGCAACTAGGATTCTCTTGTCATTGAGCCTTGATTCGTCGAACACAAGGCTAGGGCGTAATCCACCACTTTGAATGATTCCGAGTGCTTGCTCTACATGGCTTGTATGATAAATTGTGTCGAACGGGCAACAGCTTGGATTAAATCCATTGCCTATTGCGGGCTGACCTACCTTAAATTGATTCCACTCGTTCATGTTTGCTCACCAAAGTCTGTTGTATATTTTGAATCTATACGCCTAGCATTTCGATGCTCCAATCTGGATTCACTCACTTCTTGCCGGTTAGTATAGATCGTGGATGAGGGATTTTTTCAACATTTGAAGGCGTTGCTGTTTCGCAATAATAGCGTCCAAATGTGCTTATTGGATAATGAAAATATATTCAAATATATGTTTTATAAGTTATTTTTACCCTAAGTTAAGTTTATTATCCAGACTGATGGATAATAAAATCCGCCAACTACGCTTGCATAGACCCTAGCCCATTCGTATCGGCGGCGGGGGTCATCTGATTGATAATCCTCAACCCCTATTTGAATTGAAGCTACGGCATTGTTCAGTATCGTGTCCATGTGAAACCTAGCCTACGTCGCTGTAAGGAAAAGTTTCATGAGCAACGCCCAATTGTTCAGTCAAAGCAGGATTGACGCGGACTTGGCCAGTGAGCAAGTCGTGGAGGAGGGATTTTTTGAGTTGTTCCAATGCTCTGATTATGGGGTAATAGCTGCGTAATTTATTAGTAATCGTTCAGTTACCCTATATTGCTAACCGCTGGATCCAACGGCAGAGCGGGAAGCAAAGCGCCAACACGTGCGGCCCGGATAACCTCCGCGAGATAGCGCCAGGAGGAAGCCTTGCGCAAACGGCAGGTCTCAATCAC
>CAIOOA010000101.1 GCA_903859815.1 uncultured Methylococcaceae bacterium | reverse complement strand
TGGAAAGGAAAGGCCGAAACCCGCCACGCGTCAAAACGTCCGCAAGGGGATTGCTGGATTTTCATAAGCGGCAGAAAAAGCATTGTTTTTAAACGGGTTTCACCTTAACTTAATGGCAGTGACGCTGGAGCGTGGGAACGATCAACAATGTCAAGGCCAAAGATATGAAAACTATTATATCCTATGTAATATTACTATTTGCACTCGGTTTGCATTCAGGATATTCCAATGCAAGCTTATGCTCAGATGTTTGCTCTACAAACCATTGCACTGTGTACACGCAATTTAATGGCAATTTCTATACCTCCTATACTTTGTGCGATGCTGGTTACCAAAATTGCTTAGATACCACATGTAATACAGATCCTACACCCAACAACGCTATAAAGGGTAATATTTCTTTAAACGGTGATAATCCAAAATGGCAAGGAACATTGACAAATTACAATGGCAAAACTAGCACATTGTATGTTTCATGGACACCAGCAGATAATTCCAATAAAGGAAATGTTTCTTCGCCAATAAAGGATATTTTTAAAATTTCCCTTGGTCAGCGGTTTGAACTAAAAAGCAAGGAAAGACAAAAAATTGAATTCATTGTTGATCAAAAAGTATATGGAAAACATACAGCAAAGCTATATATTTGGTGGGATGTTAGAGGTGTTTTAAAGAATGCTTATGAGTATGAAGTGGAATATAAAAATAATCCTACTTGGTTGCCAGGGGTATTGGATAACTTGATAAATTAACAAAGAGCACTCGGAGAAGCCTCATGACAATACCCATACAATAGTCCCATCAACTGCAAAATAACTGATATAACTTCCAAATAGATTTTTATTAGAGGATAGTTCTATGAAATGGCTAACTTCACTTATTCTTGCTTTAGTACTGGGTTGGAGTTCTTCTTCGTGGGCTGAAACCATTGCCTATGGTAGATTCAAAATACTTGGATTTGGTGGGGGAGCAACAGATTCATTTATAGTTGTTTTCCTTTCATATGTATCGGATGGATACCAGCCCGAACTTTGTGCACAAACCGATTGGTGGTGGCCGACAGGTACTAATTATACTTACTGGTTTGATAAAAACGATAAGACAACCTATACGGCATTTTTAACTGCATATAGTACAGGGAAAGATATGTTTATTTCTGGATATGTTGATCCGAGACCATTTGGTTTAGGTGCAAAATGTCGTGTTTGGCAGTATTCATTTAGGTGATATTTAGGCAAGTAACCCGGATGGAATGAATAATCATCCGGGTTATTGTGCCTCCACTTTTTCTGATTGCGTCGAGCTTCATCCGGGCAATACTCGTTAGCCCAATCTTCTCTCGCGTCCAGTTTCTCGATCTACCGTTTTCCCGAATTCCGCTTCGCCCTTCGACTTCACTTTGGACTGGCTTCGTGCGGGCTACGACACTACTTCATCAAAGCAACCGGTAGAAAAGGACTCTCCGGGTTGACAGCCAAGGTTTGCGACGCGGGATGCAGCACTAAATCCATCATTTCCATGGGCACTGCCCCAACCAAAGCTTCGTCGCCAACAACCAAAGCGGAAAGATCGCAATGGCGGTCGGCAAAATAAACCCGTAGCGGTCCAACCATGGGCACGGATTTACGGGAACCATCGGCTAATATAATCTCCCTTCGGCTGACTTCTTCCAGATCATAACCCAATTGCAAAGCCACATGATCGGGGATAGTCATGAATACTGAACCTGAATCCACCAAAGCTTTGATGCTCATTCGGCGTTTGGTGAAGAGGTTTTCAATTTCTATATCGGTGTAAGTGATGCTCATAGTTGGATTGGTTCGTGATTCTCTAAAGATTTCTGTTAAGAAAATAATTCTGCTTCATAAGTAACTGTTCATCGAGTAAAGTTTTTAATGACTGTACGACATGCCTACCGGCGCAACCCCAACCGCTTCGCAACGGCATTGGCCTTGCTTTTCAACTTGAACAAGTTTGCCACTAATTGCCATGAGCGTGAAGAAAGGATGGCATCAACGTTTGTCGGGCCTCCACTGGCGATAATTTCTTGACGAAGACCTAAGAACTTGCGCAACCGGTCCTCCTTCTCCACTAAAAGCTTCTGATACATTTCCAGCAAGCCATCGCGCTGGGCTAGGAGTGTGCGCAGGGATTGCACATCGGCTTCCGTCAGCGTTTTGCCGGCTTGAATGTCCTTGGGCAAGGGTCTGGCTAAATAAAAAGTCGTATGCGGTGCAACCGCTTCCTCGGAAGGGCGGTCTTTGGTGTATAGATATATTGAGAAAGACTTGCGAGAGAGGTGTTTACGGTCATCCGGCAAACGTATGGTCTCGAACCCATGCCAAGAATATTCGTTAGTCTCAAAAATGACGCAACGGTTGAACAATGGCGCAAAATGCTTGACCTCATTGATTTCCGGGTGACGCGGGTTGGAATGCAACTCAACCAAGCCCCCCCAACTGTCATCCCATTCCTTGTTTAGATAAATCAGCACGTTCAAACGCCTATGCAACATGCGGCGTTCATCAACATTGAAGTCAACGTGTATGTCCAAATATTGCCCATCCAAATTTTCATGCGTGCCGCCCCCATAAAGCGCTTCGTCGGCAATCAGGTCAGGTACGCCGGTCAGGGCGGAAATATTGTCCAAGAATTCTTTCGAGTTAATATACTCATAAAACTGGCGGTAGAATGGGCTGATGTCAGCCACTTTCTCAAATACCGCCTTGCCGCCCACCTCGCCCATTTCATTGACAGCCTTGGTGGGATCAAAACTGGGGAAATCCCGCAACAAGGACTCGCCAGCATCCGATTGCAAGAATCCATCAATCGCTACATGGCGGAATGGGTGGGCTGCTTGGAAAGATTTAAGGATTTCGTTGGAGCGACTCAAAATGTCTGGATTAATCATAAGATTTGCTCATGTTTCCATCGGGCTTGATAAGGACGGGATAACACCTACCCCGTCCGGTTCTGCATTGATTATTTCCCTTTCATAAATGCTTCAAACGCTATCGCACGGTCGGCAGCCACTTTCTGCACATGCGGGCGGCTTTCCATCAAGGCGATATAGCTGGAAACGGCGGGAATGTATTTGGTAATCAAATCTTCGCCATAGATTATCTGCAATGCCGGGCCAAACGTGCCAAAATGTACCCAAGCCAAGAAATCTGCCGTAGTGAGTTCGCTTCCCAAAATGTAGGGGGAAAATTTTGCTAACTGGGCCAAGCCTTTCAAGCCCATTTCCACTTTTTCCTTCACTTCTTGCTTGGTTTCGTCCGACACTGAACCGCCAAAATAGGCTTCTTTATACAAGCGTCTTGCGATCAGTTCGATGTTCAATTCCAAGTGTTGAATCAGCTCCCGATTGCGGGCGCGCTCGAACAAGTTGGTTGGGTAAACTGGCTTTTCAGGATAGGCTTCTTCCAAGTATTCCAGAATCGCTTGCGATTCAGACAAGCAACCGTGCTCAGTTTCAATAAAGGGGATTTTGCCCAGCGGGGAACGCTTCAGAAAGGCTTCTTCCTGCGATGGGTAAGTCAGTTCTTCGCGGAATGGAATGCCTTTTTCCAATAGCACCAGTTTGATTTTGTTATGGTAGTTGCTGATGGCAAAGCCATGAAGTGTAATCATTGTGTATTTCCTACTTGATTTGTGAAAAAAATGAGCCTCAAAACCGACTCGATCTTGCTAACCGCGTCGGGGTGAAGGTCGGCCCACCTCGACTTGAATGAAGGCTAGTTCAATCAGGTTACTTGCCTTACTCTATGTTTTACCATGACAATTATCAAGCCGAAATATTTCAGCCGTACTGATATAGGAAAATCATCGCCATCATGCCCAAAGTCACTGATACTTACGAACGCGCCTATGAAGCGTGTAGCGTTCTTGCTACACGCGGAATCAACCCCACCGTCAAAACCGTAGCCGAATACATCGGCACGAATTCACCCGCCATCATCTCACCGGCCATCAAAGATTGGAAACAGTCTTTGGCTGCTGAGTCGCTTCGCCGCCTGGACATACCGGATGTGCCGGAGCGCTTGGTGGAGTCCACCATTGCATTATGGCGTTTGGCCGTGGATGAGGCCCAACTGACCTTAGCCAAGGAAAAGGCGGCTTTGGCAGAGGAAAAAATTCAGCTTAACGCTTTAGTCGGCAAGTCCGAGGCAACTTGCCAAGCCGTGCAACAGGAATACGCCCTCTACAAGGAAAGGTCAGAACAGGATAGGGCGGACTTAAGAGCCATGCTGCAACAACGCGAGGATGAGAAGAAGCAACTAGACGCGGAACATGGTCAAGTTTTGCAAGCGCTGGCTTTGGCCCGTGAAGCCAATGCCGCTTTGACGGGTAGCTTGGAGGAAACCCAACGCACTCAACAACGCCAGCAAACCGAGTGGGAGGAAAAATTCGACCGCGACCATGCATGGCATTTGACTCGCATCGCCGAAGAACGGGAACGTGCAAAGCAGGAAGAGCAAGAGAAAATCGCCCGATTGGAAGAGGCGCTTAGCCTTTCACGCCAGCATGTCGCCACCTTGAACGGTTATCTGGATACGGCAGCCACATCAACCGGAGAACTACGTGGCGAACTCAAGGCGGTGAAAGCGGAAAAGGAACGTATGCTGAAAGAACTTGATGGGTTGCGCAGCCAGTTGTCGGAAGGTGTGCAAGCGGGTTTTGAGAAGGATAAAGAACTGATTGCATTACGCACCGAAGTGCAAAATCTTCGTACAGATCATGACAATCTGCAAAATCTGCTTGGCAAAAAAATTGAAGAACTCAAACATCTGAAAGCCAGACAAATCAAGCCAAAATGACCATAATTTATACTATTTTTATATCCTCGAATAGATTCTATACAGCACTTTTGCATTTTGTGGTTTAAGGTATCATGAAGCTTAAGAGATAGGATTATCCAAACAAAAAAACCTTTAAATATGAAGCTTTTCCACTTGAAAACTGATATAAGGCTTGGGCTTTTGTTTAAACCTTCATTTACAGGACATCAGAAATGGATATTATCTATCTGACCTTAATCTTGATGTTTTTTATAGTTTCTCTCTGGATAATAAGTCGTTTGGAAAAAATTAGGATAAAGCCATGAGTTGGATTTATCTCCTCAGTAGTCTGGTGGCATTTGGAATTTTCATTTATCTGCTGGTCGCACTGTTCTACCCGGAGAAATTCTAATGACCGAAAATGCTGTAGCTCAGTTTGCCATCTATATGCTCACCCTATTAACGCTTGCGAAACCGCTGGGTTGGTATATGGCATGCATTTACCAAAACCAGCCAATTGGAGTCAATCGCTGGTTGACATCAGTGGAAAATTTTATTTACCGGCTATCCCGCATCAATCCTAACGAAGAGATGCGTTGGACGGATTATGCCATTGCAGTTCTGGCTTTCAATCTGCTAGGCATTCTGTCGGTTTTCACGCTGCAAAGACTTCAATCCATCTTACCTTTCAATCCCCAGCAGTTGCCCGATGTCAATCCAGATTTGGCTTTCAACACAGCAATCAGCTTTGCCACCAACACCAATTGGCAGGCTTATAGCGGCGAGTTGACCATGAGCTATCTGACCCAAATGCTTGGACTCACCGTGCAAAATTTCCTTTCTGCCGCCACCGGCATGGCCGTGCTGGCAGCTTTCAGCCGTGGGTTTACCCGCCGCAACTCGAATACCCTAGGCAATTTTTGGGTGGACCTTACCCGTAGCATACTCTATATTCTGCTTCCTTTATCTTTGCTTTGGAGCTTGGCACTCGTAGGGCAAGGTGTGGTGCAAACCTTTAACCCCTATCAAACCATCCCTTTAACCGAAAAACTTGAGCTTACCCAGCCCAAGCTTGATGCCAATGGACAGACATGGAAGGACGAGGGAGGAAATACGGTCATGGAGACTTTGGAAGTGCGTGAACAAACCTTGGCTTTGGGTCCGGCGGCATCGCAGATCGCCATTAAACAACTCGGCACGAATGGTGGCGGTTTTTTCAATGTCAATTCCGCCCATCCGTTTGAAAATCCAACACCCCTGTCTAATTTTCTGGAAATGCTGGCGATCCTGCTGATTCCCGCAGCCCTCTGCCACACGTTTGGAACCATGGTGGGTGATACAAGGCAAGGGTGGGCCATTTTGGCGGCGATGAGTTTAGTCTTCGTTACCTTGGTGGCTGTCACTGTCAACGCCGAGCAAATCGGCAACCCGCAGTTGTCAGCATTGGGGGTGGACCAAGCTGCCTCCAGCTTCCAATCGGGCGGCAATATGGAAGGAAAAGAGGTTCGTTTTGGCATTGCCAATTCATCGCTATGGGCCGTGGCAACCACGGCGGCTTCCAACGGTTCTGTGAATGCCATGCTGGATTCATTCACGCCCATTGGCGGCATGGTCCCGATGTGGTTAATGCAACTAGGCGAGGTGATTTTTGGCGGGGTTGGCTCAGGGCTTTACGGTATGCTCGTTTTTGCCATCATCGCGGTGTTCGTGGCCGGCTTGATGATAGGCCGGACACCAGAATACCTAGGAAAAAAGATCGAAGCCTATGAGATGAAAATGGCCGCCATCGTCATCCTCATCCCTCCGCTGTTGGTCTTGGGTGGCACAGCCGTCGCGGTGCTTGCCGATGCCGGCAAACTCGCTGTATTCAACCCCGAAGCGCATGGCTTCAGTGAAATCCTGTATGCCTTTTCATCGGCTGGCAACAACAATGGCAGCGCCTTTGGCGGATTGTCGGCTAACTCAGCTTTCTACAATATCCTGTTAGGTTTGAGCATGTTGTGCTCACGTTATTGGCTAATAGTCCCGGTGCTGGCCATTGCCGGGTCATTGGCAGAGAAAAAAATTGTGCCATTCGGCCACGGCACATTACCGACCCACACGCCCTTGTTCGTGTTGTTATTAATCACCACAGTGTTATTGGTCGGTGCGTTGACTTTCGTTCCCGCCCTAGCGCTAGGACCGGTTGTCGAGCATCTCATCATGCTGGGTTTGACCTAGTCGATGCTGATGTAAAGGGGAATGTAATGGGCAATATGAATGTTTCCAATTCCATGCTGGATCGAAAACTGTTGCAGGCGGCAGTTATCGAGTCGTTCCGTAAACTTGCCCCCAAGCAACAATGGAAAAATCCAGTCATGTTTGTCGTTTATTGCGGAAGCCTGTTGACGACTATCTTGTGGATACAAGCCTTGGTGGGTTTAAGCGAGGGACAGCCCGGTTTTATTCTGGCAGTGAACTTATGGTTGTGGTTCACCGTGTTGTTCGCTAACTTCGCCGAAGCCATGGCCGAAGGGCGAAGCAAAGCGCAAGCTGCTTTTCTGCGCAGAGCAAAGCGAGACATTTCCGCCAAGAAATTGGCTGAGCCACACCATGGCAGTGCAATCATCCCAGTGGAGGGATCAAGTTTACGTCGTAATGATGTGGTGTTGGTGGAAGCGGGCGATTATATTCCCGGTGATGGCGACGTGATCGAAGGGGTCGCCTCGGTGGACGAAAGCGCAATCACTGGGGAGAGCGCCCCGGTAATCCGCGAATCCGGTGGAGATTTCAGCTCGGTCACTGGCGGCACTCGCGTATTGTCCGATTGGTTAGTGGTGCGAATTAGCGTCAATCCGGGCGAAACTTTCCTAGATCGAATGATTGCCATGGTGGAAGGGGCCAAACGCCAGAAAACACCGAACGAAATCGCGCTGACCATATTGCTGGTGACCCTGAGCCTGGTTTTCCTATTGGCAACCGTCACTCTACTGCCTTTCTCGATCTATAGCGTGGAAACAGCCAAAGAAGGGCAACCCATCAGCCTGACGGTACTGGTCGCTTTACTCGTCTGCCTAATCCCTACCACCATCGGCGGCCTGTTGTCGGCAATTGGCGTGGCCGGCATTGGTCGCATGATGCAAAAAAATGTCATCGCTACTTCAGGTCGAGCCGTCGAAGCGGCGGGCGATGTCGATGTGCTGTTGCTTGACAAGACCGGCACAATCACCCTAGGCAATCGTCAGGCAGCGGCATTCATTCCTGTGCAAGGCGTGAGTGAAACTGAATTGGCGGATGCTGCTCAATTGGCCTCACTATCGGATGAAACCCCGGAAGGACGCAGCATCGTGGTGTTGGCAAAGCAGAAATTCGGGTTCCGGGAGCGTGATGTGCATTCCCTAGGCGCAACCTTCGTCCATTTTAGCGCTCAAACTCGCATGAGCGGGGTCAACTTGGAAGGCCGGCAAATACGCAAGGGGGCCGTCGATTCCATCCGCGCTTATGTGCAACAACAAAGCGGCAAATTCCCGGACGACATCCGCAACATTGCGGGGGATGTGGCTAGGAGGGGCAGTACACCCTTAGTGGTTGCGGATAACTTCCGTGCGCTCGGAGTCATCGAACTTAAAGACATCGTCAAGGGCGGCATCAAGGAACGTTTTGCAGAATTGCGTCAAATGGGCATCAAAACCATCATGATTACTGGCGATAATCGATTGACTGCCGCTGCCATTGCCGCCGAGGCGGGGGTTGATGACTTTTTGGCCGAGGCCACGCCCGAAATGAAGCTTAGGTTGATCCGTCAGCATCAAGCCGACGGTCGCTTAGTGGCAATGACCGGGGACGGCACTAACGATGCACCTGCGCTCGCCCAAGCAGATGTGGCGGTGGCGATGAATAGCGGTACTCAGGCGGCAAAGGAAGCCGGCAATATGGTCGACTTGGATTCAAACCCCACCAAACTGATCGAAATTGTGGAAACTGGCAAGCAAATGCTGATGACTCGGGGTGCATTGACCACGTTCAGCATAGCCAACGATGTCGCCAAGTATTTCGCCATAATACCGGCCGCATTTGCCACCACTTATCCTGTACTGAATAAACTCAATGTCATGGGTTTGGCAACCCATTCCAGCGCCATCTTGTCCGCCGTTATTTTCAATGCCTTGATTATTGTCGCCCTCATTCCATTGGCCTTGAAAGGTATTCGGTACAAACCTGTCGGAGCGGACAAGTTGCTGCAAAATAATTTGTTAATTTATGGGCTTGGAGGATTGATCGTGCCATTTATCGGCATCAAGTTGATTGATATGATTCTGGTTGCCATGGGGTTAGTTTAGCCATGAAGAAGCAATTAATCTCTGCCGGTTTAATGCTGCTGGTCTGGACGGTGATAACCGGCGTGGCTTACCCCTTTGCTGTGACTGGTCTGGCCAAACTACTGTTTCCCGTGCAAGCAAACGGCAGCTTAATCACTGGCAATCAAGGCGAGCCTCTAGGTTCGGCGCTGATTGGGCAAGCATTCAGCGATCCAAAATATTTTTGGGGACGGCCCTCTGCCACCTCTCCCTACTCCTATAATGCAGGTGCTTCTAGCGGCTCCAACCTAGGCCCAACCAATCCCGCCTTGATGGAGTCCGTCAAGGCGAGGATTGAAGCATTGCGGGTGGCCGACCCTGACAATCGTTTGCCAATCCCGGTGGACTTAATCACCTCCTCAGCCAGCGGTTTGGACCCCCATATCAGTCTGGCCGCGGCGTTTTATCAAACCAACCGGGTTGCCAAAGCTAGGAAAATGCCTATTCATACGCTTCACGCCTTAATCAAAGCCAACACCGAACCCCGTCAATGGTTCATTTTAGGTGAACCTAGGGTGAATGTGTTACGTTTAAACATGGCCTTGGATGGGAAAACCCGATGACTCTGTAATGTTGCACCCGGATGTAAACACAAGGAAAAATCTGTGTACTAATAGCGTGTTTACAATGAAAATAGCATAAAGTGAGCAGCCTAAAATGGCTTGACAGCTAAACCTAGCCACCTAAAAATAACCAAAAATACAGAAATTTATCCCATGGATTTGAGACTCTCGTCAGTGTAGGGTAATATTTCGCAATTCCTTTAACTTAAGCCTTAGAAAACTCCACTGCCTATCCTCGACTTTATCCACAATTTGTTCCGGCCTCGGCAAACACCGTCCACTGAGCCAATGGAACCCGCAATGCCATCGGCTAGGATTTATGCACGATCCGAGCATGTCATTTCACGTGCCCTCATCAGCGATAATGCGCTCAAGGTGTTGTACCGTCTGCGCAAAGCGAATTATCAGGCGTATTTGGTGGGTGGTTGTGTACGCGACTTGCTCTTAGGGCGCGAACCCAAAGATTTTGATGTGGTGACCGATGCCCATCCCGATGAGATTCGTGCTGTTTTCCGCAATTGCCGACTCATTGGCAGACGTTTTCGCCTTGCTCATGTCCACTTCGGGGATGAGATCGTCGAAGTCGCCACCTTTAGAGGATTGAACGACGATGGTGAGGGCAACCGCCAACATGGACGGGACGGACGAATCCTGCGTGACAACATTTATGGCAACATCGAAGAAGATGCCTGGCGACGCGACTTCACCGTCAATGCACTGTATTACAGCATCCATGACTTTTCCGTGCTGGATTTCGTCGGCGGCATGGACGATCACAAGGCGGGCATTCTCCGCCTGATCGGCGACCCCGAGCAACGTTACCGCGAGGACCCGGTGCGTATGCTGAGGGCCATTCGCTTTGCCGTGAAATTGGGTTTCACTATTCACCCCAGTTGCGCAGAGCCTATGCCAAGGCTGGCGCATTTATTGGAGGGCATCCCTTCGGCACGTTTGTTTGACGAAGTCATCAAACTGCTGCTTTCTGGCTACTCCTTGCAGACGTTCGAAGAATTACGCCACTACAAACTGTTTGGCTTATTGTTTCCAGAAACTGAACAAAGCCTAGCAAGGGAGGCTGATGATTTCCCGTTGGTGTTTTTAGCCAAGGTTCTTGAGCGCACCGATGAGCGTATCCAGCAAAACAAAGGGGTTGCACCGTTTTTCTTGTTTGCCGCTTTGCTTTGGGAGCCGGTGCGTATTCTCGCCAATGCCAAAATGAAAAAGGGTGACACAGATGTGTATGCCTATCAGGAGGCAGCTTCCGAAGTCTTAAACCGTCAAGTCCGTAGTGTTGCCATTCCGCGCTCCATCAGCCTGACCATGCGAGAGGTCTGGACTTTGCAACCCCGCTTGGAACGCATCAAGGGGCTTAGGCCGTTCAAATTGATCGGCCATCCGCGTTTTCGAGCAGCGTATGATTTTCTAGTGCTAAGAGCCGAAACTGGCGAAGCCGAACCGGAGCTTGCCAACTGGTGGACTCGGTTCCAAGGTGCGGATGAAGCTGATCGGAAAGTTATGACCCGCGAGGGCAGCAACGGATTGCGTACCGGGGCGCGCCGATCTGGCACGCGCCGTCGCGGCCCTAGAAAGCCAAAGGCCAAAAAGGAAACCTGACCGATGACATTGACCATTGCTTATATTGGCTTGGGCGGCAATCTAGACAATACCTTGGAATTGCTGTTTTCAGCGCGCAAGGCCATCGGTGAAGTCCCTGGAGTCAGGGAAATTGCCTTTTCCAGTTATTATCGCAGCACTCCGATGGGCAACATCGATCAGCCTGATTTCATCAATGCGGTCATGGCGGTGGAAACCTCCCTAACTCCCCACGATTTACTGAAGGCTTTGCAACAAATTGAACATTCTCATGGCAGGGTTCGCAACGGTCAGCGCTGGGGGCCGCGCACCTTGGATTTGGATTTGCTGACCTACGGAGTGGAAGCGTTTGCTGACGAGTACTTGACTGTTCCTCATGCAGGGTTATCCGAACGTGAATTCGTATTGCATCCAATGGCAGAAATTGCTCCGCCCAATATGACTATTCCAGGAATCGGCGTTTTGCGCGATCTCGTCGCCGCCTGCCCCAAGCGAGGTTTGGAGTCCATCAACCATGGCTAGTCCAGTCATTACCGTCCCTGAATTATCGCAGATGAAGTCAAGGGGCGAGAAAATCGTCGTCCTGACCGCCTATGACGCCCTTTTTGCCCAAGTGCTGGATGAGGCAGGGGTGGATGTCATCCTCATTGGCGATTCCTTGGGCATGGTAATACAAGGCAATTCCACCACACTGTCCACAACCATGGATGACATGGTTTACCACTCGCGTTGCGTGGCACAGGGCGCCAAGCGTCCCTTGTTACTGGCTGATTTGCCATTCATGAGCTATCCCACCCCAGAACGGGCCGCCGATAACGCTGCGCGACTGATACGTGAAGGCCGTGCGCAAATGGTCAAGCTAGAGGGTGGACGCAACCGGGTGGACACCGTCCACTTTCTGGCGGATCAAGGCATACCGGTTTGCGGCCATCTCGGATTGCTGCCGCAATCCATTCACCAATTGGGGGGATATTTGGTGCAAGGCCGGGAAGACCGTGCCGCCCAAACCCTGCTGGAAGATGCACTGCTATTGCAAGAAGCTGGGGCCGACCTGTTGGTTATTGAATGCGTGCCTGCCACATTGGGGGAGGAAGTGGCGAGTGCTTTGGACATCCCGGTAATTGGCATCGGCGCGGGGGCTGGCTGCGATGGTCAGGTGTTGGTGCTGCATGACCTGCTGGGCTTGGGGTTTGGCAAGCGCCCCCGGTTTGTGAAGGATTTCATGAGTGGGGAGGACAATATTCCCTCAGCAATCCGGGCTTATGTTGAAGCAGTCCGGGAAGGGAGTTTTCCGGGGTCGGATCACAGCTTCTAATTGACACTCCCTTGACTCCAACGAGCGGCTTGCGTAAAACTGAAATGTTCCCCCTCAGTTTCGGCAACTGCCGCTGCGTTCTGTGGCTAGAATTCAATGCCACCTTGGACATGAGTATCCCTAACCCAAGTTATAGGGTTATAGTGTATACCCGGCAGCCCTTGCGTCACTATAAAACATTTTGACCGTATCCAAAGAGTATTCATCCAAATCATAGCCGACTTGGGAAAGTTTTTTTAGTATATCGTTGGTGACGGTTATAATATGGCATCCGATGGAGTCTGCTTGGAATATATTTAAAAGTTCCCTCGGACTTGCCCAAATTAGCTCGGCACTTGGTGACGGTTTGAGCAGATCAACCGCTTCTTTCATCAAAGGTACAGGATCACGCCCAGTGTCAGCAATGCGTCCAGCAAATACCGATATATAACTGGGAACGTCAGGCTGTAACACAGTCATGACATCACGCACTTGAGCCACAGTCATAAGTGCTGTCACATTAACCTTTATTTTCTGAGATGCCAGCTTTTCAACCAGTGCATAACAGGTTTCCCTTTTGGTATTCGTGATAGGTATCTTGACGTAAACGTTGTCGCCCCAGCTTGCAATCTCTTCGGCTTGTCGCTCCATGTCGGTGAAGTCGTCAGAAAAAACCTCAAAGGATATTGACTTATCCTTGATCTCTGACAGAATTTCCAAAGCAAATGATTTATAGTCCCTGATCCCGGCTTTGTTCATTAATGTGGGATTCGTCGTCAGACCTTTAATGAATGGCTTTGCATTCATTTCTAGCATACCTTCCTTGTTAGCTCCGTCTGCGAAGATTTTAATGTTTAGTTGTTCAACAGTCTTCACCGCCATTCTCCATTGATAAAATTATATGGGCAGCCTCAAGTAAAGAACCTGCCACAAAATCATACGACTCCGGTTGCCTTTCATCGTAACCATAATCGATAAAACCTGTTTTACAGCCAGCGTTCTTCCCTGCTTCCACATCCCTCCATCGATCACCTACCATGAAGCTTCTGTTCAAGTCCAAGTTAAATTCGAGCACACCTTGGTGCAACATCCCCGGTTTCGGTTTTCGGCACGCACAAGAGTCACCGCTATCGTGATAGCACATTATGAACCGATCCACAGGTAAGATTTCGCCAAGATAAGTATTGATAGATTCAACGGTTTCCTGGTTCAAAGTACCGCGAGCCACATCAGGTTGATTGGAAACAACAATCAAAATGAATCCCTTTTTTTTCAAGATGGAAAGTGCTTCTGGAACCCCAGGCAAGATTTCGACTTCTGCCAGTTCTCTTGGCGGATATGGCTTGCCCGCTCTGACTAAGGCGCGGTTCAAAACTCCATCTCGATCAAGAAAAACAGCACGAGTCTTCATAGAAGCGGCTAATTTCACTTGACCGCAGACTCCCATTTGGTTTCGTTGGCTTTAAGTTTGGGGTGTGACACTAATAGATGCCATACCACAGCCTGGAATGCTTCGGTGTGGGGGGTAATTGTTTCGGCGTTAACTGTGGGAATGATGACGCAGACATCAGCCACCTTTGCTGTGTAGCCACCATTACGACCGACAATTCCCGTTACTTTGGACCCAACTGACTTGGCAAGCTTTAAGGCTTCAACCAAGTTTGGGCTGATATTTTTTTCCAAATCCCCCCCTCCTACCGATAAGATAAAAAGGGCATCTTTAGCACTCAATCGACTAGTCTTTAACCACTCAACGAATATAGTTGCCCAACCCTCATCGTTGGTGCGAGCAGTCAATTCTGACACATTGTCGGTGGGCGCATAAGACTCAATCCCCACAATTTTACGGAAATCGTTCACTGCATGGGAACAGTTGCCCGCACTGCCGCCGACACCCAGAAAAAAAATCCGACCCTGATCAGCCTTAATGCCGGCCAAAAGTTCTGCCATGTTTTCGATGGAATCCAAGTCTAACTGATTGAGGATGGAAATGGCTTCTTTAATATGCTGTTGCGTATAATTCATTTATTTAATGCCTTTAGTGAGAAATTCTTCTGTCTCTTTCAAACCATCAAAGGAGCCGATTTCATAAAATCGCTCATGCACCTCATAACCAGCCAGACGACTATCCAAGGATAGCGTATGATAAATTTCGGCTAGGTCAAATGGAGTTTCGTCAGGGAAGGCCAGCAGCAAATCGGCCACCAACACACCAAGCCCGTAATCGATGTAGGCCATGTCTTTAGAAGGAGTGTGCTTATTATATTCCAACAATTTACCATCGCTGAACAGCACATTGCTCCTGTCCCATCGATTGCAATTTTTCAGCACCGTCATAAGTGCTGGCAGACCTTGTGAGCGGAAACTTGCTTCTACATCAATAAAGCAAATGGGTAGATAGGAATCGCCGTAAAATACAAAAAAAGCGTCACCCAGCATAGGCAATGCTTTTCTTAGTGCGCCGCCCGTACCCAATAAAATGTTGCCATCATAGGAATACTCCACCCTAAGACCAAAACGATCACCATCCCCTATCAAGTCTTCAATCTGCCAACCAAGATAACCAAGGCATAGCACAACATGCCCCACACCTTGCTGATGCAAATAATCGAGTTGCCATTCAATGAAGGGACGACCAGCCACCTCCACCAAAGCCTTTGGAATAGTTTCTGTAATTGGTCGCAGACGCTTAGCCAAGCCACCTGCCAATATTGCGACGGGTAACATCAGTATGACAGAACCACTTTGGTACCCTCATAGTCGAAACGGAACCGTACTTCCTCCAGTCCAGCCGAGTTCATCGCTTGTCTTAGCTTTCTGCGATCCTTAGCCATGAACATAAGAAAACCACCACCGCCTGCACCCACTAGTTTGCCACCGATTGCGCCATTGTTCATGGCCAGGTCATACCATTCGTCTATCTGTGGATTGCTCATACCGCTAGAGCGTTGCTTTTTATGCAGCCAATGCAGATGCATGATCTCGCCGAAGGCGGCGGTATCCCCTTTTTCAAGCACTTCCATACTCTGATAACCCAAATCCTTAACATAGTGGAGGTTTTCGAGCATTTCCTCATCGCTGTCTTTAGTGCGAACGTTCTGATCCTGCAAAATGCTACTGGCACTGCGGGAGTAACCCGTGAAGAAAAGCAGTAGATTATCTTCCAAATCAAAGAAGGTATTCATACTAATATTCAATGGCCTTGCCGTCACCCTGTCATCCTTATGGAAAGTGAAGCAAGTCACTCCGCCAACGGCGGCAGCGTATTGATCTTGCTTGCCGACAGGCTCGCCCAAACGATCTATTTCTATATGACAGGCGAGTTCTGCCAATTCTTCTTGATGAAGATGTCGGCGACGATGCGCATAAAGCGCTTTCAACAATGCCGTTGTAAAACTACCGGAGGAGCCAAGCCCCGTCCCGGCGGGTATATCCGCCAGGGTAGTGATTTCCACCTGCGGTGTTTTGAAATCAAGCAAACGCAGCGCTTCACGAATGATGGGATGTTTTACATCAGCAATTTGATCGACATATTCCAACTGCGAATACTTCAGAAAGATACCCGGTTTAAACGGGCGCGCTACATTCACATAGACATATTTATCAATGGCCGCTGAAACCAAAAAACCCTCATGTTGTCGATAGTAAGAGGGCAAATCCGTACCCCCCCCGCCTAAGGTAATGCGTAAAGGACTACGCGCAATAATCATAACTAAACTCCTTATATATTAATTAAACTGGAAAGCAAACAGTGTAAGGCAAGTAGTATCTGAAAAAACTTATTTCCGTTTTAGCGTCTTTGGAACAGATTTTACAATTGGTTATATCGTACCTTCTATTACCAAATATTATATACACATTATCAATGTGAAACTTATATCAATTCTGGCGGTATAAGAATGCGCACTTCAAATAAGTAGTCAAACAAAAATAATCAGGCATTAGACTTCTATAAAAATCAATGCTATGCATGACTGATGTGCCCGTAAACGTATGTCTGACTACTTAATCAAATTACTGATTTCTTAAAAACCCATAAATTCATTAATACATATCCAGTAACCATGGTTGATAAGATGCCTAAAAAAGCACTGACGTAAAAATTAATACCATACATCTCATAGCAGATTCTAATAATTAATACTTGAATGACATAGTTCAGTAAGGTAAGTAACAGGTAACGCACGATCTGTTGTCGAATTCTTGTTTCTACGGCTTTAAATGTAATTTTTCTGTTAGCCAGAAAATGAAAAATGACCGCCATTGAATATGAAATTGCGACTGCACCATGATATGGCAATTTTGCAATATCGAAGCAAAACCACAGCAGTACGTAATAAATAATGAAGGTCAACCCACCAATTAATAAAAATCGGAAAATCTTCCTGTAATTATAACTTTTAAATACAGTCAAAATTTAAGTGTTTAGCCGTTTTGCAATGGACTTCGAGCAACTGCGACAACTTGCCAGCCAAACCGAGAGTTTCTCAAATTAAATCTAAACAATATATGAAATACCCGCATCATCAGATTGGCAAGAATCCCAGATGCTGAACCCTCCATATTGGTCTCTATATCAGTAATCAACCGTTGTCCTCTCAAAATAACCATCAAACGATAAATATTGAAAAAAGGAAAACCGGTTAGATATACTTTCTCGATATTAAACCCGGATGCTGTAAGCACTTGTGTTATCGAAGCCTCGTTGTAATGTTTACGATGTCCGATATGGCGGTCGAAACTAGATATAGGCCCACCTGGCACAGTGAGTAATAGATAAGCTCCTGGCTTCAAATAGGATTTAATCAAACGACAAAACTCTTCAGGTTCATCAACGTGTTCAATAACATCCGAACAAATCGCCACATCTCCCTGACCAAGAAAGCGTGATGCACTGTTTTGTGGGGCAAATAAATTCACTTGGATAAACTCAGCCTCAGGAACCTTAGCACGAGAAATACTGACTCCTACCTCGCTTAGTTCGAAACCCACATATTTTTCTGCACTTTGCCTAGCGACAGCCTTGCACAGAAAATCGCCTTGTCCGCTTCCAATATCCAACAATAATTCAGGTTTTGCTGTCAAGCTCAACAAAATTTCCAAGAGAATATCATGACGCATTTTCTGCGCTGGATTTTCACTAGCAGACTGTGAATATGCCTGCCAATGAGCCGACCAATCGTCCTTTTGAGTCTGTTTCTGATCGTTAGGCTTTAAGGTATTCACAACGAATCCACTTTGACTGATGCGAATAAATTAAGATGAAACTTATGATAATACATATTTATATTACTCGGCAAAAAGCCACTTTTTACAAGTACAGGCCAAAGATCGCGCTTATCATAGTACATTTTATGGTCATCCATTTCCTCTTTAGGGCTGAGACCAAGACGAAATGCCGAAAACTCTAAAAAAATCTTGCCCAGCCAAGTTGGGACGTTGACTAGTAAAACACCTCTAGGGTTGAGCAGCATCCGACAAGACTGAAGAATATCGACCGGATTATCCAGATGTTCAAGCACGGAGATTATCATGATTAAGTCAAATTTCTGTCCACGCAAGCGCTCTAGTGCCTCTACAGCCGGATACTCCAAGGGTACAAATTTTGGATGGTTTTTGACTTCCGTTGACAAATTGAAATCCACGCCAACAAGCTTTGTGGCTCGATCCTCAATTGTCAGTAGATTACGTGCGGAATAGCCACAGCCCAATTCAAGCACTGAAAGCTCGCCACGATTCCCAACCTGTTTGATGATGGCTCGGCGCGAAAGCCAAATTCCAAAACGGTCAAGAAAAGATAATTGATTAGTGCCGAAAGATGCCCTTCTGATTTTATCGGACTCGGAAAGATTCATTTGCCACCTTGACCTAGTCGCCGTCCAAGTTCTAATAACAAAGTAAACGAGAATGTTTGTACACCAAGAATAATTAACTGCAACCCGAATATGGCGAAGCGTGATAAGCTCGTGACAGAAAAACCATTGTCGACATATTCGGTCAAGAAATGAATATCCAGCGCGAAACCCACAGCAGAGAACAAAACGGCAATCATCATGCCTCGATCATAAGTTAATTTCTCTAAGATCAACTTTTCTATGCCGTTGCGTAAGCCATGGACATTTCTCGCTAGAATTCCGACCTGGAATAAAGAGTAGCCTAGAACTGTTGCAGTCAATCCCAGCAATAGCATGTATATGCTGAATCCAAGCGGACCAATCGAAATTGAACCACTCAGCGAAAGAAGTGAAATAACGATGCCAACAGTAAAAGCCAACAAACCTGGCTTGATCAAAAAAGAGTCAGGACTATATACTAACATTACTTTAAGATTAATCCAGCCCGCCACCCACGGCGACCAGAACCCCGTTCTTCGGTGATGGCTAAATCGACCTTCGCGGTCTTTATAAAAGGTAACCGGGACTTCGTCAATTCTTAAGCCAATGCGCGAAGCTTTAAGTACCATCTCCGATGCGTACTCCCAGCCTTTTGAAGTTAGATTGATTCTAATTAGGGCATCTTTGGTCAAACCACGCATTCCGCAATGAATGTCGCTAAAATGGCTTCGGTATATTTTGTTGAGAATCCAAGTTGTCAGCGGGGTACCGAAATAGCGATGCAGATTCGGCATTGCACCGTCTTCAATGGAACCCGAAAAACGTGAACCCATCACAAACTCATTTCCTGCTCTAAAACTATCGACGAAGACTTTAACCTTACGAAAATCATAAGTCAAATCACAATCACCCATAATGATGAAATTTCCTCGAATTGATGGAATAACGTCAATATAAGCTTGTCCTAGTCCATTTTTGGGTGTTCGAAGAACGCGAGCCCCTTTCGCAAGAGCAATATTGGGTGTGTCATCCGAGGAACTGTCTACAATAATAATTTCACCAGTCACCCCTGCTCGTTTTAAACCTTCCCAACACCAGTCAACAAATTCGCCAATGGTAATTTCTTCATTAAGTGCAGGCACCACGATACTGACTTCTGGTCGTTTATCTTGGCCCACTTCATCTTCTGGGATAAGCAATTCAATACGCTCAGGATTGCCGGTAATTTTCATTGTCATGTTAGATTCGCCTAGATTTCGTTAAGCATGGCTGCTATAGACGCTTCAATCGCCTGAACTGAACTGCGCTGAGCCCGCCAACCCATTTTTTTTATTTTAGCGACATTAAATAATACTTTTGGTACATCCCCTTTCCAACCTCGGTCGCCCCCCGTATATTGATAATTGACAGAACTAGGACTTAGTCCGGCCAGACGGCAGGCAATATTTGCAATTTCAGTTACCGAAATGTAGTCGTCGGTCGCTACGTTGAATACATCAAAGCATGGACCCTGAATTTCGGCAGATTTGCCGTGGACGAGCAACATCGCATTGATGACATCTTCAACATAAATATAAGACTTGGATTGCGAGCCATCGCCAAGGATGCGAAGTTGTGTCGGATCCTGCTTAAGCCTACGGATAAAATCGTAACCCACGCCGTGGGTTTGCTTTGGACCGACGACATTGGCGAATCTAAATGCGCGACCACGCATTGAAAACATATGGCAATAAGATGAAATAAGTGCCTCGCAAGCCATCTTGCTCGCGCCATAAGTTGAAATCGGAAAACAAGGGCCGTAGGATTCTTCAAAAGCCACATCCGGTGCCTCGCCGTAAATTCCGCTACCTGATGTATAAAGAATCTCCGGGACGCTATTGACACGCATCGCCTCAAGTATATTCTGGGTTAGATAAGTACCTTCCCAGAAATCGATGTCAGGTTGTTTCACAGCTTTTGCTATATCTGGATTAGCTGCAAAATGAATTACCAAATCAGCACCAGCCATTGCATGCGTCAACATTCCCAAATGTTTTATATCGCCTTCCACAATATTAAGCTTAGGATCAGACTGGACTTGTTTTAGGTGATCCAAGCTCCCTGAGGTAAAATTATCGTAAACAACGACTTCATCGACATCCGCATTCGGCAATAAACGCTGCACAATATGGGAACCTATAAACCCGGCACCACCAGAAATAAATACTTTCATAAAGCTTTCTTCATTAATTAAGTTTAAAGGTAGATTTTCATATATTCAACTTCATTATCAAAATACAGTATCTGCACCAACTGTTTGACTACACAACTGAGCACCAATACATTGCAAAGGAGATCATTATTTATTGCCTAGCAGAAGCTGCTGCGGGTACGAATCTGACAAGCATATATAATAAAACTATGCCAGACAAAGACATCCATGCAGCTTGGTTAAGTCTTTCAGGTCTGTAGGTAAAGCTCACATCATATTTGCCTGCTTTGTTGACCCATATTCCCTTTGATGATTCATTGACCCGAAAATAATCAGCTTTCTCGCCGTTTACAGTTGCAATAAAATCTCCGGGGTAATACGTTTCACCGAGAACAACGACACCAGGGCCACTCGCCTCAACAGAGAAATGGGTGCTATTGTTCGTCAACCTGTATCCTCCGGCAGGCATGACTTGATAAGGCGCATTGTTGTCCAAGAACACAGTTGGGATGAGATGACTTTCCACGGCAGCGAAGGGAGTGTGTAATTTATCCGTCAATGCGACTAAAATATCTTCTGAATCATGTATTTCTGTTATTTGATTGACAAAAAAAGCTCTTGGCCAAACTGACTCTCTTTGCCAAACATCCATATCGCTAGAGTGAACCAATTTCAAGCCTTGGGGCATTTTTGTTCCCGGCATCGCCAAAATATAACCAATTCCCAGTAAATCCAATGATGCTGCGCGGTCAGCAATCTGTTCACTTTTGATTAAACGTAACCAACCCAACCCCATGTCAGGGTAATCAATCAGTGTCAAAAGTTTTTCGTAATCCTTACTTCTTAACGGTTCAACGGATACTATACTTTCCAAGCCTAACCTTGAGTTATACCCGGGGAATAAAACTTCACCTTCACCAATTACTCGGGTCGGCAACTTTGCTTTTTCAATTCTGTTTTTTACATATTCGATGGCATTTGACTTTTTTGAAAAATCAGGACGCTCTGTTGGATTTATCACATTATCATCAATACGCCAATATCCCGTCATCAGATGCATACCCTGTCGAATATGCAGCATTAGGAAGCAGCAGATAAATATTAGTAGCCCACGCTGCGTCCAAGCTCCTAACTTAGTATTTTGATATAATTGAATGAAACCTACCAAAACGATAACAAAAGAGACAGAAAAGAATAAAACGGTAGACCTCCATTCATGATAATTTAAATTAAACACTAACCATAACCCAATAAAACACGAAAGCGAAAACGCTAGGAACATCCTCCTGTATTCTCTAGTGGCTTCCAAGTAGTCGCGAATCCCATATCCGGCAAGGATTAAAGCCAGAATCATCATGGGTACGGAAAAGGTGTTTCCTACATGCCGTATTTTGTTGATAAAAGGGATTGAGATCAGAATCGAAGCCGGAATTATACTATATGCGGTAGCCATTGCCAAGGCAAACAAAGCCCAACAACCATAGACCATAATCGATTGTTTGACGCGCAAATTAAGTAGCGCACACGACATGCAAAACAACACGAATAAATTTACCGAAGGTGCTATAAGATGCCCATTTGCCGTCTGGGAAAAAAAATTATCAAAAAATCCAACAATTTCCCAAGCTGGTATCGTTTTAACACTAGGGTTATCATAAACAGTAAATGACTTACCCAAGGCATCCAAGAAAAGTAACCAATAAGGCGCTGTGATCATGACCAAAGCAAGCCCTATTCCTAAGGTAAATATTAACGACCGAATGCCCCCCCACTTTGGAGAAATATGCGCCCAAAATGCCAGCACTCCCAAAGCTTGCATAAAACAAGCGGTGATAACTCCTTCTTTGGTTGCTCCCGCATTGAGTTGTAACCAAGTGAATGCCGCTAGCAAGACGCTTTGCAAAAGGCAATTTTTCGTGCTTTGGCCTTGAAAAGCCAATGATTTCCCCAGGCGATCCCATTGCAACACCACCCAGGGCGCATACGTCAAAACAAAAAAAGCCGGATGATTGAACCGGAATGCAAAAAAACCAAGAAAACAACTGGAAACCGCAATCAATGCTCCCGCTAACAAGGTATCTGTTAACCGAAAAACAAGCAAACCCATTCCGATTGCGAAGACCGCTTTGGAAAGTATGAATTTTATATCCCAGCCTATAGCGCTTCCATTCAGAATGACAGGAATCCAATGCAAAACATCCCCTGTCATAGACTGACCTTGCGAGAAAAGTGGAGTTCCACCGCCTACAGATCGATTCCAGAATGGAAATTCCAAATAGCGAAATAGCGATTCATGCTGCACAGCACTATTCGGGGCAAGACTCCATGCCGTCGCACCCACATCTGATTTTCGGAAATTTTCGCTAGCTGCATCAAGCGAAAGGCCCGGAATCATTGGATGAGTGCTATAGAGAGCAAATGTCCCAACTGGATGGACAAAGCTTTTACCAAGAAATATCACAGGATAGCAACTTATTATGACTGCAATAACGCCAATAAATGTTATTGTTTTTTTGGGATTTACCACTGTGAAATTAAACAGTCGATCTAAAACATCGGTGCTTTTTTGAAAAGAGGGCTTGGTCAAGCCAATGAATAGAATATAACCCAAAAAAGTGAAAGATGAATTTAATTGATTTATCATATTTGACAAGAGTATCTATTGATTATCAACCCTATTACAATATTCTGAAGCAGTTCCACTTTCGGGTAAGATGCTAACTTATAACTAATTTCAGCATTCGAATTATTATACTCGGTTTTTTTCACCAATCAAGCTCCTTGAATTAGGTAGCATTTAGGCAAATACCTAGTTTGCCAAGGCTTTTATCTAGGCTAACATGTCCTAGGCTAAAAAGTTTTCAAGGCACTAACCTTTTGCTCAATTCATACGCCGCCACGGCATAAAGCGGGCTATGGTTATAACGGGTGATCGCATATAAGTTTTGGAACCCCAACCAATAGGCCGGCCCGGACTCCTCTTCCAATTTAACCAACGCAGCCCAGGGCGAACCGGTCACTAGTTCTTCGGGGGTGATTCCAATATCAACGAACTGGGACAAGGGACGATCCGGCTTTAGGCTTTTGCTGACCAAGCCTTGATAAGCCACACCTTCCCCGACCTTGGCCGAAACGGCTATCGGCGCACCAGTTTGCCAACCATTTTGGGAAAAATAGCGCGCCACGCTGGCGATGGCATCGGCGGGATTGTTCCAAATGTCACGCTTACCGTCTCCATCCCCGTCAGCCGCCAGTCGACGAAAACTACTGGGCATGAACTGCGGCATGCCCATGGCACCGGCATAGGAGCCTATGGGTTGGTAAGGGTCCATGCCTTCGTCCCGGCACAATAACAAGAAGTGCGCCAATTCACTGCGGAAATATTCGCCCCGTTTTGGGTAATCAAAACCAAGCGTGGACAACGCATCTATCACTCGATAGTTGCCGGGTCTTTTGCCATAACTGCTTTCCACGCCAATGATAGCGGTGATAATGTTTTGGGAAACGCCATATTTGCTTTCCGCATCGGCAAGTGCTTGTGCATTCTTCTGCTTGAATTCGATGCCACCTTGAATCCTGGCATCGGTTAAAAACAGCTTTTTATAAGAATACCAAGGTTTTGCTTCATAAGGTTTGGCCATGGCGGCCAATATCGCTTGATTAAAATTGACCCCGGCAAACACCTTGCTCAAGGCTTTAGGATCAAACCCGTGCTTACGACTGATTTCGCCGATGAAAGCTTTCACATCGGGCCGCTCGGCAATGCCTGGCCCACTAGCAATATTAAGGCTAGTTGAGGATTTATCTGGCGTGACACTGCCAGTTGCTGGAGAACCGGCTTCGGGCTTTGGCTTCGCAGTAGTGCCATCCGTACCACGTCCGGCGCAGCCATGAAGTATCAGCAGAACAGCAGACAAAAATAATAGGCGGCTTAGCATGTTCATTTTCTAGGAAAGCAATCAGTTCGGGTTGTCAATAAGTGCCAGCATAACGGAAATAGCGTTTCGGGTCACTCTCGAATTTTTCCTTTATCCAAAAATGTCAGCCATTCATAGGCTTTGCTAGGATTGCTTAATTGAATAGGGCGAACCATCAAAAATACTTGACTTTTATGCTTGGTTGTATTAAGAATTAGCCTTGGTTTTCAACCAAAGCTGAACAAATATGAGGTGAAATCATCTTTAACATAGATGGCTAAAGCCACAAGGCTTGCCCAATAAGAAAGAAAAATCAGAATGACAGCCCCAAATTGTCCGTGCATTGGCGAAACGGGGGTCTTTTCTCAATCAAACTTCGTAGGTTGAAATGATTAAACTGAACCCTTTTTTATTTTTGCTTTCTGTCTTGGGGTCATATGCCGCTCAGGCTGGTTTAGTAGTCAATGGGGATTTCACCAACGGTTTGACTGCTTGGGAAAGTAGCGGCGATGTCACCGCAGCCAGTGGTCAAGCCACACTGGGAGAAACCTTCCTCAATACTGAAACCGAAAGTTACCTCTATCAAGGAGTGCCATTGAATGCAGGAAGCTACCGACTCTCATTCGATTTTTCGGGGGCAATGTCCAGCGATGGTCAAATCCCAGACCTTTTCTCGGCATCGCTCTACTATGCCAACACACCCCCCTTAGATCCCATCGCCAACATAGGCATCATTGGCTCTGCAAAATTGTTCGACTTGGACTGGTTTGGTGAAACGCTATATTCAGATTTGTCCAACGCGGCGATAGGCCCAAGTTCTAAAGGTGGCAATTGGCGACAATTCAGCGGAAGCTTTTCTGTTCTTGGCGGTTACGCGATTCCCACCTTTGAACTGTTGAATCTGAGCGGGCTAGATGTCAGTTCGGTTGATATTACCAATGTCAGCATTGACCCAACAAGCATAGACGAACCGGATACGCTGTGGCTGATAGGGGCTGGCCTTTTAGCTGGCATCAGGCATCGAAAAGTCAAGGAATGGACAGATGCTAATTGGTGACTGTCCCGAACTTGTCAGGACATGAACAAAAAAATTTGAGGTTGGCCATAAGGAGTTACGAAGCAAGCCATACCCGCCCAAGCGAGCTAGGTCACGACTTCAAATGCTTAAAATCAGCACTCCCTAGGGAGTTCTACACCGCACAGGGCCGAGATTTTCGGCAAGAGGTTGATTATGAACCTTAATCAGAACAGGTGGCATCGATTCGTTTGCCGTTTAATGCTTGTGGCATTTTTTTACCAGTGCTTGCTACCGGTGAATGTTGGGTTTTACCAAGGAAAATGGCATTGGAGCTTTGGGCCAAAAGTTGCCTATGCCGACACTCTCCCGCCTCAAGCAGCCAACCCCACTCTGTTGACTTCTGGCCCGTCTTTGTTGGCTTTTCCTCCTTTGCCCGGAGACATGAATGACCCTGACTATCTCAATGCCACACCGGATGCCAATTCTTCCGACACTTACATCATCCAGAAAGCTGCTGATCTGAACCACGATCCCGATCAAATCTTTGCTTTCGTGCGCGACCAGATCGGCTACGAATCCTACCAAGGCTCCTTACGCGGGGCGCGGGGAGCTTTGTGGAGCAAAGCAGGCAATTCGCTGGACAAGGCCAGCCTGCTGGTCGCATTGCTGCGCGCATCGGGCATCCCCGCCCGCTATGCAACCGGGCATTTAGGCGACGATGATGCCAAAAAACTGATTCTTTCGATGTTTCCGGCGCTGCAAAGAGTGGTGGGGTGTACCGATGATGATGCCAGCAAAGCCGATCCGGCAAACGATGCCAAATTGTTGGACGAAAACCGTACTCACTATTGGGCCGAATTGGCTGTTGGCGGGGCTTTTCAAGCAGCCGACCCCTCTTTTGACTCGGCGCAACTTGGGCAAGCCTTTGCGGCTCCCAACGCCCAATTCATTGAAATCCCAGCAGAACTTCGGCACAAAGTTCGCTTCCTATTAAAGAGAGAGATCACCACGCCTCTTGCCAATCTATTTTCGGGCGGAGGGGCTGCCACTCCCGATTTGCTGACAGTGCTCGATCAAAGCTTTCCATCCGTTGCCTTGGTGGGGAAGCCGGTTTCAATCGGGCATTTGGTCAATAGCAAAGGCATTAATGCGCTATTTTCGTTGGTGACCAACACTTATTCGCCTTATTTGTTGTTGGGCCAAAGTGATGAGGATATTAGTGATGACCCAGTCATCCGAGGGGATGATTATCAAGAGGTTTTGACTAATTTCACCGGAGGTAGTCAGATTCTGACCGGCTTGTTTCTGACCATGGAAGTGACAGCTCCCGACGGCACCGCGCAGAGCTATGACCGCACTTTGGTGGATCGGATTGGTCTGGATATTCGCACCAAAGGCGGGTCGCCCAGTATCAGCCTCGACCCTTCAGGGCCGACGGCCTTGACGACGCTGGATTTGACAACAATCAATGTCATTTCAAGCAAGCAGGAACCCTTGTCCTTTGCCACTCAACTAACCCGCTTGCAGACGGCCAAAGACAAGCTGGATGCATTGCAAACCCGCTTGGATGCCATTCCAACGAGTGGGCCTGTAACAGACGAACAACGCGCAGACCAGTCTTTAGGCGCAAGACTAGCCGCTAATTTGGCGATTGTTTCTTCGGAAAACAATAGTTTGGTTTATGGGCTGGCAGCAGACCGTCTGGAGCAACAATTGGAGTTGGGGTATCTGTCTCAGGTTTACACGGATTCACCGCGCTTGATCCTTACTCAAATCCGCAAAGATGGCAACGCTGTGCAGGCAGGCATGGATCTGCGCAAAAACACCGTGCGAGCCATACCTGCGCCGGGGCAACTCCCTAACGCCAGTCAATCGATGGAAGTGATTCGAGGAATGCTGGAAAGCACTCTTGAGGGCAAACTACTAGGCGACACGTTTGGACAAGGGGCACGTACTTTCGCCGATGTTTTTGCTCAATTGCAGCCTGACAACGCTTTGCAGGCACTGGTTCCGGGTGACGACGCAAAACTGGACAACCTAGCCATCAGCCCGGGGACAAAGGCTTTGATCGGAAAGGCTTTGCAGGAAGGTCGGGCCGTTGTGACACCCGGCAAAATGGTGGAAGTAAATGGCAAACAGACTTTGGCCTGGTTGGAATCGGAATGGGGAACGGGTTATACCGTGGGAGTGCTGGAAGACGGGTCCCACGGTGCTATCGCCGAATATGCAGGTCTATTAAGCGGTATCTTGGACAGCGACTTGAACGTCAAAATGGGGACGTTCATCGGAACTGTCAACGGCTGGGCGGTGAGTCAGATTTTGTTCACCACAGAATTGCTTAATCATCTCTTTTCCGACGGGCCGGTGGAGAATGCCATTAAAAATGCCAAGAACGCACTTGCCAAACCCGAAGCCGGCAAAAAAAGCCTACTAGAAGAAGCCGCTTCCATGGTATTGGGCTACGCAGCTCCGAATGTCAGCAAAATCATTGACGCGGGCAACAAGGCTTTGGGATGTTTTAACGGAACACTACTGGCATTTGACAAGACTAATACCTCGTCCACTAAATTTAATGACATCACCAGTTGCTTGAAATCCCTCTATAAGACGGTATTGGGAATCCCGGAAGTACCCGGCAACAAACTTGCCGATGCCTTTAAAGCAGGATTTACGGCTGGCTTGGGAATGGGTTATCAATGGATTACGCGCAATTTCCCCGGCGACCCCCCTGTGTACCCCATGTTATCCACGGATCTTGCTGAACCAAATGCGATTACACCAGGAACCGCACCGGGGGTGGCTCTATCGGTGGGACTTGATCCCTTGTTTACGCTTTTCCATCACGATGCCGAAATCCCTACCGTATTCAAGGCCCAAATCCAAAACACGGGAGCAACGACGGCAAAGTTCAAAATCTCGATTGCCGGGGGGAACGATTTTGCCTACAAACCCAGCGTGAATGAAGTCACCGTACCCGCCGGCAAGACCGGCGAGGTAGGCATTTGTGCCACGCCCACTGGAAATTTGGGTGCGCCGAATTCAAGCTCGCCGTTTCAAGTCAGCGTCGAGAGTCTGACCGACCCTGGTGTTAGCGCCAGCCAGCAAGCGCAAGTGCTTATTCCAGAAGTACCCGGCATTTCAATCATTGCCTCACCCACGGTGTTGAATGCGGCCCCTGGGCAGACTGTCAATGCCACACTCAACTTAAAAGCGGTTGGCAACCTTTCAGCCGCTATTAATCTGTCAGCCGAATTGCCTGCTGGCTTGAATATGACGGGTCTGTCTCAGGTGCAGTTGAACCCCGGCGAAAGCACCAGCCTGCCCATCAGCCTGACACCCGATGCCAATACGCCAATCAACACCGTTTTGACTGCAAAAATCTCCGCAGCCTCGGGCTCGGAACCCGCCAAACTGATTAACCTACCAGTTAAGGTGGAAATTCCGGGTGCATTACCGGCGGCTTTGGCCGCTGAAGCCGCAGGACAAGCTGGCAATAGTGATTTGGCCAACACCTTGACTGGCTTAGGTGCAGCCTTAAACCACTTGGCAACAAGCCCAACTGACCCGGTTTACAAGAGCCAAACCTTGGCATTGTTGAAAAGCCTCTCGTTACAAGTGTCAGCTTTGGGTGGCGCTGGCACAAGTATCGCCAGTCAATTGCTCAGTGTCTACGATGAAATTGCCAATGCAAGCCAACCCTCAAGCCTGTTGACGGCCATCGACAACCTAGGTTCCGTCTTGGCAAGCTTGCCCAATTTCCTAGACATGTTGGGATTGTATGGTTTCGATCTGTCAATCGAACCCAGTTCGCGCATAGCCGAGCCACAAACCCCGGTTGATTATACCGTGGTGATCCGCAATCGAGGCTCCAAGACTACGACTTATAATCTGAGTTTGTTCAACACCAATCTACCGGCGGGTGTGACGGCACAATTTTTCCCTGCAACACTAAGCTTGTCACCCGGTGAAATCACCGGGGGGCCGGGTATTACGCCAGTGACTTTAAGGCTTACCCAAACCTCTGCCACCCGGCTGGCTCCCTTCGATTTTACGGTCATGGCAAGTACTACCGATGAATTCGGTGTCCAAACCGGTGTGGAGAAGACAGCACTCGGATCAATGAATGTGCGTGCCGAGCTTATTTCGGTCGTATCGGTGGCAACCGACCCGGCATTCACCGACCCCGGCACTTCGGTACAGGTATCGGCCCGCCTACTCAATGCGGTGAACCAAGAAAAAACTGTCTTGGTGGGTTATTCGCTTGTAGGTCCGGCTAATCAAACGGTCTACACCTCGTCGCCGGTGCAAACCCAACTCGGAGTATTGGCATCCCTAAAAACGGTGGATTTAGGGTTTCTTGATACAACAGGCTTGGAATTAGGGGATTATCGTGTGCAGGTTCTTGTCACCGAGCTGGACGGGCAACCCATTCCCAATGCCACTGGCTCGGGGCAACTATTGTTAGGTTCGCCAGTGAGCGGCAAGTTGTCGGTGGAGCCCACTGTGATACCTCCGTTTATAGGTTATACGGGGCAAGCCGCCGTACTCAATCATTTGTCGATACAGGGCAAGTCAGAACCACCAGCCCCATTTGAGTTGCTGGGGCAAGCACCCGTGTCCGCTGCCAACAGTGTGACGCTAAAAGGAACCACAGCCTATGTCTGCACTGCCAATGGCATCAGTCTGTTCGATGTGACAGCACCGGCCATTCCACAATTCATCAAGTCATTTGGCTTTGCCGGTGCGCATCATTGCAAAGTGGAGGGTGACCGCCTTTTTGCCTTTGAAACCGACACAGGCGGGTTTGGCTTTAAAATCCACCTCTATTCTGTTGCGGATGCGCAAAACCCGGTGGAGTTGGGTGTCTCGCCACAACCGGTACTGTACAGCTTTCCCGTGGATTTGTTAATTTCTGGCAATCGTGGGTATTTGAGCCAAAATCAGTTCTGTTACCTGATCTTTGGGCATGATATCTATGCCCAAAACGGTGATGTCCTGTCCTTTGACTTTAGCAACCCCTCATCGCCTTCATTGACCGACGTACTATTCAATACCAACGGGGACACTAGCGAGGGCGGCGGCTGCCCACAAAATGGCGGCGACAACAATGTGCTGCAACTCGCCTTGGCTAATCCTCAAACCCTGCTGGCAACCAGCACCACCTCGACGGGAACCAATACTCAAATCGGTACGGCTCGCATTTTGGTGGTGGATGTTGACGATCCGGCCAACCTCAATGTGGTGCGCGAACTCCAAATCCCTGGCATGTTACTGGCCGTTGGCATCGCCATAGAGGGCGACAAGGCTCTAGTCATTGGCTCGTCGGGGGGTTGGAACGATTTTGGTGCCGACTTGGGTTTGACCGGCAAAGTTGTCTTGGCCAAGCTGGACATTTCCGACCCACGCAACCCTCAGTTGCTATCCACGCAAACCTTAGATAGGGCAAGCCGGGGTTTGGGAGGGCTTACCAAAGTAGGAAATGGACTTTTCGTAGCCGCGAGCCAAGGGAGTGTCGATGACGAACCGACACTAATCCTAGTCGATGCTAACAATACTAACAACTTGCTTGCCAGCCCATTTATTGTGCCCACAAACGTGGAAAACATGGCTTTGGATGGCGACATTCTTTATACCGTCAGCGCCTCTGGGTTGTTAAGTTACCACATCGGCAACACGGTTGGCACGGGAGTGGTCGCACGAGTCAATCTACCTAAGAGTGCAAGCCCGTTCCAAGGCGTTTCTGTCATTCCCAATTCGTTTAACAGCCCCCCCAATGAAACCCTCCAAGGCGCTGATTTCGATACCCTTATTTTCAAGCGCACCTTATACTTAGGACAAAACTCATTGGATTTCACTTGGTACTCTGCCGTTGAGAGATTAAAGGCAAACGAAAGCTTAAATGTGACGTTGGGAGGAACCGTAGATTTTAGCCTTGCAAACGGAAGTGGGAGTTTTGCCCTAACTGAGACCAAGGTGACTGCCGAACAAATGCTGTCTCTTGCACCGGGGACAGCCACCGTGCAAGCGGGCCAACCGACCAGTTACCAAGTGACAATCACCAATCCAACCAGCTTATTCCTGTTTGCCACACTACAAATCAAGGGCATACCCACTGAGTGGGCGGATGGATTTAACACCGACCTGAGCTTGGCCCCGAATAGCTCGGTCACACGAACCTTGACGCTGACTTCCGATGTCAATGCCATCGGTTCACATCAGTTTAATGTCGTTTTGAATTCCAACACCACGGACTTTTTGGCATCCGTGACTGGAAGCTTGAATTTAGTCAGTCCGGCAACCAGTGCCAGCACTGCACTAGGTGTAGTCATAGGGCTGACACCATTAACGTCTACAGCAGGCAGGGGAAACAGCGCCCATTACACGATTAGGCTAACCAATACAGGAAACACAACCGAAACCTTTAACCTGTCGGCAGCATTGCCGGCAGAATTGATGGGGCAATTCGACCAAGACAACGTACAAGTCCCCCCCGGTGTTGGCAATTATCGTGATGTGGGGCTGACGCTGACATCTGGCCTTGGCACTTTGGCGGCAGACTACCCATTTACCGTGCAAGCAAGCTTTGCTGCAACGGGTGACATTGGCAGCAGCGCACAAGGACTGTTAACCGTTGTCAATGCCGGGGTTTCGTTGGCCTTCGATCAAGCGTTTGGCGCACCGGGAGACACATTGCTGTTGCGAGTGACCAATACCGGCACGGTGGAAGACACTTTCGACTTGGCTCTGACAGGACCCGGCGGCATTATTTCCACATTAACCGGAAATCCGCTGCATCTGTTGGCAGGCGGTTTTGACTTAATCAGCATCGTGCTGGGCAATGTGGATTTCAGCCTGCCCGGAAGCTTGGACCTTTTCGTCAATGCCACTTCCCAGTATGACAATGTAGTTAAATCTTCAGCCAAGGCTTCCATTCAAACCCAAGCCCAAAGGAGCATGAGCGCAACTATAGAGCCGCCCCTTGTCTTGCTGTCTAATCCAGGCAATGCCCATTTTGCCTTACAGGTGCGCAACACCGGGAACACCGAGGATGCCTACAGCGCCGTCATCAGCACCAGCAACGGACCGGTTACGGCAAGTTTGCAGGGGCTGGATGGCACTGCCACGCAAACCGTGCCTATCTTCCGCTTGCCTGCATTGTCCACCGGAACCATTGGATTGGATGCTATTCTCCAGCAATATGGCGGTGGGTCCATTACCGTCGATGTGGTTTCGCAATCCGATCCCGGCATTTACACTTCCCCGGTTGCCAGCATACGCACCACGGTGGAGCAACCCGTTGCCGATGCCGGTTCGAATACGAACGTCTTCACCTCGGTCAAAACGAACCTAGATGGAAGCTCTTCGCACGACCCCCAACAGCGGGCTTTGACCTTTGCTTGGAGCTTTGACCAAGTGCCGACAGGCAGCCAACTGGTGGACAATCTGATTGTCGAGGGAACCACACCCAAGCCTTCATTCATTCCTGACGTGCCGGGGACCTACCGTCTCAAGCTCATCGTCAATAATGGCATTTTCGACAGCGATACGGCTTACGTGGTCATCACCGCAGCGGTAGCCAACGTGCCGCCCAACGCCGTCGCCAGCACCGCCACACCCAATGTGACCGTAAATTCACAAGTGTTTGTGGATGGCAAAGATAGCAACGATCCTGACCAAGGACCCCAAGCCTTGGGTTTCCAATGGTCATTGTTTCAAGTTCCGACCGGTAGCCAAGCCTCTCTATTGAACTCCAACCAAACCAAGGCTGATTTCATTCCAGACCTACCCGGAGATTATATTTTGTCGCTCCAAGTGTCTGACGGCGCAGTCAGTTCAACGGATCAGATCACTATCGTTGCCGAGGCACAGAATGCCCCTCCAAACGCCAATGCGGGGGCTGACCAGTCAGTCAATTTGGGTGCCATGGTGGAATTGGACGGCTCCAATAGCAATGATCCCGATCATAGTCCGCAGCCATTGAGCTACGCTTGGCATTTCGTCACAAAACCAGCCGGCAGCCTTCTGACTGATGGCGACATAGTGGCCCAAATACCCGGTGGCAGTTCTCCAAAAGCAGCCTTCCAACCGGACGTAGTCGGTCAATATCTGTTGCAACTGCAAGTGTCTGACGGTGTGCCACCGCCAGCGACGGACAATGTCATCATTACCGTGATAAACCCACTGGTATATCGGGATGTCAGCAACTTGGTCAATATATCCACTTCTAACACCCGAAGCACATTAGACCGGACCAACCGACGGATTACCACCACAGCCACTGTCATGCTGACCAATCTATCCACGAAAAGCATTTCAATACCATTAGAGGGTTTATTGAAAGCAACTTCACCTCAAGTTGTCATGCCGGAAGCGGGGGGCATCAAGGCGGACGGATCGTTCTTCTACAATCTGGAAGGCAGAGTTGGCAAAGCCGAGTTTAGTCCGGGAGACTCCGTGAAATTCGACATCAAGTTCGTCTATCCGTCAAGTGTGCGTTTCTCTTATGAAATTAGAGTGTTTGGGATGGCTACTGACGAGCAACCATAAGAGAATGAGGGGGGTTGTTAACGTAAGAGACAATATATCCATGGCCTGTGAGCAGGGGGTGGCATTCACAGGCCATGCCAACCCAAAGCCATACAGATACAAACTCGCTTAACGTTCTATTCATCATTTAACAGTTTCAGACAGATTTGTCTATGTTATAATGATCGGCCTTTTCAATCCAATCTGTAAAAAATCTTTCGGAATGGATTTGGTTAGCTACCAAGCCAGATGGCTGAACATTATCAACCAACTCGTCCTTGCAAGCAAATGGTGACTGAACCTGAGATAACCTATTTACCAGTTTTCCGGTCATTGTTTTCAATTGGTGCACAGAAACTAAGTCCACATTAGTTCCTGTGGCTACGGCAACAAGGTTCGGAAATGAACTCTTTTTTTCCTTTTCCACACCGGCCACCCAAGCCTTTCTTAATAAACCACTGATTTATTGAAAAGCATAGGGCCAGAAAACCAATGTGATGATCCACCTCAAGCCAGGCTCGGCCAGCCGCCCTGGAGGAGTAAATTTGACAGATGAACCAAGAAGAGCAGCAATTTGAGTTCAGAGAACTCATCGCCAAGGGCAAAATGCAAGGTTTCCTCACTTTTGCGGAAGTGAACGACCATTTGCCAAGCAATATTGATGACCCCGACCAAATGGAGGACATCATCAGCTTGATTAACAGCATGGGCATCCAAGTCCATGAAGAAGCCCCGGACATGAGCCTCATTCCGGTAGCCGCCGTGGTGTCGGACGACGACGAAGAAGCGGCAGAAATGGCTGCGGCCCTTGCCACCGTTGGCACTGAACTGGGCAGGACCACCGACCCTGTACGCATGTATATGCGCGAAATGGGTTCTGTCGATTTGCTGACCCGTGACCGGGAATTGAGCATCGCCAAGCGTATAGAAGAAGGTCTGAACCAGTCAGCGCGTGAATTGGTCCGTTTTTCAGCCTCCATGGATCATTTCATATCAGCTTTCGATCATCTTGAAAATGGGGAAAAACGACTGCCCGATCTGGTTTTGGATATTTTTGACCCCACCCAGCCGGAACCGCTGATATTGGACGATTCGGTTGACCCCGATATTGTCGAGGAAAACGATACGGGTCCAGCCCCTGAGTTAGTCAAAGAGAAGCTGGAAAGCTTCAAGAAACAGTACAAAGTGGCCTTGCAGGCGCGCAACAAATACGGGCATGACCATCTAAAATCTCAGCAAGCTTTTGAAGCACTCGCTTCGAGCTTTTTGGAATTCAAAATGACACCTGCATTTTTCAAGGAATTGACTGACATTCTGCATGGCTCTATCGAAAAGATTCGCGAACAGGAGCGTTTGATCATGAACCTGACGGTTTCGGCATCCAAAATGCCGAAAGCGGCGTTTTTGGAATCGTTTGTCGGCAATGAAGCCAACCCGGATTGGTTTAGTGGGCTGCTCGAATCGGGTCGTCCTTTTGTACAGGAATTGTCCAAACATGCCGATGAAATCAAACGTGCGCAAAAGAAGCTCATGGCGATTGCCAAGGAGAACAGGCTAAGCATCGGGGAAATTAAGGAAATCCACCAGCGCATGGCCGAGGGTGAAAACTTGGCCCGGCAAGCCAAGAGCGAAATGATCCAAGCCAACTTGCGGCTAGTCATCTCAATCGCCAAGAAATACACCAACCGTGGAATGCAATTTCTTGATTTAATTCAAGAAGGCAACATCGGGTTGATGAAAGCGGTGGACAAGTTTGATTATCGCCGTGGCTTTAAATTCTCGACCTACGCCACTTGGTGGGTGCGCCAAGCGGTGACCCGCGCCATTGCGGACCAAGCCCGCACGATAAGAATTCCTGTGCACATGATCGAAACGATCAACAAGCTAAACCGGGTTTCACGGCAAATGCGCCAAGAAATGGGCCGGGAAGCTACGTTGGAAGAGCTTGCCCCACGCATGGAAATGACCGAGGACAAGGTGCTGAAAGTACTTAAAATTGCCAAGGAACCCATTTCCATGGCTTCGCCTGTCGGGGATGACGAAGATTCGCATTTAGGCGATTTTATCGAGGACGAGGGCATCATGTCCCCGGTGGAATCGGCAACCGTCGCTGGGTTGCGGGAGACAACCGAGCAAATCCTGTCCGGGCTGAGCGAGCGGGAGGCCAAGGTTTTGCGTATGCGATTTGGCATAGACATGCACACCGATTACACGTTGGAAGAAGTGGGCAAGCAATTTGATGTCACTCGCGAACGCATCCGGCAGATAGAGGCTAAGGCATTGCGCAAACTTCGGCATCCTGCCCGCTCTGAAGTGTTGAAGAGCTTCCTCGACTTGGATTGATGGCGGACTTTTCAGCCTCGATTAACAGTCTTTGTCCGTCGTCCAATCATTTGAACGAAAGGGCAGCCGCAGAATTGGCCTATTGGCAAATGGGCGGTTGCCCACATCAATTATTTATCATACCAGCTTGGATTGCAGGTTGAACTTTGCGAGAAGTTAGCCTGCGCATAGAGTCGTGGCCCTTGCGGGAAGTGTTTCGCATCTCACGGGCCGCTTGCACTGACATCACCGTGGTGGTGGTTGAAATCAGCGAAGGCATATTCCTAGGCCGAGGCGAGTGCCGCCCCTATCCTCGCTATGGGGAAACCCCGCAAGGAGTCGCCGCCGAAATTGAAGCTTTGATTCCTCTGTTAAAAATGGGCATGGAAAGAGACGAACTCAACGCCATGCTTCCTCCGGGGGCAGCCCGCAATGCGATTGACTGCGCTCTGTGGGATCTGGCTGCCAAACGAACAGGTCTGCCCGTATGGCAACTTGCCGGTTTGCCTTCACCCCTCCCTTTGACAACCGCTTACACTTTGAGCGTTGATTCTCCCGACAATTTAGCCGTAGCCGCCAACCAACAAGCTTGGCGTCCTTTATTAAAGCTGAAACTAGCCGGTTCCGAAGACTTGGAGAGGGTGGCCGCAGTGAGGGCCAACGCCCCGAATGCCCGTTTGATAGTCGATGCCAACGAGGCTTGGACGATGGCCGATTACCATAGGCTTGCCCCGGAACTGGCCCGTATGGGGGTGGAGTTGCTGGAACAACCGTTCCCTTCCGATGCCGATCAATGCCTTGCCAACCTACCAAAGCCCCTGCCAATCTGCGCGGACGAATCCTGCCACGCGAGCAGCAGTCTAAACAAATTGCTTGGGCTCTACGACACCGTCAACATCAAGCTGGACAAAACCGGCGGGCTGACCGAAGCCTTGCGAATGAAGGCGTTGGCCGAAGGGCTTGGTTTCAAAGTGATGGTGGGCTGCATGGTGGCAACCTCGTTAGCCATGGCCCCGGCCCTGTTACTGGCTCAAGGGGCCACTTTTGTGGACATTGATGGGCCTTTGTTATTAGCAAAGGATAGGCAACCCGGATTAAGTTACCAAGGCAGTCTGGCATACCCGCCAGAATCGGGGCTTTGGGGCTAAGGACAACCCCTGGAACTATAAAAACTTGTGCAGGGAATGTGTTGAATGTGGAAAAAGATGATTATTCTTTATCCGACTGCCGGGTAATACCCAACATTTGCCCAATCGACACTTGGCTTTCGGGTTCAGTGATAAAATCGAATATGTCATCATAAAAATAATAAAAAACAGATATAAAAACAACAAAAGCAATGACATAAGCCAATTTTGACAACATAATAACCACCCTATTGATTAAATTATTATTGGAACTATCACTTCCCATGTTCACAAGGTTATAGTATTCGCTCCCATCTGATGACGAAAAGCCGCTTGCAAGCCCTAATCACTACTTTAGTTGTTTTTTTCTGGTTAAGCTTGGCAAGCTTTCCGTGCAAACCCGCTGAAATTATAAGGGGTCGTGTGGTGGGTGTACATGATGGTGACACCATCACTCTTTTGACTGAATTAAATCAGCCTATCAAAATAAGATTGTCACAAATTGATGCACCCGAAAGCGACCAAGCCTTTGGTCAGGTTTCCCGGCAATCCCTTTCCAACTTGGTATTTAACAGAACCGTGAGAGTCGCCGTGGATACCATTGACGCGCATGATAGGGTGGTTGGCATGGTTTTCGTTGAAGGGTTTGATGTCAGCAGTGAACAGATCAGGCGCGGCATGGCTTGGGCTTATCGGCAATATCTACACGATCAATCTTTATTGCAGTTGGAAGCTCAAGCCCGCAGAGCCAGGTTGGGGCTGTGGGCTGACAGAAACCCAATGCCGCCTTGGGTTTACCGCCATGGAGGGAAGGGATTTTCCGAACCCCACTTGGATTCCCGCCCCACCCCAGCGCCTACCCCATCCACTGGATTTTCTTGCGGAAGTAAACGAACCTGCAAAGAGATGTCTTCGTGCGAGGAAGCCAAATATTATTTATCCCGGTGCGGTTCGGCACGTTTGGACGGAGACAAGGATGGGTTGCCTTGTGAAAGCCTATGTGGCTATGGTCGATGATGAATCCGACATAATCACGATTTTGTCACTTCAGTCTTAAGGGAGTAATATAGCTGCAAAGCAAATCGAAATCTGGAAGCGCGACATTACTATCACTACAATAATATTTGCCTCAGGCAACAATTCTGTCATTCACGCCCTGTTTTTTCAATGGCAACCCATGCCTAACGAATCAGGAAAACAGGCATGACTCTTTTCCACTTACCCACCGCCTTTCTGATAGTCGGTCTACTCTATTTGGTTATGCCGACAGTGACATGGGTTGTCTTGTCGAATCGCCGCTCGCCGGGTGTAGCCCTTTGGTGCGGCGGCGACATTTCATTTGGGTTAGGTGTCATATTGTTGGGGCTGCGAGGCCACGTCCCTGAATGGGCTACTTTCCCGCTCGCCAACCTTCTGATGTTTATTGCCGTTATCCAGCATATTCAATCATTGCGCTTGGACTTGGCAGTGCCATGGCGAACGATGTGGATGGTGCTCGCCGCTTTGTTATACATGCTGGGTTTTGAGGGCATCCGGCAAGGTTTAGGCGATGCCTTGCTTCGCTTGCAATACAATCAATCAATCTGGGTCGTTATGTATGGGTACATAGCTGTTCTCGCTTGGCGCATCGGCCACTTGGAGCGAAGCCGCAGCGCCCGCTGGATTGCCGGGGTTTTATTGCTGCTGGCAGTTGCGTTTATATATTCTGTGATCAGAATATCAATCGGCTTATCCCCTCCTGACCCGCTGAATTCAAACCCGAGTAATATTTTTTTGGCCCTTGCCGGAACCCTATCCGCAGTGATTGGCAATATCGCCTATGTCGGACTGGCGTTCGAGCGCTCACAACGCCGAACCGCCGAAGCTGAAAGACAATATCAAGCAATCATCGAAACCACCATGGATGGTTTTTACTCTTGCGATGTGGATGGGCGGTTCACCGATGTCAACCGGGCATTCTGCGACATGCTGGGATACACTCGGGAGGAACTGCTGTGCATGAAAGTCCACGATGTCGAAGCTAATGAAACCGCTGATGAAATGGCTGCGCATGTTCAGCATATCATGATAAAGGGTTCCGACCGTTTCGAGACTCGATACCGTTGCAAAGATGGGCGATTATTGGACGTAGAACTCAGCGTTAACTTTCTGCCGACTAATGCCGTTAAAATACAGGTATTTACCCGCGACATTACCGAGCGCAAACGGATTGAGCATGAGTTAAGCGACAGCGAAGCCCGCTACCGTGGTTACTTTGAGCTGCCACTGACTGGTCGGGCCGTCACCTCGCCAAGCACGGGCTGGTTGGATGTCAATGCCACACTTTGCGACATGCTGGGCTATACCAAAGCCGAATTGACCCAGATGAATTGGACGGAACTCACCCATCCCGATGATTTGGTGGCTGATTTGGCCCTATTCAAGCGAGTCATGGATGGCGAGATCAATGGCTATACCTTGGAAAAACGCTTCATCCACAAAGACAGACATAGTGTTCATACCCATCTGGCCGTACATTGCATACGCAAACCCGACCAATCGGTTGATTATCTTATCGCGTTGATTTTAGACATTACGGACCAAAAACGAACCGAACAGGCGCTACGCGAGAGCAACGCCCGTTACGATGAACTGGTCCGTCGCATTCCAGTCGGGGTCTACACCCTGCGCTTGAATGCCGAAGGGGAGGCCCGCTTTCAATATGCCAGCGAGAAGTTCTGTCAGATGTTGGGTCTGACGGAACAAGAAGTACTCCACGATGTGGATTCCGTGCATGATTTGATCCATCCCGATGATCGCTTCTCTTTGGATGAGTCCAATCGTATTGCCGCACAAAACTTAGAACCTTTCCGTTGGGAAGGCCGTTTTGTAATAAGGGGTGAAACCCGTTGGTTTAGCATCGAATCCGACTCGACCATGTTAACCGACGGAAACAGCTTGTGGAATGGGGTCATTACCGATATTACCGAGCGCAACAAAATAGAGAGGGAACTTCGTGCGAGCAGGGAGGTTTTACGCGAGATGAGCCGCGTTGCCAAATTGGGTGGCTGGAATCTGGATTTGAGAACCAATAAGCTGACTTGGACCGAGGAGGTCTACCGGATTCGTGAGGTTGAACCCAATTACCAGCCGCGACTGAAAGACGGCATTGAGGCATATCCACCCGAGGCCCGCCTAATATTGAGAGAGTCCATTGAGCGTGCCGTGAATCAAGGCGTGTCCTATGACCTTGAATTGCCCTTTATCACAGCCAAGGGCAATCATTTGTGGGTACGCACCATTGGCAATGCCGAAAAGCTTGATGGTCAGATAGTGCGGCTTTATGGCGTATTTCAAGACATTACCAAACGCAAACAGGCGGAAGAAACGCTTCGAGCGAGTGAGGAGTTTTTGCGCGAGATGAGCCGCGTTGCCAAAGTGGGTGGCTGGAGTCTGGACTTGACGACCAATAAGTTGACTTGGACTGAGGAGACCTACCGAATTCATGAAGTGGAGCCGCATTTTCAGCCCCAATTGGAGGATGGCATTAACTATTATGCATCTGATGCACGCCCGATATTGAAGGAAGCCATTGAAAGTGCCATGACCGTAGGTGATTCGTTTGACCTTGAATTACCGTTTATCACCGCAAAAGGGAATCACTTGTGGGTACGCGCCATCGGCAACGCCGAAAAAATGGATAGTCGGATCGTGCGACTTTTTGGCATGTTTCAGGACATCACCGAGCGCAAGCTGGCGGAGATCGCAATTCTCGAGAGCGAGGAAAAATTCAAGGCACTTGCGGACACCTCCCCACTCGCCATCTATATGTCGGTGGGCATCGAACAAAAATATGAATACATCAACCCGACGGCCCTCCGGTTGTTCGGCTATACGCTTGCTGAAACTCCGACCGTGGAACAATGGTGGCCTCTGGCGTATCCAGACGAAACCTACCGTAATCAAATCATTGAGGAATGGCAACACAAGGTTGAATACGCCATCGCAACGAGTTCGGAAATAGAACCAATGGAAGTTGTGGTCACCTGCAAGGACGGTTCACAGAAGATCATCCAATGGGGCTTTAAGTCCATAGGCAAACAGAACTGGGCATTCGGACTAGACCTGACCGAGCGCAAGCAGGCGGAGAATGAAATCAAGCAATTAGCCTTTTACGACCCGCTGACCCAACTACCTAACCGTAGACTCCTGCTGGACCGTTTGCATCAAGCCATGGTGGCCTGTGTCCGCAGTAAACTCTATGGAGCGCTACTGTTCATCGACTTGGACAATTTCAAGACGCTCAACGATACCCTAGGCCACGACCAAGGCGACCTTTTGCTGCAAGAAGTGGCAAACCGCCTCTTAGCGTGTGTGCGCGAGTGCGATACCGTGGCCCGACTAGGGGGCGACGAATTCGTGGTGATGCTGATGGGCCTCGATGCTTGCCTCGAAGAAGCCGCCACACACTCGCAAAAAATTGGCATGAAAATTCTCGACAAGATGAACCAAAAATATCAACTCACCGGACATGAACACTACTGTAGCGCAAGCATTGGCATCAATCTGTTCGACGGACACAGTTTATCGGTCAATGAATTAATGAAACAGGCGGATATCGCACTTTATCAGGCTAAATCCGACGGACGCAATACCTTGCGCTTCTTCGACCCCGATATGCAGTCTTCAATGCTTGCGCGTGTCGAACTAACACATGATCTGCGCCTCGCCCTTGCGAATAAGCAATTCAAGCTTTTCTGTCAAATTGAAGTTGGTCAGGAAAACAAAATCATCGGCGTCGAAGTTTTATTGCGCTGGCAACATCCCGAACGGGGGCTGATCTCCCCCAATGAATTTATTCCGCTGGCGGAAGAAACCGGATTGATCCAATCCATCGGGCATTGGGTGCTAGAATCCGCCTGTGCCGTGCTTAAATCATGGGAAGATATCCCTCATTTGCAAAATGTGCACCTTGCCGTCAATATCAGTGTGCGTCAGTTCCAACAAGCCAATTTCGTCGCTGGGGTTCTTGAGATTGTGCGGTATTCCGGGATTGACCCACACAAACTGATGCTCGAACTCACTGAAAACGTAGTGCTTGCCGACCTTGACGATGCTGGCGCCAAAATGAAAGCGCTTAAAGATTTTGGTTTGCGCTTTGCTCTGGATGATTTCGGCACGGGTTATTCTTCGCTGGCCTACCTGACACGACTCCCCTTCGACCAACTTAAAATAGATCGGTCATTTGTGCAAAACATCGGGATAAAACCTAGCGATGCAATCATCATCCAAACTATCATTGTCATGGCGAGTCAGCTTGAAATTGAGGTCATTGCGGAAGGTGTGGAGACGGAGACTCAACGTGATTTTCTCTATGGACAGGGTTGCCCAGTCTGCCAAGGCTACTTATTCGGGAAGCCTATGCCTTTGGCAGATTTGAACGACACCCTATTGTCACCCTAACAACCCGCCCGCTTTTTTCCATTCCGCCAAATGCAGAAACTCACCGCTGTCCAGCCAATCCCCATGGATGGCGCAACGGTCAAGCACTACGCCACTGCGGTGACCGAAGCTTTGCCGGTTCATCAGTTGCAAGCAGACCGGACATTTGCGATAGGTGACTTTTTCCTGCCGGTAAAGTTCTTTTTGCAAATTATCCAACAATTCGCGGTTTGCGGAATAAACCATTCCAACCACTTGGTCGAGCAGAAACCCAATACCCCCCGGCGGAAAAAATAGACCTCCGCAGTGGGGGCATTGGTCCACACAGCTAATGGGTTGGGTGGACAATTCCAATAATTGGAGATGCGTTTGACAACATGGGCAAAGCCTTTCGGTCTCCTCATGCTTCACCGAAAATCCGATGACTCCTTTCAAATCCACTGGATTATGGGACTTGCAATAGGCGCAGACGGTGGAGTTGGCGGGTAGGACCGCACCGCAGGAGGAACAATTCATGGCAAGCTTGATTGACTAATAATCTCTTAATAGTAGCCCCAAGCTTTCAAACCGTGCAATATTTTTGAATGGCGAGTCATGAAAGCGCACCTCTAGCCCACACGGTCTTGATTCAGCCATTCCATAAACAGCGTATAAGCCACGGCGAGCAAAGTCGCCCCGATGAACATACCCATGAACCCCCATGCCAGCAAACCGCCAATGACCCCGGCGAATATTACCAATAAGGGTAGATTGCTGCCTTTGCTGATGACATAGGGCTTGATGAAGTTATCAATGAGATTGATGAATATACCCCAAACCACAGTAAAAATAGCCCAACCCTGATGGTCGTTATAACCCAACCATATCGCCGTTGGTATCCACACCAGCCCCGTGCCTATCTGCAATAAGGCCGTGATGAAGCACACTGCGCCCAGCAGCATGTAAATGGGGATGCCGGCAATGGCAAAGCCGAAGCTGGATAATGCGGCCTGCAAGGCGGCAGTGCCGATGACTCCGAGCGAAACTCCACGAATAGTGTGACCCGCCACATCGATGACCGCCGCACTTTTTGCATTGCTGATGCGACGGGCAAATTTCCTGAACAAATGCGCGCCATCTTCGGCATTGACATACATGAGTCCGGCAAGCACGGTGGCAAGGATGATTTCGAACATGGTCATCGCGAAACCTGCTCCTTGTGATAATAACCATTTCGCCACTTGCAAAATGAGCGGTTTGATTTTATCAGTGTCCAGCCTTAAGTTTTCTAAACCCTGGTGCCAAAAATTGGTGAGATTTTCCCCCACCATCGGGATTTTTGCGATCCAAGCAGGAGGATTGTTTGGATTAAGCCAACTCAGCCAAGTGGGGTCGTCCGCCAATTTTTCCAAAACGGGGATGCTATCAAGCAATCTGCCCGCCCCCAAACCAAGGGGTATGACAAATATCATGATGGTGATGATCGTCATAATGACGGCTGCCAGTTTTCGCCGATTGCCCAATACTTTCGACAAATGGAGATAAACGGGCCAAAGCGATACGCACAGGACCACGCCGCCAAAAATGGCAGCGATAAAGGGTTGGGCTATTTTGAGGCAGGTCAACAGCAATATGGCGATGATTAACAGTGACAATGCCTGTTCGGTGACGGTGTGTTCGGTATTCGTCGTGTTCCCATTCATGATGATCATTCTCAAATCTGAAAGTTATTATCAGGTTAAAGGCAGCGGCCTATCAAGCATGGCTCAGAATCAACTGTCACCCACCACCCAGTTCGATTGTCTCCATCCATTGTACAGCCGATGCATGGTCGCTGCGCATCAGGGCAATGGCAGAGCCATTTTCACGGCGGACAGAGCGGTATGCCCAACCGCTTTGCAAATGGCTGGCCAGATACTCTCCAAAAACCCTGCACCAAACATGATCGTTAGCCATCAGTTGGCGTTGATTTTTCGCCGCTTTGCGAATATCCGCAAGCATTTCTTCAACCCGAAAGGTGAATAATCCACGTTGCTGCCGCGGCGCACTGGGTAAAGGAATGCCCGCGTCGGCAAAAAATTCTGCATAATAATGATGCGCTTCAGCAATGGCGGTTTCGCGCTCTAGGGCGGCATAGAGCAAACCATAGCTTTGACCATCGGAGAATCTTGAAGCCCCCCAGTGGGCGGGGAATAACGGCCAATGTAAAACGGCTTCACTTAAATCCTCATCAGGCATGGCAAAGGGCTTTGGACCCAATTTATCCATGAGTTTCCTGCCCGCCATGCTGTCGGCCTCGTTTTCCGACAATTGGCTTAGACCCAGATTTCGTTGTGGGACGTAAGCAATCACTCGCCAAAGTGTCCGGTCATACCAAGCAAGCGACATGGGCAAGTGTTTATATGACTCGATCAATGCTGAATCCTGTTTTCCACGTAACGGCGAACCAAGGTTAAACCTTCAAACCCACCCCGCATCATTTCCAGCGGCGAAACGCCCTCGAATGCGCGATTGGGGAGACGCAACCATTCTTGCTGGGTAATTGTCAGAGCATATTGAGGCAATAAAATATTCAATGCTTCATGGATGCGTAACAAATTGGCGCAACGATCCAACGTGTCGCGATTATCACTCATCGGGGCGCCATTGCGGTAGCGGGTGATGGTTGATCGCGTCGCGGCGGACAACCCGAGCAGCTCGGTTTGCTCGACGGCAGAAAGCCCCCATTGGTCAAACAAAGCAAAGACCAAACGGCTGACACTGGCTCGTTCCTCCTTGGAAAAAGAGGGGGGCGGTTGACTCACCGTGCGAAGATGTGAAAGCATAATCAGTACCACTAAATCAAATTTGTGTATTCAATGGTACACTTTAATCAAAGAAAATCAAACAACAATTTAACCGCCATGGAACACTCAACCCAACCATCGAATCCTCGTCTCGCGTTTAGGCCAAATTACCCCGAATTCGACATTCATCAAGGGCTGAGTTGGATTGCCAACGAAGCGGATTGGATAGGGCTGCGCTTCGTACAGGAACATACGCATAATCGCAGTGTGCGCAATCAGCACCCTGATCAAAATTCAATCAAGCTGGAACGAGGGGTTATGGTGGAGGCCATGGTGGAGGGTCAAATCGCCTACGCTGGCACTAGCGATATTTCCAAACAGGGCATTCGGGAAGCATCCCGCAGAGCAGTGCATTTGGCAAAGGCCAGTGCTGACATCAAAGTATTTGGTTTTTCCACGCAACAAAGACCGCCAAACAGGGGGCGTTTTGTCGGCCCACGTTTGCACGGGCTGGATTCTCTTGCGTTGTCGGAATTCACCGGCAAACTGATAGAAGCCTGTCGCCACTTGCAAGCATCGGATAAAATCGTCAATGTCATTGCCGAAACCGTGCTGGTTGAAAGCCACCACCAATACATCAGCACCAGCGGGGCGGATATTGACCAACAATTTCTGTTAGTGTCAGGTAATTTTAGCGCAACTGCCAAGGATGGGGCAGCCATCCAGCGGCGGTCCCTAAATGGCCCGGTGGCAAATTGTAGCCAGTCGGGTTTGGAGTATTTTGATTTCGAAGCTTTATTTAGCGATTGTGAACGGGTCGCACAGCAAGCCTTGGAGTTGCTGTACGCGGAAAATTGTCCCTGTGAAACCTTGGATCTGATACTGGCATCGGATCAAATGTTGCTACAGATTCATGAGTCCATCGGCCATCCGCTTGAATTGGATCGCATCTTGGGCGACGAGCGCAATTATGCTGGATGGAGTTTCATCAAACCCCAAGATTTCGGTCATTTACGCTATGGGACGGACCTGATGAATGTAAGTTTCGACCCTAGCCTTAGCGGGGAATTCGCCTGTTATGGCTTCGACGACTGCGGTAATCCCGCAACCCGCGAATACTTGATTAAGAATGGATTGTTGGTGCGCGGCTTGGGCAGTCTGGAGAGCCAAGCCCGCTCAGGCATCCCGGGCGTTGCCAATTTTCGCGCATCTGGCTGGAACCGTGCCCCGGTGGACCGCATGGCAAACATCAACCTTGAACCGGGTTCGAGCAATTTGGATGCCATGGTCGCGGCGGTAACACGAGGTGTTTACATGGAATCCAACATCTCATGGTCCATCGACGATTATCGCAACAAATTCCAGTTTGGCTGTGAATATGCGCGTTTGATTGAAGATGGACGATTCACCAAGGTGTTGAAAAACCCCAATTATCGGGGTGTCACCGTGCCATTTTGGAATTCCCTGAAAATGGTTGGCGGCCCGGATGAATTTCGTCAATTTGGCACCGCTTACTGCGGCAAAGGCGAACCCAACCAAATGATACGAGTTGGCCATGCATCGCCGCCCTGCCTGTTTACCCAAGTGGAAGTGTTTGGGGGTGGGCAATGAGTTTCAATGAAACTACCCGGTCACTGTTTGACCATGCCAGCCACGCCAGCTTTGCCGAACTCAGGCCGGGTGAAGCCCTCACCCTAGACCTGTATGCCGAAGAGCAGTCCTATCTTCGATTCAACCATTCTCAAGTTCGCCAAGCCACCGCCATTGCACAAAGAAACCTAGGTCTCACATTTCAGGGAGGCGGCAGGACAATTCGGTTTGCCATCGATCTGACCGGGCATGTCGATCAAAATGCCGCCCTAATCCGTTCCTTACTCGAACGCGCCCGTGCAGAAGCGAAGGTATTGCCAGAAGACCCATTTCAAGTCACCATGGAAAACCATGGGACCAGCGATGAGCAATATCCAGCCGATTACCCTTCTGAACTTGAGTGGATCAAGCAAATCCATGAAATTGTCGGTGACTTGGACTTCGCCGGGTTGTTGGCAAACGGACCGCAGATCAAAGCAGTACGCAACTCGCTAGGTCTAGATCATTGGTTTTGCTCAGATTCCTTTTTCATGGACTATTCCATCTACACGATAAACGCATCCGGGGAAAACAAGGCGGTAAAAAACCTCTATGCCGACCGCGTTTGGCGAACCGGGCATTTTGCTGAAGCCATTGCAAACGGCAATAAGCAATTGGAATTGCTGAAACGACCGGTGCACAAGCTTTCTCCCGGTGAATATCGGGTTTATTTAGCACCTGCCGCCTTGGCCTCCATTGTCGGAATGTTTTCGTGGGGCGCGGTCAGTTATGATGCTTGGAAGAAAGGTCAATCCGGCTTGCAGCAGCTTATCGAAGGGGATGCCTGTTTGTCGGACAAATTTAGCTTACAAGAAAACTTCGGATTAGGGCTAACACCGAGATTCAATAGTTTAGGCGAATTAACGCCTACGGACTTACCGATCATTCAGCACGGCCAACTAAAAAACCTATTGGTCAGCTCGCGTACTGCAAAAGAATACGGTGTCAAGTCCAATGGCGCGGATTCCGTCAGTTGGCTAGGTGAAGGGCTACGGTCGCCGGAAGTAAGCGGTGGAGATATGGCAGAAGCAAATGCATTGCAACAACTGGAGACCGGACTTTATCTAGGCAACCTGCATTATTTGAATTGGAGCGATATGCAAACAGCCAGAATAACAGGCATGACCCGCTATGCCTGCTTTTGGGTGGAAAAGGGCGAAATCGTGGCACCGATTCACGATTTGCGTTTCGATGACAGCCTTTATCGCTTATTCGGCTCATGTTTGGAAGCCTTGACTGCTGAACCCCAACTATTTCCTTCCACCGACACTTACTTTCATCGGGCGCTAGGGGGCAGTAAAGTCCCCGGTGCGATAGTCGACAGACTTAATTTTACCTTTTAAACGATGGTAAACCTGTATCCAATTGGGTCGTTAGACAAGAAACAAGAAACCGGAATAATCGCTTGCTTTCAAAAAGCACAGGTCTATAATCCACAAAAAAAATTACTGAATGTCTAGCGCATCCAACCTATGCGCAAACCACCGTCCTCTGATCTATACGCCACTGTCGTAAAAATAAACGAGGTCAGGATCATGAACATCTCACGCAACAATTTCCTCCCCTCGCTTGCTTTTGCAAAACCGTGCAACATTGGCATTGACTCTGACCGGATACAACTCTAAAAAATAAAGGTTACGCCATGAAAAAGAACCGAAAGCTGCATCTCGCCATTTCCGTGATTTTATCCACACCCCTGGTTGCGACCCTCGTGGCCCCAGTCGCACTGGCAGACCCCAGCAGCGGTGGCGATTCGGCGGGACCCGTGTCCAACAGCACCGTGACCATCGGCGGCGACAGCTTCGCCGTGGATCCTCGTGGCGGTTCGCTCAACTACAGCTTCAGCTTCTTCAAGGGCAACCTGAATTATGGGCAGACCCCCTTCGAGCTTTCGCTACAACTCCAGCAGACGGCGGGTGCGACCTATGTGGGCGGGTTCACCGACAGTGACAGCCATACCCACCCCTTCGGTGTTAGCGTGTATATGCCGACGCCATTACCTAAAGCGACCCTGCCGGGTACGAGCGAACTGGACGATGCCGGCGCGGTGTGGGATTTGAATCTGCCATCCATCGTCATCAGCACCAGCCAAGTGTCGAAATTCTACGGCAAAAATCAGATCAGTGCCACGGTCACGCTGGGGAATACGTCCTACCAATACCTGATGACGATGCCCAGTGCGACCCAGAGCAATTATGCATCCGTGTTTACCAGCCAGTTCCTCAGCCAAGCGACACCGCTCTACAGCAAGGATGCCACCGCGCCGGTGCCAGGCTTCCCCGCCCTGATTACCTTCGCCGCCGGCAACGACGGTCAAACCATCATCGCCCAGGACAAGTACGGCACCCGCTACGTTTTTGGTTTCACCGTGCTGTATGGATACAAGGGGTACAACGTCTACGACCCCACTTACAACAGTTCCAACGACGCCAATGCTGACCAGTTGCTGGTGTACCGCATCCAGAAGATTCTGTATGCCAACGGTCAGCAACTGGGATTCACCTATACCGACGACTTCGCGGGCAACACCAGCCACGTCGTCTCGGTGTGGGACAACTCAGGCAACCATGTCGCCAGTGTTTCCGCCTACACCAACATGGCCACAATTGCCGTCGCCAATCAGCAGGGCACACTCCAAGATCTTTACCAAATCAATTTCACCGGTGCCGACTTCCGGGTGTCGTCGATTACCAACCTCTCCAACAACCGCACCATTTCTTACGGCTATAATACCCTGCAAGCTGTGCCCTATTCTTGGAACAACCAAACCACCCTGAACTCGATTAGCAACGTTTGGACTGGTCAATCCACCGCCATCGGCTACGCAACATTCGGCACCAACAATACTTATGACGCAGGCTGCAACCAGTTTACCTTGGGTCAGGCTTTCGTCCAAGCAGTAAACAATACCGACGGCTCCGGCAACCTCATCAGCAGTTCCTACTACGACTATGGCTTTGGCACTTCGGACGGGCCTAATTTCGCCGTGCCATTGGCTTCGGGCAGTAAAACCTACGGCTCGGGTCTCAACCACTGGATGGACAGCCTGTTCTACCTCTACGGTATGAATCAAGATTCCGACGGCTGCAACACGAACGACATGGTGAACCCCAACGGCCTGACCTACGGCACTACCATCACCACAACCTATCCAAACGCTAGCTATAACCGTTCCGGGTACATAAATTACGATGCGCTAGGGCGGATGAACTATAGTCTCATTGCGACTGGAACCCCCACGCAGCTAACCCGAACCCAGTACAACTACGCCAGCAGCGTTGCCAATTTGGTGGCAGGCGGCAGTTTCGCCGCCCTGCCGTTCACCTACGGCTCGCCGACGCAAACCATCAGGGGGATGAATATTTGTACGCTGAACGGCGTACCGCTAGAAGGCATCTCCGGTTCCGGTATTTGCAGTTTGGCGCCGACCGAGTCCAAGGTTTACGACGCGTGGGGCAACCCCATCCAGACCACATCAACGTTAGGGCAACTCACCGAGTTCAGCTACTTGCCCGCCAGCCAGACCAACCCGCCCAACGAACGCCTGGCTCAGACGGTGAAGACTCACAGCATCGGCAACAACGGCGCATCCTATGTGCTGGAGACCCAAACCTTCCAGAACCTTGCCATCGCCCCCGCCGGCAGCGGCGCACTGGAGACAGCGACACTGCCGACATCCAACCTGGAGCACCACTACGATGTAGCCACCGGCAGCAGCTACGACTACCGCAGCGACACCATGGGGAACTACATCGGCGGCAACACGGCGAACCCGGCACTCAACGGCATGATCGGCCAGCGCGGCCAGACGGATCTGACCGGGGTTTCGGATGTGGCCTATGTCAACACCAACTACACCCCCGGGATGACGAGCTTTAATAGCCAGAGTGCCCTCGGCATCGTTTCCATCTTGAGCGGCAAAACCAAGTCAGGTTCCACCGCCACCGTCAACCGTGGCGGGAGTCTGGTCAATTTCATGGGCTACCCGTTGCAACACACCAACTCGGTGGGGCTGAAGACAGTCCCGACCTATGACGGCTACGGGCGCAAGGTGTCGGAGACCATCATGGCGGGTACGAGCTACGCCCAAACCACCACCACCGCCTATGACCTGTCCGCTGATTTGAGTCTAAATGCCAACGCCAAATTCAGCATCCGCCACGCCGACCAATACGGCAATTTGACGGTGCAACTGTTCGATTTTCGCCAGCGCCATTTCGCCACGTATCGGCAACTGGTGAACCAGTCGATGGTGCAGACTGCCGGCTACTCCTACGATTCCGCAAACAACCTGACCTCGGCGACCAGCTACGGCAATGGCTACCAGAAGGCGGAAAACTATTATTACGGACCCGGCACGTCGCTGCGGGTCGCCACCGTCCCCAATTTCGGCTTGGCGAGTGGGCGCATCGTCGATGGCTTGAACGGCAACACGCTGGAATTCAGTTATAGTCCGGCTTCGGGCAGCCCCACCGCCATCGGCAAAATCTACGGGGCGGTGAAGATCACCCACACCAATAATCTCAGCCACCTGATTTTATCGGATGCCCTGATCGACGCGGACGCGGCAACCGCCGCCTTGGCCGGCTTCGACGTCGTGCAAGGGCTCAACGTCGGCATGTCCGGCATGAGCAACAACCTCTGGGTCAGCAGCGGTTACGCACCGCTGCCATTGACCGGCCTCTATAAAGCAGTTGGCAACCTCCCGCAAAACTCCATCACCCCGAGCAACGGCGACAACCTGCTGGAGTACAATGCCTACGGCTACGACGAGTGGAACCGCCGCACTTCAGTCAAAAACTACACCTTTGTGAATGCCGGGCCAATAGCCAACGCCCAATCAATACTGTCCGCCACCACCACCACACGCACTTACAACACTAGCCAGAGGCAAGTCATTTTCACCCTGCCTCAGGGGCAAACGGTGACAAACACCAGCAACCTATTGAATGGCATGCAGCAATCCACGCTACTGGCGGGAGGGAAAACCACGGTGCTGGGTGGCATTGTCCACGACGGCGTGGGGCGGGAGCTCGAACTGGACGACCCTCTCAACGGCGGCAAGCGCACGGCGGGTTACGACCCCACCACCGGACTGTTGGTGAGTTCGACCGATGCTTACGGCAATAGTCTTGCACTGAGCTACGACCCGGTCAGCTTCATGCTTACCCAGTCGGTGCTGAACCCGGCGGCCGGCGGCGGCACGATCACCGTCAACCGCAGCTACGACAGCCATCTCCGCCCCACCCAAGTGGCGGACAATCAAGGCAACACCTATGGCGCATCCTATGCCGCCAGTGGGCTGCCCAGCACTAGCGCGATAAGCTTGGCTGCCTACCCATCCATCGCACCGTTCCAGTATGCCTTTAATTTTGACAATTATGCCGACCTGACCCATGTCAGCGACCCGTTCCTGCCTTTTGCGTATTCGTCGTCCCAGGGGTGTGCAATGGTGCAGGCCAACCAGAGCAATCAAGGCTACGACATCACCCGCGACGGTTACGGGCGGGTCAGCCAAGTAAGCACGGCATCCTACCACGGTGTCAACAAGACTTTCGCCTACGATTCGACCACCGGGATGCTCGCCAACAATGTGTTGGCTGGCATCCCCCAAAGCTTCGGTTGCGGCGACACCGGGAACCTCAGCTACACCACCGCCTACACCTATGACGACAACCTCCGCCCCATCGGCAAGACCATAACTCAGAACAACCTCGCTGGCAGCCCAGCACCTGTCCGCGTCGCCGACTTGGCACTCAGCGTGTCGGCACCCGCCAAAGTGGCTAAAAGTCAAGTTATCACCTACACGGCCACGGTCAAAAACCTATCCGGCACGGCGGCTGTGCAAACCGCCACTGGCGTAAAACTGGCCTTGAACCCTAGCGGTTCCGCCTCTGTTGGCTTAGGTTATACATCGGTACCCGCTGGCTGTACAGTCTCGGGAGTCAATCTTGCCTGTGACCTGCCTGACTTGGTTGGCAAGCAACAGGTGAAGCTTACGGTGAAGCTTATCCCCACCACAGCGGGGACACTCGCTAATACAATCAAGGCCAGCACCACAGCCATCGACCCCAATGCCATGAACCACGCCCTTACCGCTTCCGCCAACGTTTGCGCCACTGGCACGAGCTGTCTAGCGGGTTCCGGGGTGCGCTATTTTGCCGACGCGGGCAATGTCGGCGTGGCGGCAACCGCCACGTTTGCACAGGCGTATGACCAATCGGGCCGCATCGCCAGCAATACCCGCTCCGACTTCTACGGTCGCGGCCTCGGCGAAAGCTATAGTTACGACCTGACCACCCACGCGCTCACCGGTTACGCCAACAATGCCACGCCAGCCAATGCCACCGCCGCGCCGCCTTACGACTATCTGCCCACCACCGGCATGGTGACGCAAGCCGGCTACACATACGATTTGTACGGCAACCTGACGCAGATGCTTACTCAAGGGCCGTCCGGCAGCATCAGCCGTGGCTACGCCTACACCAACTCCACCAACCCCTTCCAGTTGAGTGCCACTCAAGAAACTCGTTGTGGCAGCAGTTGCTCGACCGCTTCCGGCGGCTACACCTACGATATCGCCGGCAACACCGTGACTGACGGCTACGGTCGCAGCTACGGCTATGATGCGCATGGACTGCTGGCTTCCGTAACCCTAGCCAACAACGCCGTGGAAAGCTACGTCCGCGACGGTTTAGGCCGCATCGTGGAGCGACAGTTACCCGCATTGCCGGGGCTTGGCGCAGGCACGGTGGTGGAATTTGGCAAAGCCCGTCTCAATACCAATGCCAATACCGTTTCAGGACTCTGGCAGGTGGATTACATCGGCGGGACTGTCACCTACACTGGCTTTGGATACATAAATGCCTCCGACCGTATGATCAACGAGACCAATTCCTTCTTCGGCATTGATGACTTGGCTAGGCGGCCGGTGGGCAATATCGGCTATGGCACAGGTTCAGGCTCGCCGATCAGCAACACCACACAACTCTCCTACGGCACCGTCACCAACCTGCAAAGTCCCCTCGCCGGATTTCCGGCAGGACTTCAGCAGGCGGCGGAATTCCCCGACGCGGTCATGGGCAGTGCCGTGGGTGCGGGTGTCGCCACCGGGCTGGAAATCAAAGGCGGCTACCGTGCCTACGACCCGGTCACGGGTCGCTTCTTGCAGTGGGATTCGATGTCACCGTTGGGCAAGGGCGGCATGAACGGCTACGCCTACGCCGCCAACGACCCCATCAACTATTGGGACCCCACCGGTCACTACGCCGTGAACAATGCACAAAACTACGGCTCCAAGCCTCCTGAATCGCACCATAACGGCGGCTTCTGGGGCGGCTTGGAGCATGGGCTTGAACACGGTGCCAAATCCATCTACATGACACCCTACCACTGGGGCAAGAGCATGTATGAAGATGCCGCCCACGGTCGGTGGGCAGGCATGTTCAAGTCGCTGGGCAAGGGACTTTTCAACGATGTCGCAAACACCTATCTCAGCATGGCACTGGGACCCATGGGTGACATCGTCTTTAGCGAGTTCATCACCACCAATGCCAGCAATATCTTTACCGGCAGGAACCCGTTCTCGGCTCATGTGCCTTTCAAGGGAGGATCTTACGAAGTTGGCTACCAACTGGGGGAGCAAACCGCAGCCGCTGGGGAAATGGCAACCATCGCCATTGTCACTATGGGTGCGGGGGAGGTTTTCGATGTGTTTAGCTCGGTTGAAATCCCCGAACTGATGGCCGATACTGAAGTGGCTGCAGATGGCAGTGCCAGCAGCAGTTCGCAGCTTTCGGAAGATAGGATACAGGCGGCGGAACAGGAAGCTGTGGAAGGCGCCCCGATTGGCTCAGATGCGTCAATTCATTCAATGAGTTTCGACACCCTACTTGATGCTGACGTACTTGATCCTGACGAATTTGATCCTTCTTTAAAACCCGATGCCGAAAGCTCGGAGAATAAAAGTCAGTTGCGTCTCAAAAACTGGAAAAAACTCCGTAAAATGCTCGTGAAAAGTGCCGGCAAGGAACTGGGCAAGTTCAATATGGCTGACTGGATGAATGCCAATGAAGCTTTAAATTCGCTGTCTAGAGAAGATTTCATCGAGTCTGGCATCGACTTCTCCACGGAAGGCGTAAAATACAACTGGGCTAAAGCCTTCCGGTCTCCCAAGATTTCGACACCTACCGTGATGCGGTTGACGAATAAATCGCTGGAAGCCTTGCATGGCTACGTCGATACCACCAGTGAAAATGACATCCATGAGAGTGCCGCCCATTCGGAAGGAGCGAAAACCGACAACCAGTGAACTCAGCCCGACCATAGCACTGAATGAGTCCGCGCAACTACACGCTGTAACTAAAGTCATTACCATGAAAACAAACTTTCCACGAATCATAGCCCTCGCCGCCACCTTCTTCTTGAGTGCTGTGGCTGTGGCGGATATGCTAATTGTCGATGGCGGCGAACCGGATCAGGTTTCGGCCTTCCTAGCAGATTCCAACCATGAACTTACCATCGCCGCCACCCGCTTCACCTTAACCGAAACCTCCACATTCGACCGCTTGCTGTGGTGGGGCATCTACTATCCGAACGGTGCAGCACCCGCCGCCGACGGCTTCACGCTGACGCTTTATGCAGACAATGCAGGCGTGCCTGGATCTACGCTGGTCTCGGTCGGCTTAGGCAATGTGCAGCGGGAAGCCACCGGCAACACGGTGGTCGCTTGGAACGAATATGCCTACGCCGCCAATTTCTCGCTCACCACGCTGAACGCCGGCGACTACTTCATCGGACTCGGCAATGCCCACATCGGCTCCGACCTGTGGGGATGGGAAACCACCTCAGGTGGACTGCAAGCCGGTGGGGCTTCCTACCATGCGCCATCAGGCACTTGGCAGGTGGACGCATCGGAAAACTTGGCCTTTGGCCTTTACTTGCCTGAACCGGATAGCCTGGCTCTTTTTGGCATCGGCGCTGTGGTTTTGGTCTGCGGACAGTTTTTGCGGAAATCCCGAAAATTAGCCAGATAACTATGGCAACAATCCGGCGTGACAGCTTGGATGATAGATTGACCTATTGCGCTAATCAAACGCATAAATACGCCTGACCTGTCCCCTCGGTTACTCAGGAAGTTTATAGCTTTGCTCTTCAAAGAGTTTCACACAGGCATCAACGGAAGGCCCGTCAAACAGAATGCCGCGTTGGGCGACAATTTCCCCCAACGCCACCTTGATGCCCAGCGCTGGACGGTAAGTGCTATGGGACGACATGGCTTCGACCACATCGGCGACTGCAAGGATTTTTGATTCCTGCAAAAGCTGGTTGCCTTTCAGTCCTTGCGGGTAACCCGAACCATTAATGCGTTCATGATGCTGCAAGATAATCTGTGCGATGGGCCAAGGGAATTGAATGTCCTTGACCATTTCAAAGCCCAGGCTCGAATGCTCTTGAATGAGGGAAAACTCCTTGGCACTCAAACGCCTTGGTTTGCTAAACAACTCCGCCGGCACGCGGAGCTTGCCGACATCATGGAACGTGGCTGCCAGATGCAAGCCGTGGATGCGATCTTCCGAAAACCCCAACTGCAACGCAATTTCCTTGCAGAGGCTGGCAACTCGGCGTTGATGACCGGGTGAAGTGGTGTCACGCTGATCAATCGTGGCGGCTATGGCTTGGATCGACTGCTCCAAACTATTGCGCAAGGCTGCCTCATTCTTCCGATAAGTCGCAAGTGTTCGCAAAGTGATAATGCCATAGGCCAAATCATCGGCTAGTTCCTGTAGCAAAGCACGTTCTTCCACTGGCCAGGTTTCCGCCGCCGAGCCATAGACCGTGACGCATCCCAACAAGCCGCTGGCATGACGAAGCGGCAAAGCGATGGCCGAATGATATCCCCGCTTCAATGCCTCTGCCCTCCAAGGCTTCATCCTAGGGTCAGTGGAAATGTCCTCGACAAATTGCAATTCGCCAGACCTGATGGCATTACCAGTTGGACCCAAGCCCAAATCAGTGTAAGCCCAAGTGCTTTCCGCCACCTTAAGATAGCCATCCTCACAGCCATAGTGGGCCATCGGCTGTACGTGCTTTCCGCCATGTTCGTCGGCATAGCCAACCCATGCCATGCGATAACCACCGGTTTCCACGATGACCCGGCAGATTGCATGGAGCAACTCCCACTCGTCCGGCGCATTAATCAATACGGTGGTGGTGTCGCTAATGACCTTCAATGCACGAGCGGTGATCCTCAATGCTTTTTCCGCAAGCACCTGAGCGGTGATATTCCGCACCGTACACTGAATGACGGCTACGCCATCATAATTGGACAAAAAGCAGGAAAGCTCGACGGATATTTGTTGTCCATCCTTGGTTTCCAAAGGAAGATTATCGTAACGTATATGCCCCTTTTTCTGTAAATCGACAAAAGCCTCCATACTAAGTGAGGTATTCTCGAATACACCCACCTCCCAAATTCGCTTTCCTAAAAACTCGTCACGGGTATAGCCGAGCAGGTCAATCATGAAAGGGTTGACATCCTCGATTTGCGAAGTCCATGCATTGAGCAATAAGATGCCATCTTGGGCAGTTTCAAAAAGTTGACGATAGCGTCTATCCAATTCCGTGGCAGAACTGGGCAAACTGCTTTTTCCCGCATCATGTTGATTGCCATTGCTCAAGGGAATGCTCCAATAAGAAAACTAGCGAGACTCATTGTAACTGATAGCGGTCGACGACGGGTATCAATAATAAACGGATGAGGAAAAGCAATTTCATCAAATAATGATTTTCAGCCTAGTACGAAACAAGCTGGTGTACACTTAGGAGGTTTAATCCCAATGCCGGTCATATAAGGATTTTGCACTTGCCTAATCTATTAGCAGTCGCGGCTTCAGCCGGTTTATACATGCCCTATTCCTGTGAAAGCGGAATTGCAAACCCCTAAGCTTACCGGCCTTGGGTTTATCCCAAACCGGGTTACCCTGGAAAATGGGTGGCCTAAATCATTCAATGCACCCTACTACCAGAAGAGTAAATATCCATGGCGGAATTAGCCGAATATGTTGACGATCTTCCCAATATCTGCGGTCAGGAAGCTGAAATAGAGGCCACTTTGCAAAACAGGTCTCCCACCGTTTATGCGCATGAAACCCATATTCCTTTCGACCGCATCAACAGCGCCTGTGCCATTGCCCTGCACATGCATCAACCCCTGATTCCTGGCGGGGGATGGGACTTGCGCACTGCTGCCATCATCAGCAATCTGCAATACATGATGGAAAATCAAGGCATAGGCGACAATCACAATGCCGGAGGCTTCCATTGGTGTTATAAGCGCATCGGCGAATTCGTCCCGCAACTGATCCACGAAGGCAAGCAACCGCGTGTCATGCTGGAATATTCAGGAACTTTATTCCATGGATTAAGGAAAATGGGTTTGCATGATGTGTTCGATGTGTTGAAAAATGTCACTTGCAACCCCCAATACCGCCATGCGGTGGAATGGCTGGGCGCGCCTTGGGGCCATGCCGTCGCCCCCTCCACCCCCGCACAGGATTTCAGGCTGCATGTCATGGCTTGGCAGCACCATTTCGCCGCCATCTTTGGAAAAGAAGCCTTAAGCCGTGTACGCGGTTTTTCACCTTCCGAAATGGCCCTGCCCAACCACCCCGATGTGGCCTATGAATACATTAAAACCCTGCGTGATTGCGGCTATGCCTGGGTGTTGATTCAGGAACATACCGTCGAACAGCCCGACAACGGTCATGGACCGGAGAAAAAGCACCTCCCCCACCGTCTGGTATGCAAAAACTCCAAGGGCGAGAGTATCGACATCATCGCCATCATCAAAACCCAAGGCAGTGACACCAAATTAGTGGCGCAAATGCAGCCTTATTACGAAGCCAAGAGCCTGTCTCGTTGGGAGTTGGGCGGAAAAAGCGTGCCGCCTTTGGTGACGCAGATCGCCGATGGGGAAAACGGCGGGGTGATGATGAACGAGTTCCCCGGCAAATTCTTCGACGTGTCCCGCGAGTCAACTGGCTCTGACACCCCGATGATGAATGTGACTGAATATTTGGAATACCTTTTTCAGTCAGGCATCAAGGGAGGCGATTTCCCAGTGGTGCAGCCGATTCACCAAAAGGCCATATGGGCACGATTCAAGGCAGGGGATGGCCCGGAGAAACTGGCTAAAGTCATTGAGGAACTGCGCAAGGAAGACCATCGCTTCCACATGGAAGGGGGCAGTTGGACCAATGACATTTCTTGGGTCAAAGGTTACGAAAATGTACTCGGCCCGATGGAGGAAGCCAGCTCGCTGTTCCATGAAAAAGTGCTCAAACCCGGCATTCCACCCAGCGACCCAAGATATCGCAACGCCCTGTTTCATTTGATGACCGCCCAAACCAGTTGCTACCGCTACTGGGGCCAAGGTCAGTGGACTGACTACGGACGGGAAATCTGCCGACGGGCGGTTGACATTCTGCAACATGATTTCTAAACGACGATTTTCACACACATATTGACAGGACAGAACATTATTAGCGATAATTAGCAGTCTAACAGCGTGGCAACGTAGCTCAGTCGGTTAGAGCACCGCATTCATAATGCGGGTGTCGCAGGTTCAAGTCCCGCCGTTGCTACCAACCAATTCAAGCTCTTACGAGAAATCGAAGGGCTTTTTTGTTGGGCTAAATTTAGCCGTAAGTGAAATGTAAGTGCAATTTGTTACCGGCGTTCGAAGCTTTCATCCCATTTCCTCAAATTGGCGATTTTGTAGTTCCCGCTCCACACCCGATATAAATTTTCCAAGGCTAGGTGAAAAGGGTCTGTCGAGATTGATGTGAGGGGCGATTTTTTCAGCCCATGCATATTTGAGATGCCCGCGTTTTTTCGGTAAAGGCTCGCCTATCGCTTCTGCTAGTTTTTCCCATGCGCCAATGACGGAATCAGGCTTTATTCCGCGAAGTATCTGCAAATTGACCCCAGGGTAGGCTTTTCTGAGCGCCTCTGTATCAGCGATAAACCAGCTTTCTGTTTCCTCAATGGCTAACCGTAACAGCACCCTAGGTGGCTTGTGGGGTAGGCTGGCAAGCATAGCGTTCAATTGCGACAGCAATTCTCGGCAGGGTGTCTTATCCGTGTCCACTAAAACCAACACGCACTCATGTTCACCGCAATACCTGCCCATTCCGAGTAAAGTAGTTGGCAGCAGGTCTAGCAACCCCCGAAGATGCGTGGGAGGGGGTTTCATGGGATTGGATGGAAGCCTGCCAATGCCATTATGAGGATGTATCCGAAAATTCAAATTCTCCTTCAAATGGAACCGCCGCGTCATAATCTCACGCACCACAGGCACATCGGCATCGCCTTCAACCAGAATATAAAAGAAAGTCATGGCTTATCAGTGCCGAAATGGTTGCTATACCATAAGCTACCCATTGGCAAACCCGCCTCATATAATTCTGGAACACCCCGAATATCAGCGGTGCGCAGGAGCCGACTAAATCCATCTGCGCCCTTGTCTAAAATCCAGACCTCTTCCGGCGACAAGGCATCCACAAAATTTTGCGAATGCGTGGTAATTAAAATCTGTGGCCCTCCCGGTTGCTTGGCATACTCTCTGAACTCAGCTCCCAGTTTGTCTAGCAACTGCGGATATAAGCCGTTTTCGGGTTCCTCTATGCCAATCAAAGGCGCGGGGTCTGGGTCTTCCATTAACAGCAAATACGCCAACATTTTTAATGTACCGTCGGACATGTCTTGTTGGTAAAACGGTGACTTGTAACCTTGTACCTGGAATTCCAGCAATAAACGCCGATCAGGCGCTTTTACGTGCTTGATGGTTCGGATGCCGGGTATCTTTTTGGCAATCCGTTCAAGCATTTCCCGAAAACCGGATTGATTTTCCCGTTCCACGAACTGCAAATATTTGGCTAAGTTTTCGCCTGTCTGATTCAAATGTGGGTCAGCACCTGTCATTGGTTGTGTACGCGCAAGTTGAGGTACAAAATAGGAAAGATACCAGCCGGATAGAAAATCACGGAAGGCCGAAATGCGAGGGTGATCTGCCAGAGTGCCGAGCGTTGAAATGCCTAGCACTTGGCGGTCAGTCATTTTTACTGGAATTCGCTTGCTGCCCTCTTGCAGTTTAGTAGCTTGCCCTGACCAGACAACGCCATCTCCATCCTTGATTTCAAGAAATGAGTAAGGCTGTCCCCTAGCTTCCCCTTTTCGACGTTGACGCAAACGTTCATAGACCACACAAGCCCGCCCGTGCTTGTCACAATCAATACCTAATGAATAACTAATTGGCCTCGCTAGACTACGCTGGCGATAGCGCACCTCAAAACGAATTGGCCCCTTTGTCCCTTGGGTGCGTAACCGTTCAAAGCCGCCGCGATGAGGTTTATCGCAAGCCGCTTCCACGCCATCCTGCAAGCAGTCGCCAAGAAAACCCAGCGCATCGACCAAGCTTGATTTACCTGTGCCATTCGCGCCGATAACCGCCATCAATCGCGGCAAAACAGGCTCTTTATTTTCAAATGTCTTGCCTAACGTGACATCCTTCAATGCCCGGTAATTTTGTATTCGAATACCTTCAAGAATAGCCATGGTTGTTATCGGTCTCGTAAATTCTTGCGATACGCTGGTGATAGATGCTGCCGCCAGACGTTTTACGGCTGCGTAGCCATATTTGATTCAAGGTTTCCAGTTCTTCCAGAAGCTCGGATGTGGTTCAGCAGCATGTCAGCATAAAAAACTGAGTAAAGGGTAGCCTATTTTGATAAGCGGGTGTCAATGGGCTTATGATAACCTAAATTTCCCCCGTTTTTTTCATCAATAGTTTGGACACAAGCCCATGGGATGTCACCCTGCAAACCTACCCCCTTCAATAATGGTACTTTTTAATCGGATTAGGTGCGATTGTGGCAGCCATGAAAAAATACTCCATTGGCTCATCTTTGAACGGGGCTTCACAGCCTAAGCCCATGGGTGCATAGTATTCAGGGCAAATCAGCGACTATAGTGTTGCAAACTGGACTGATCCAACAACAGACTATGACTATCAATACCCGAAAGATTTTTTTGGCTTCCTCCTCGGAATTGAAAGAGGACAGGAAGGAATTTGAAATTTTTATCAGCCGCAGAAATAAGGCTTGGGTAAGTCAGGGGGTTTACCTCGAACTAGTGCAATGGGAAGACTTCATGGATGCCCTGTCGCAAACCCGGCTCCAAGACGAATACAACAAGGCGATCAAGGACTGCGATCTGTTCGTGATGCTGTTTTTCACCAAGGTGGGCCAATACACGGCGGAAGAGTTTGAAACGGCGTTTGGGCAATTCAAGGCGACCAACAAACCTTTCATCTTCACCTATTTCAAGGATGGGGACATCAGTACAGGGAACGCCAATAAAAAGGATTTGATGAGTTTGTGGGCGTTTCAGGAAAAGTTGGATGACTTGGGCCATTTCTACACTCGCTATAAAAATATCGACGAGTTGAAACTGCATTTCAGCCAACAACTGGACAAGCTCGCTGCCAATGGATTCATTGAACTCCTGAAAAATGAAAACGGGATAAGCATCAAACAAGCTGAATTGACCGGTTCTGGGTCCATCGCTCAGGGCGAAGGCGATGCGATGGGTGCGGGAGCCGTGAAAGTAACGGGTGACGTTGTCGGCAATATCATCAGCGGCACTCAAATCATCAACCATTATCATGGCGTATCCGGTGGCCTAGGCAAAGAAGACATTGCCCGTCAGGTCGCTGGTTATTTGCTGTGGTTGCGGGAACGGACCAGTAGCATAGAATTGCGCGGCATCGAAAAGGCCGGCGGTGCGCCAGTCGTGCAACTGCCGTTGGCAACGGGTGTGATTAAAAGTGATGCGCCCCTTGCAAAATTCCTATTATGCCGCTTGTTTTTCGATGCCACGCCAATAGTCGTCATATTCCCGGTTCGCACGGGCAAGCCGCAACGCCAACATGGCTTCGACATTCGCTGGCGTC
>CAIOOA010000100.1 GCA_903859815.1 uncultured Methylococcaceae bacterium | reverse complement strand
TCGGTTTGGGTTCTCGCCGTAACGACCGTCAGTGGGGCGGCGTGAAGGTTGTACATAGGCGGCGTTCCAAGGTTCGGGTCCAATGGAGCGCAGGAAGGTGGCTGGATGGAAAGTGCCAGCGCCGACTTCCAAGTCTAAGGGTTGCAGTATTACGCAACCCTGTTCGCCCCAATAATCCTGTAGTGCCAGAATGAGCCCTTGGAAGGTAGTTACATCGCGTGCATAGTTGTTGGTATTGTCCACGGTTCTTTCTTGAAGGAGAATGGAAAACTTCGATTATAGCCGAATTGCTTACAAAATCACGAGTTGCTATGCGGTTTGAACAGCACTTGCTTGATGAGATTGCCTTCCATTTTGGTGATTTCCAACTGATGGTCTAGCAGTTTGAAAACCGTCCCGGATTGCGGGATGGTTTCCAAGTATTCGATGATCAAGCCATTCAGGGTTTTTGGCCCTTCGGTGGGCAATGCCCAACCAGTAATGCGGTTGAGTTCGCGCAAGGTGATGCTGGCATCGACCAAATAGCTACCATCCTTCTGTTTTTGAATGTCTATCGAATGGGTGGTGAATTCCCCGACGATTTCTTGCAACAAATCTTCCAGCGTCACCAAGCCAAGAACATCGCCGTATTCGTCAATAACAAGACCGAAACGAAGGCTTTCCCGTCGAAAATTTAGCAATAGCTGGTGGAGGGGCATGTTTTCAGGGATAAAATATATCTTATCCAAACTCTTCACGATGGTTTCTTTACTGAAGTCACTGTGTATCATGAGGATCAAAATCCTACGCAAGTGCAGCAATCCAAAAACCTTGTCGATGCTTTTTCGATAGACCGGCAACCGGGTATGGCGGCTGCTTCTGATCTGTTCGACGATTTTTTCCAAAGGTTCATCCAAATCGATGGCGGCAATCTCGTTGCGGGGAATCATGATGTCTTCGACCGTCGCCGATTCAAGGTCGAGTACACTCAGCAGCATGTTTTGGTAACGTTCTGGAATCATTGCCCCGGCCTCGGCAACCACTGTGCGTAGCTCTTCTTTGCTGAGCGCGTTATGAGTCTCGCCCCTAGGGTTGAAGCCTAATATCCTCAACAACAAGTTGGCGATCATGTTGACCAGCCAAACGATGGGATAAAAAACTTTCATCAATGGAACAATAATCCATGAAGCGCCAAAGGCAAGTCGCTCTGGGTGCATGGCGGCCAATGTCTTCGGCGCAACTTCGGAAAAAATGAGCACGACCAGCGTCAATACGCCGGCAGTCAGGGCAATTCCAGTGTCGCCGAACATTCGAAGTGAAATGACCGTGGTCAATGAAGAGGCTAAGATATTGGCAAAACAATTGCCCAGCAAGATCAAGCCAATCAGCCGGTCAGGGCGACGCAGAAGCTTTTGTGCTCTAATCGCGCCAGGATGCCCCGCTTTGACTGAATGCAATAAACGATAACGATTCAAAGCCATTAGTGCGGTTTCAGCGCCGGAAAAAAAAGCCGACATGATGAGCAGCAAGGCCAGCGAGGCAAACAGCAGACTAAGCGGAATATCGTTCAAGGAAAGTGGGTCTCGATAACAGTGGATGGTTTTTAGTTTCTAAGGGGAATGAGCCAGAAAGTCAAGAGGTAGCAAATAGGCAGAATATCAGATCATGTGGTTTCATCTTTGCAATGAATGAATTGATATAATTTAACAGTTTTCTCTTGTTTAGACACACTCAGTCTAGTACACTTAGCGGTTTATTAGTCGATGGCCAAACAGCTATCACTCCTTGCCTTACCGATTTAAGCGGAAGGCTTTTTAATCCGAAAGGAGCATCCATGCGTCATTATGAAATTGTTTTTCTTGTCCATCCCGATCAAAGCGCCCAGGTTCCTGCGATGGTTGAGCGTTATCGCGCCATCGTCGAATCGGCTTCCGGTACAATCCACCGGTTTGAAGACTGGGGGCGTCGCCAGTTGGCTTACCCTATCAGCAAGGTTCACAAAGCCCATTATGTGCTGATGAACATTGAAGTTGATCAACCTACCCTAGACGAGTTGGAAAGTAGTTTCCGCTTCAACGATGCAGTGTTGCGCAGCCTGACACTAGTGCGCGACGAGGCCGTGACCGAACCCTCACCCTTGATGCGGGCCGGCTCGGGTGAAGCTGAAGTTGAAAAGTCCGATGACGACGACGATATTGAAGACGATGATGACATCGTTTTGGCCGAAGAGTCTTTGGTCATAGACATCGATTCTGCTTTGGTGGACGCATAATAGAGTGTGTTCTTAGGCTTTGCCCACAGACAAAAAAATCCAACAATCATTTTATAGGGTCAGACCATGGTTCGCCAATTCAAACGTAGGAAATTCTGCCGCTTCACCGCTGAAAACGTCAAGGAAATTGACTACAAAGATTTAGACACCTTAAGGGAATTTATCTCCGAAACCGGGAAAATCGTACCCAGCCGCATCACTGGCACAAAGGCGAAATATCAAAGGCAACTTGCCACAGCCATCAAGCGTGCGCGTTTCTTAGCTTTGCTCCCTTTCTGCGATTCACACCCCCAATAGACTTGGCAAGCAATCGCTAAACCGGACAAGAAGGCGGCGCTCGTGCGTTTTTTCGCAAATTTTGCCATGCGAGGAAGTTATCAAGCGTTGGTCGCTATATGCGGTCTTGCCTTGATCGCATCGCCGTTCATTCCGTTTTTCGGTTTTTTAGTCGGTATTCCCAGTACTGCCTTGTTTGGCCTTGTGGTATTGCGCAAGGGTGGAATGGAAGCCTCAAAAGTACTGTTTTTTGCCACGCTGATACTCATTGGTGTCGGTGGGGTGATGAGTGGCAACGCACCCCTTGGCTTGGTTTATGGCTTGCTGCTGTGGTTACCGATTTTACCTATCGCCCTGATATTGCGGGAACTTGGCAGTCTAGCCTTGGCAATGGAAGCAGCAGTGGCATTAGGAGCAACTATCGTAATAGGATTCTATTTGATAGTTGACTCTCCTTCTGCCTTGTGGAAGGGGATTTTGCAGAATATGACGCAAGCTTTGTCAGCCAATGCCCCTGAGGGTTTTGATGCGGCGAACTTGTTGGGTGCAATGGACCCTTTCACCCACTATATGACTGGTGTGATTGTTGCAGATTTGATTTTGAATCTAATCTTAGGTCTGCTACTAGCTCGTTGGTTGCAAGCAGTTTTGTATTATCCAGGAGGGTTTGGGCGTGAATTCTTGACCCTAAAACTACACCCTGCCATGGTTTATGCCGGTTTGATTTGCATAGTCATTGGATTGGTTGTCAAGGAAGGGTTGGTTGCAGAACTGAGTTGGAATATATGTGTGGTTTTTTTCGTATTGTTCATGCTTAACGGCATGTCAATTGTCCATGCAATTTTGGCGGGTGAAGGGTACTGGATCGTCATTTTGTATTTGGCTTTGCTGTTTCTAGCACCTTGGTTACTGCCCCCTATCGCTTTGTTGGGAATAAGTGATTTATGGGTGAATTGGCGCAAGTATGCGAATAAGTCTTGAAAGTTTTGTCCCAGGCTTTAAGTGTGGGCATTGTAAATAAACAACATCGATTGAGTAAATATTGAGGCATTGCAGACAATGGAAATCATTCTTTTAGAAAAAATCGCCAACCTTGGCAACCTTGGCGATAAAGTCGTCGTGAAACCCGGTTATGGACGGAATTTTTTGATACCTAAAGGGAAGGCGGTTCGCGCCTCGGCTGAAAAGCTGGCCGAGTTTGAACAGCGTCGTGCTGAATTAGAGCAAAAAGCTGCGGCATCATTCGCCGCTGCTCAAGCTCGCGCCGAAGCTTTGTCCAAACTGAATGTGACAATTGTCCAAAAAGCGGGAGAAGAAGGTCGTTTATACGGTTCAGTCGGTGTCAAAGACATAGCCGATGCGGTTACTGCTGCCGGCGTGGAATTGAATAGGAATGAGGTTCGCTTGCCTACCGGTCCCATTCGCCATACGGGGGATTATGAAGTCAAGCTGCATATCCACGCTGACCTAGATGCCGTGGTGGCGGTTAAGATTGTCGGGCAATAAAACTGAAAGACTTGCCCTAAACCGCACGGTGTCTTGAGACTGACCTAATGATGTCTCGTTCATCGCCCCTGAATGGATGAAGGTTCGTGCGGTTAATTTATAGCGTGTTGTTTTATGCGCTAATCCCATTGGTATTAGCGCGTATGGCATGGCGAGGTCGGCGCGAACCTGCCTATTGCCATCGTTGGCTTGAACGCTTTGGCTATTATGGCAAAGCCGATGTTGTACAGGATGTCATCTGGATACATGCCGTTTCAGTCGGCGAGTCGGAAGCTGCTTTCCCCTTAATTCGCGCCCTGCGTCGACGTTTCCCTGAGACCCCATTCCTCGTCACCACCACCACACCGACAGGTTCGGCGAGGGTCAAAGCGGTGCTGGGCAATGAAGTATCTCATGTTTATCTTCCCTACGACCTCCCAATTGCTGTGACACGCTTCTTGGCGAATTTCCAGCCGCGTTTGGCGGTCATCATGGAAACGGAAATTTGGCCCAACCTGTTCCATGGTTGTGCGTTACGAGGCATTCCATTAGCCATCGTGAATGCCCGTCTGTCGGAACGCTCCGCTAGAGGGTATTCAAGGCTGGGCCATTTTACCCGCAACACATTAGCCAATGTCAGATTGATTGCCGCACAAAGCCAAGCCGATGCGGAGCGCTTCTTAAGCGTCGGTGCTGACCCAGATTCCGTGCAAGTGACAGGCAACATCAAATACGATATCGAATTGCCGGATGATTATTTCGAGCAAGGGATCATTTTACGGGACACTTTGTTCGGCAAACGCCCGGTTTGGATTGCCGCCAGCACCCATGAGGGCGAGGAATCATTAGTCTTAAAGGCATTCACCGAAATTCGCGTGGCTCACCCCGAATTATTGTTGGTGCTAGTGCCTCGCCATCCACCTCGATTCGACAAGGTGGCAGATTTATGCCTCAATGAAGGTTTAACCTTATCCCGGCGAAGCTTGAATGAAACTGCAATGCAAACTGATGTTTTCCTGTTGGATACTTTAGGCGAACTGCGATTGTTTTATGCCGCATCCGACATTGCATTCATAGGCGGTAGCCTAGTCCCGGTGGGCGGGCATAATGTGCTGGAAGCCGCCATCGCAGGAATTCCAGTCATTTTCGGCCCGCATATGTTCAATTTTTTGGAGGCAGGGGGACGGTTGAAGGAAGCGGGCGGTGCAGTGCAGATTTTAGATGCCAAGGCGCTGGCCGGCATTGTCATTGAACTAATGCATGATTTTAACCGTAACCTACGGATGGGTGAATGTGGTAAAGAATTTGTCGAAGCGGGCAGGGGGGCATTGGAGAGAGTTGAGGAGGCTTTGGCACAGTTGATGGTTTACACAAGTCAAGAGGAATGCTGATGAATTTTAAATCTAGCCACGAACATCCAACAGTTCCTTGTTTTCAGCAGTTCATGATGTTGATTCTGGCTGCGGTGTTCGTCTCACTCTCCGGCTGTCTTTCCATTTTTCGGGGAACCGACGAGACCTTGGAAGTCAGAACTGAAGCGGATGGGAAACCCTTGTTTGGCGCTACTTGCATAATCAAGCAAGGTGACAAGGAGCGAACAGTTGTGACACCCGGTAAGATCGAGCTTCCACGGGATAATGTGCAGCTACATGTCAAATGCATGAAAAATGGCTATCGTATGCCGAATGCTTCTGACATTGAAGCAGAGAGTTCGCACTTGACTTCGGCAGGTGGCGGAGCATTGGTAGGGGGCACAGTCGGGGCGATTGGCGCGGGAGTAGTTATGGCTCCTTTTTTAATTGTTCCGGGACCTGGGTGGGTGGTATACGCAGCTTCCGTCGCCGGCGGGGCTGGTGCAGGGGCTTTGGCTGGCGGTGCAGTTTCTGCGGGAACGGATGCAGCCGATGGTGCTGCTTATAGTTATAAATCGCCGATTGTCATACCGATGATTCCAATCAAAGCGAATCCAGCGCCGATTAACGAAGAAAATAGCTTGTTGCCAATTAATCCGTAACCTAAGGGTTTCATCTTTTCCTGCTTGTGTAATCAATCATTCATGTGTATAAATTGCTCATGAACAGCAAGCAATTCAAGAAGTGGCTGCAACAACAAGGCGCTCGTTTTGAACCGGCAAAAGGGGGTCATTTGAAAGTATTCTTAAACGGTCGGCAGTCAATCTTGCCGATGCACTCAAGTGAACTTAAAACAGGGATTGTGGAAGCCATCAAAAAACAATTGGGTCTTAAGTGAGGTCAGGCGATGTTTGAATACCCCGTTTTACTAACCCCTGCCGAAGAAGGCGGTTTTGTGGTGACTTTCCCCGATGTGCCAGAAGCCATCACCCAAGGCGAAGATAAAGCAGATGCGTTATTACATGCAAGGGATGCGCTAGAATCCGCTCTGATGTTTTACGTGGACGATTTCCGCCCCTTGCCCACGCCGTCGGTGTTGCCCGAACTTCCATCGATTACCCCTGAAACCCTAACTTGTGCGAAGCTCGCACTTTATCAGGCTATGTACGAAAAAAGGCCAAGCAAAGCTGATTTGGCTCTGCGTTTGGGCATCACTGTTGCTGACTTGGAAAGACTGTTGGATATCAACCATGCTAGCAAAATCGAACAGATAGATGCAGCACTCGCAGCTTTGGGGAAGCGCCTAGCCGTCGAAATGCGCGAAGCGGCTTGATTCAATTTGATTTGAACAGAATTCAGCCTATAATCCCGCTTGCGGGTGGGGAAGGAATTTCGCCCGATTCATTGATGATTCATTGCCCCACTAACAAGCCACCGTTTGAATCATAGTTGTTCGGTTTGATGAAACGGTTTTGGGATGTTGTTGGCCTGATCGGTTTGGGGGTATACCAATACGGGATAAACCATGACACTATTTAACCAACCAACCAACCAAGTCTAATTTCGCCCTAACGGTTTTATTATTTGCGGTAGGTCTGGGTATTGCATCAACCGCAGACGCAGCGCTAATGTCTAGGCTCGGTGGGCAAGCTGTTTATGACACTGATTTCAACATTACTTGGCTGGCGGATGCCAATTATGCCCAGACTTCCGGCTACGATACCGACGGCATGATGTTTTGGACTGATGCCAACGCTTGGGCAGCCTCGTTGAACATCGGCGGCTACACCGGCTGGCGGCTACCGTCCTCCGATACAGCGTGTAACAACTTTAACTGCACCAACAGTGAACTGGGGCATTTGTATTACACAGAACTGGGCGTTACCCTAAACAATGACATCACCAGTTCGACGAACCCTGATTTGGCATTGTTCACGAATGTGCAAAGCGTCTATTACTGGTCCAGTACCGAGCTCGCTCCCGTTCCTTATCTCGCGTGGATATTCCAAACCGGCACTGGCTTCCAGGCCAATGGCAGTAAGGACGATTCCCACCCCGCATGGGCCGTGCGCACTGGCGATGTCGGTGGTGGTGGAGGTACTGTTCCAGAGCCAGGCATGATATGGCTATTCGGCGCTGGCGCACTGGCTTGGAGTCGCTCACGCACTCGTCGGCGCGGGTGAAATGTAAGATTGTAGAAGGCCGGAATAAGCCTGTCCCGAGCGTAGTCGAAGGGGTCGCATGGCGACCGTTTCCTGCTTGCGAAGGTAGGTCGCTCAAGCTGGTTGCAAGCTCTGCTTCCTGTCATTAAGTAAAAGCCGTTCGTGGTGAGCTTGTCGAACCATGAAGGGCCAAACATCCAATAAGTTGGGATTTTCCGTTCACCCCATTCGACAGGCTCAGGACAGGCTTCGAATCTCAGGGCGAACGGAAAAATCCTTAACTTGATGGCAGTGAGGCGGAAACTTGGAAACGAGCGCAACACGTACTATCATTAACCATTCAATATCCGTCTCCCTATCCTTTCGACTATAATTAATTGATTTTGGCTGGCCGCGCATGAGAAGAAGCCGGAGTGGGCCTTTGTCTGGCAACGCTTGGTGGAGTTGGGTTTCGAGGGTGACCGGTCGCGACTGGCTGGGCGGGCATAAAGGCCGAAATGAATACCCGTATGTGTTTCACAAAGTCTTTGGGTATTGTCTCAATCGATAACTACTAAAATGGTAATCCAATGCTTGAACCATCCACTTTTTTTCACCGTGACAAAGATATTTTAGGCGGTCAGCCCGTTTTTGTTGGCACTCGGGTTCCTGTTCGGATATTGTTTGAATATCTCGAAGCGGGGGACAGCCTCAACTTATTTCTCGATGATTTTCCATCGGTTAGCCGGGAACAAGCGGTGGCGGCCTTGAAATTGGCTCGACAGTCGGTATTCGACCATGCGCGTGCTGCTTGATGAATCGATTCCTCGACGATTTGGTTTCCTATTGACGGGACATTACGTCCGAACTGTCCAACATTGTGGTTGGTCTGGCTTGAAAAATGGGGAATTACTGCGTGTGGCTCAAGCGGATTTCGACGTGTTAGTAACTGCCGACCAAAACATGCAATATCAACAAAATGCCAAAACCCTACCCATTCCGGTTGTTGTGTTGATGGCAAGCAGTAATCGTTTGGAATCCCTGCAACCCCTCGCTCTCGCATTGCTTGAGACACTATCAGAAATTAAATCGGGTGAGTTCAGACAAATATTTGCGTGATATTAGTCTAGTAGAGTGCGCTTGGAGGCAAACTTTGGATTGCAGACGATACCGACAAACCCCTAAACGAGAGCAGGATCATCGGAACAAGCGCAACACATACTTTTATTCACCATTCAATAACCGTCTCCCCCTCCTTTCGGCTATAATCATCAGATTTTTCTAGGCATAAACTGATCCAAACCCTTGCCTACCATAACTATAGGAATTTCTGAATGGCCCTACACTGTGGCATCGTCGGCTTGCCGAATGTCGGCAAATCGACTCTTTTCAATGCCTTGACCAAAGCGGCAATCGCTGCCGAAAACTATCCTTTTTGCACCATTGACCCCAACCTCGGTGTCGTGCCGGTTCCCGATTCGCGCTTGGATGCCTTGGCGGAAATCGTCAAGCCGCAGCGCGTCGTGCCAACGGCGATTGAATTTGTTGACATTGCCGGTTTGGTGGCCGGAGCGTCAAAAGGGGAGGGCTTGGGCAACCAATTCCTAGCCCATATCCGCGAAACCGATGCCATTGCCCATGTCGTGCGCTGTTTTGAAAATGACGACGTGGTGCATGTGGCGGGAAAAATCGACCCCGGTTCCGACATTGACGTGATCCACACCGAATTGAACTTGGCCGACATGGCTTCGGTGGACAAAGCCATGCAGCGGGTACTGAAAAGCGCCAAATCCGGCAACAAGGACGATCTGCACAAGAAAGAGATTTTGGAGCGCTTGACTGTGCATCTCGATGCGGGCAAACCGGCCCGTTCCCTAGGGCTGGATGCGGACGAACAAGAATTGATTCGTGATTTGTTCCTGCTGACCATGAAGCCGACCATGTACATTGCCAATGTCCAAGAGGACGGATTCCATGAGAACCCCTTGTTGGATCGAGTTCATGCGATTGCGGCAGAGGAGGGCGCTATGGTGGTTCCGGTTTGCGCGGCCTTAGAGGCGGAAATTGCCCAACTGGAAGAAGCCGACAAAGCCGAGTTTTTGGCCGATTTAGGGCTGGAAGAACCCGGACTAAACCGTGTGGTCAGGGCAGGGTATCAGTTATTGAATTTGTTCACTTATTTCACCGCCGGTGTAAAGGAAGTCCGTGCCTGGACTATCCCCGTCGGTGCCACCGCCCCGCAAGCCGCCGGGGTTATCCACACCGATTTTGAGAAAGGCTTCATTCGAGCCGAAGTGATCGCCTATGATGACTTTATTGCCTTCAAAGGCGAGCAAGGAGCCAAAGACAATGGCAAATGGCGTTTGGAAGGCAAGGAATATGTCATGAAAGACGGGGATGTGGTGCATTTTAGGTTTAACGTCTAACAGCGTTTTCAACATCTAAGAGTTATTTGATGAATCGCACAACTCTGCAAATATTTTGGTTTAATCCATGATTTGCTTCAATGTTCATCTTTTTGGTTACTATTAGAATATGAAAACGCTGTGATCACATTAATGAGTCTTAAAGTTTTGAGTCATCACCCAACAGATTAAAACATGCCCCTCAAAAAAGTCTCGCTCAAAAACTTCCGTACCTGTCAGAACATCGAGTTGACCGATTTGGGTCATTTGGCGGTTCTGATGGGGCGGAATGGTGTGGGGAAGACTAATATTTTGCAAGGGATTGAACAATTGGCGGAGACGGCTTCAAATTTAGAAGGAACATTTCAAGAATCATTGGATTTGATGGGTGAGTTGGTTTTTTGTGTCAGAGGGATACAATTTAGATATGCAATAAAAAATATAGTATTCCCTAAAGAAAACGAGTACGAAGAACTTGATTTCTATGGCTTAGAAGAAAAACTTGAGCGCCAAGATATTTCAGGGGTTTGGCATAGTGTCTTGTCAAGGAGTGGTCAAATAGTGTTAGGCAAAGAAGGAGAAAGCCTAGTCGAAATCAATCAATCTATGCCAATGTTGCCTGCAATAGTGGCTATGACTCCGAACGATTTCACCAAGGATGAAATTTTTCCTGTACTTGCGTATTTTAGAGCTTTTAAATATTATGCTTTTGACGAAAATAAAGATGATCCTAATTCTTTTCGACGTTCGGAATATCTAAAGTGGTTAACAAGCTCTGGTGAAAAGCATGATTCGGTTATCAAGCGTCTTTTGCATATGTATTTAAATCGAAAAGGTGATTTTGATGAGTTAAACGAGATTTTAGGAGTCAATGGTTTAGGTGTTATTCATTCTATAGCAATAAATCAAACTGGATCGAAAGACCAAATAAATTATTCTAATAAATCAATGCAAAAGTCAAATTTATCTGGAGAAGATAATATTATTTATTTTGTGTATTTTAACCCAGGAAATGGATGGGAAAACGTAGACTTTTTACCAAAACTTCCTTTTAGCAAACTCTCCGCAGGAACCCGCCGCATTATCCGCATCCTAGTATCCTTTTTCTACGACTGCAACTCGCTCTTCCTATTCGAGCAACCAGAAGATGCCATCCATCCTGGCTTATTGCGAAAATTAATCGATATATTAAGAGGCTATGACGATAAGGGTCAATTGATTATGACCAGCCACTCCTCAGATTTATTCGATGTCCTCAGGCCAGAAGAAGTCCAGTTAGTGACGATGCAAGGTGGCGAGACTCAGGTTCGTGGATTGACTGAATCAGAATTAGCTGGAGCCAAACGCTATATTAATGAAGAGGGTAGTTTGTCAGACTATTTGGAAATGTTAGAGGACTATTAGTTGTACGGTATTTTGGGTGAAGACAAGTCTGATTATGAAACTCTCAAAATATTAGTACAGCGTCTAGTCAACAAAGAAAAAGTTCGTTTTCAGGGCAAGGGGTATACCGGTTCTGGTGAGTTGTTGAAAAAAGGAGGGAAAGATTTAAAGTTACTCTTTGATTCGGGCTGTACTCAATTTATTATTGCCCATGACGCAGATCAAAAAGATTCCAAGGAAGTTGAACAAGAATTGAGGAATGAAATTATAAAGCCGTCGGGCGTTAAAGCACCGATTTGTTTGGTTGTACCCGTACAAGAAATCGAAGCTTGGTTATTAGCAGACGTCGAGGCCGTAACAAATATCTTTAAAGGATGGAAGCCAAAACCAGAGTCAAACCCTGAATCTCAATCTTGTCCTAAAGAGTATCTCGAAAAACTTAGTCGAGATGCGAGTCTCAAGCCGAGGTATAGACATGCCACCCACAACCCGCAATTAGCCAAGCATATTGACTTGGAGAAAGTGTCAAAATGCTGTCCGTCTTTCAGACCGCTAGAGGCTTTCGTGAAACACGGCAGGGGAAACTATTGATGACTTAATGACAAGTCCTCCGGTAGCGTCCAGTCCGAAATGTCCATTAATGCCGATTACAAGCCTGCCATGGCGATGCAATATTACAAGTTTCAGTTCTTCTCGATAGAGCCTGCCAGCAGTTCACGAACGATGTCGTTTGGAAAACGCCGAGTCGGCGTAATGGCATAGAATCGTTCGCGAATGTCGGAGATTTGATAACGTTCCACTAGGATGCCTTGGCGCAGTTCATCCTGCACCACCACTGGCGGAACCAAGGTTAGATGTCCCGAGTTTTTGGCCAGCAGTCTCAACATTGCCATATCATCCACTTCGGCAATTACCAAAGGTCTTATGCCGTGTTGTTCGAGGAGAAAATCGAAGGCAGTTCTAATCTCGCTCTCTATGCTGGGTAACAGCAGGGGAGTATCTTGCAAATCCTCGGGAAAGCGTAATGCCGCCCCATCTTCGCCCGGCTTGCTGATCAGACTCACTGGTTGTTCATTCATGAGGTGGCAATGCCAATTGGACTCCGCGTCGGGGGGTGGCATCCGGTTGGATAACACTAGGTCTAAGGTGTGCGCGCTCAGTTTCCCGAGTAATTCCCTCAGACTGCCCGAGTGCAGCACCAGTTCGATGTCGGTCCGGTTCAGCAAAGGCCGGACCAGCTCCATTTGGAAGTTGCGCGACAGGGTGGACACCGCGCCCACCCGCACGAGTTGCCGGTTGCCGGCGGGACGATTGTGCATCAGGCTGATGAGTTCGTCTCCAGTCTTGAAAATCGCATTCGCATAATCCAGCGCAATGCACCCCGCCTCGGTCAACACCAATCGCCTGCCTTCGCGCTCGAACAGCTTTTGGCCGAAAGAATCTTCCAGTTGTCGCAACTGTATGCTCAACGCCGATTGCGATACATGCAAGCGTTCGGCTGCCCGGGTGAGATTGTTTTCGTTGGCGATCATCCAGAAATACCGAAGATGATGATAATTTAACGCAGCCATAAAATCATATAGAAATGTGAACGTAAGCTTAGGATATATATATTGGATTAAATGATAACCGATTGTTAGCATGGAACCGAAAATAATTTTCGGGAGACCATGATGAAAACTTCAGTTCAAAAGCCAACCAAAGGACTGTCAGCCAGACCCGTGTCGGCTTGCCCTTTGCAAATGTCCCTCGTCCATTCTTTGACAACAAAGGAGCATAAATCATGCAAGCTTTGACCAATGCCTGTGTCATCCTGCCCCCTTTCCTTCTGCTGGTGGTGGGCTTGGTTCCCAACGATTGGGCCAAAGGCAATCCCCGCTTGATGGCCGTTCTCGCGGCAAATGTTTCCGCCGTCTCCCTCGCGTTCGCGCTGCTGGCGGGATTCGGCTACTTGGCAACCGGCTTTCACGGCCGGGGTATGGTCGGGCTGAGCGTGTATTTCGATTCCCTCTCGGCGGTGATGCTGGCGTTGGTTTCATTTATCGGCGCGGTCGTCATCCGCTATTCAGGCAACTATCTGGACGGGGACACGGGCCAAGGGCTTTTCATGAAATGGCTGGCGTTCACTCTGGGTTCAGTATTGACCTTGGTTGTCTCCGGCAATCTGATTTTATTCACCCTTGCCTGGATGTCCACTAGCCTGAGCCTACACCGCCTGTTGGTCTTTTATCCCGATAGGGAATCGGCGGTAGTGGCTGCTCGCAAAAAATTCGTCATCAGCCGTCTGGGGGATGCCTGCCTAATTGCCTCCATGGCGTTGATCTATTTGGTGTTCGGTAGTCTCGAATTCGCGGATATCTTCGCGGCCGCCGAAAAATACAGCTTCGCGGGATCGGTGAATCTGCCGCCGAGACTGTCCCAGTTTCTTCCCTGGGCCAGTTTGTTACTGGCCTTGGGTGCCGTCTTGAAATCCGCCCAGTTTCCATTTCATAGCTGGCTACCGGAAGTCATGGAAACCCCGACCCCGGTTTCGGCACTCATGCACGCCGGCATCATCAACGCGGGCGGATTTCTGATCATCAGGATGAGCCATGTCATCGTGCTAACGCCTTCGGTGCTCAGTGTCCTCGCCGTGGTTGGCGCCGTGACTGCGTTGTTTGGGGCACTTGCCATGCTGACACAAACTAGTGTGAAGAAATCCTTGGCTTTCTCCACGGTCGGGCAGATGGGTTTCATGATGCTACAGTGCGGCCTAGGCGCTTTCTCCTCAGCCGTCCTGCATATCGTGGCTCACGCTTGTTACAAGGCACATGCCTTTCTTTCAAGCGGCAGCATTGTTGACATCGCCCGTGCCTCGTGGGCACCTCCGGTGCGTGACGGACGCAGGCCGAAGGAGTTGCTGCTTGCCTTCGCCGTCTCATTGGTACTTACGCTTGCAACTGCCTTCGCGTTTGGCATTTCGCTTGCTCTGGAGCCGGGCGTGATGGCAATGGGTGCAATACTGCAACTCGCCATGACCTACCTTTTGTGGAACGCTCTGGCTGGCCAGGCTTTGGCGGCGCAGGCTTTGTGGGGGGTTGGCATAGCCCTGTTGATTAATATCGTATATTTCAGCCTGCAACGCCTCTTCATGCATCTGCTGCACGATGCCCTGCCGGTAGTCGTACCCATCAGAGGGCTTTTCAGTTGGACACTCATTGCGGCATTAGTCGGTTGTTTCATGCTGGTGCTGCTACTCCAAGTTCGCTTTCCTGGATCTGCGGCCAGTCGAATCTGGCAGGTCGCCTATGTCCATTTCTACAACGGTTTTTACGTCAGCACCATTGCTAATCGGCTGATATGCCGGTTCTGGCCGGTTACGACGCAATGCCGCCCCATCCGTTAACCAAAGAGGAACGCAGAAATGAACAACATTAAAGCAATGTACAGAGAAGCCCATCAGTGGCAAAGTGCGGAATCCACCGCTAGAGACATCGACAGGGGTGTTCCCACCGAACTGGCCGAAACGGTAAACCGGGCCTGTTCGCGTATCCCCCCGCTATGGCCATTGAAAAATTTTGTCGCGGTCAACCCTTTTCTTGGCATGGTCGGTCAAGAGTTCGGTCAGGTTTGCGAGACCATGCACAAGGTGACGCACGGGGACATCCTGATGCCTGCCCAATTCTATCAGAGCCAATTGGAAAGCAATATCATCACCGACGGCGATTTGGCTCAAGCGGCAAGTTTGTCGAAAGGGAAAGGGGATTTAGCCTGGTCTCCCGAAGGCTTGAAATCGGCGTTGCAGACACTGATCGACAAACAGGGACTTCCGCCTATGGATACCATGAAAACTTGGGCAGACTTTCTGGACGAGGCTCACGGCACGTCTTGGTCGAACTTCATCGCGGATGAAATCTCGAAATGGTGCGCGGCTTATTTTGACGAAGGTCAATCGGCTTGGCGTATGCCTTGGCGTTCGCTCCCGCTTTACGATGCATGGAGGCAGGCCGCAGCTCATGACCGTACACCCGAAATCCAAGGGATAAAAGGTTTTCGCAAACTTGTCCAGCAACTGCCGAGCGAGCCTTTGGCGGTGATTGAATGGGTGCTTGATGATTTCGGCATTCCTAACAATAAGCTTGAGGATTTCCTTCACCGTCAATTGATGAGTGTGGCCGGTTGGAGCGCATTTGTCCAACATCGTGTGCGGGATGAACTGATGCAGGGCAAGCAAAGCGATACGCTGGTTCATCTGCTGGCGATTCGGCTAACCTACGACTATACCCTAGCATCCTCCTCAGGGCATAAGGCGTATTCCACGGTATGGAAGAATGGTCTCGCCTCTAACCAAGCGGCGGTGATATGGGAAAGGCAGCGGCTCGAAGTGCTGAGGCTGTTCCAGCTTGCCTACGAAATAGCCGGGCAACGCAAGCTGCTTGGACAAATCAGCCACAGAGTATCGGTTGCCCGCGCCGAGTCACAGCCAGTTCTGCGCAAATCGGTGCAGGCGGTGTTCTGCATCGACGTGCGGTCGGAGGTGTTTCGCCGTGCCTTGGAGACGGTTTCGCCTAGGGCGGAAACCTTTGGTTTTGCAGGATTCTTCGGTTTCCCAATCGAATATATCCCGCTGGGCCACGACCAAGGAACCGCCCAGTGTCCGGTCTTGCTCAAGCCGCAGTTCCGTATTCGCGAAACAGTCAGCGAAGCCACGGTTTCCGATATTCAAGAGATACTCGACAAGCGACTGTTTCGCAAGAGTTTGGGCAAACTCTGGAAATCTTTCAAGACCTCGGCTGTCTCTTGTTTCCCTTATGTCGAGGTGGCTGGGCTTTTGTTCGGCATTAAATTGCTCACCGACAGCTTGGGGCTGACGCGAACTGTGGTGAAACCCGGCGCGGCCGGTTTGGATCAGATGGTGATACGCCGGATTGGGCCGCTAATCACCAGACAGCGTGGGCGACTGGTGGCCAAGGGGCCGGTGGTGGAAACCGGCATTGCCCTCGGTGAAAGGATCGAACTGGCTCGCAAAGCCCTCAAGGGCATGGGACTGACAGCGGACTTTGCACGCATAGTCTTGCTTTGCGGCCACGGCAGCAGCACAGTGAACAATCCTTATGGGTCGAGTTTGGACTGTGGCGCCTGTGGTGGGCACACTGGCGAGGCCAATGCCCGCGTGGCCGCAAAAGTGCTAAATGACTGGGAGGTTCGGGCGGGTCTGATAGCTCAGGGCATAGCCATTCCCCACGATACTTGGTTCCTAGCCGCCCAGCATGACACGACGACCGATGAAGTGCGTTTGTTTGACACCGGGCAAATCCCGGAAACCCACGCCGGAGACTTGATGCAGTTGAGCCACTGGCTAAAGGGCGCCGCGCAGTTGGCTCGCCAAGAGAGGGCTTTTAAACTGGGCTTGGGCAGTCTGCCGCCAGCCGCAGTGGAAAAGGCAGTAAAGGATCGCAGCCAAGATTGGTCTCAAGTCCGCCCGGAATGGGGGCTGGCAGGGAATGCGGCTTTCATTGCCGCCCCGCGTGAACTGACACGCGGAGTGTGCTTGGATGGAAAGGTGTTTCTGCACAATTACGAACACAAAAAGGATGCCGACGGATCGATCTTGGAGTTGATTATGACAGCACCCATGGTGGTGGCGAGCTGGATCAACCTGCAATACTACGCCTCCACCGTCAACAACCGGGTTTTCGGCAGCGGCAACAAGGTGATTCACAATGTGGTCGGCACCTTCGGGGTACTACAGGGCAATGGCGGCGATTTGCAGGTTGGTCTGCCCCAGCAGTCTTTGCACGACGGCAAACAGTGGCTACACGAACCCCTCCGCTTGAGCGTCTTCATCCAAGCCCCCTTGCAAGCGATTGAAAGCGTAATGGCAAAGCATGAGTCGGTCAGGCAACTGGTAGAAAACCAATGGTTGCATTTGTTTGCCATCGGCGATGAGGGCAAGACTTACCACCGCTATCTGAGAAATGGGCAGTGGCTTGCTGAAGATTAACTGTCAAAGTCCCTGCTCTGAGACTGCGGCGAACTATCGCCGCAGCCCAGAACCACATCATTAAAACAAATGCTTCACCATATCCCTTTCCATCAACAATTCACTCTCCGTGAGTCGCATCCGTTCTAGGCTGAACGCATCAATGGGCAAGCCCTGCACAATTTGATAATCGCCGTTTTTAATGGTGACGGGGAATGAATAAATCAGCCCCTCGGCGATGTCGTAACTGCCATCGCTGTAAACGGCCATGCTGACCCAATCGTCTTCCGGCGTGCCTAACATCCAACTGCGCATGTGTTCCAATGCGGCATTGGCAGCGGAGGCGGCGCTGGATTTGCCGCGCATGGCAATCACTTCCGCGCCACGCTTCTGGATGCAAGAGATGAAATGCTCACGGAACCAGACTTCCTCAACCCCATCCAATGCGGGTTTCCCTTTCACTAGCGCATGATGCAAGTCGGGGTATTGTGTGGAAGAATGATTGCCCCAGATGATGATATGACGAATATCGCCTATTTCGCATTCGCTATGACGGGCCAATTTGCTGACCGCCCGATTATGATCCAAGCGCGTCATCGCCGTAAAATTCCTCGGGGAAAGCTTGGGGGCGTTTTTCAGGGCAATCAAGGCATTGGTGTTCGCCGGATTGCCGACTACTAGCACCTTGACATTTTGGCTAGCCACTTCGTTTAAGGCTTTGCCCTGAGTGGAGAAAATTTCAGCATTGACGTGCAACAAGTCTTGACGTTCCATGCCGGGCCCACGGGGACGTGCGCCGACAAGAAAGGCGACATCGGCGTTTTCAAAGGCGACTTTGGGGTCGTCAGTGATGACCACGCCAGCCAACAAGGGCGCGGCGCAATCTTGCATTTCCATCTCTATGCCTTCCAAATCCTTCATGACTCCCGGCAAGTCCAACAGGTGCAGTATCACCGGCTGGTCAGTTCCAGCCAAGTCACCCTGGATGATACGAAACATCAGGGCGTAACTAATTTGTCCCGCCGCCCCAGTCACGGCAATGTGTATCGGTGTTTTCATGCTACCCCCTTTTATGGTTATGAGTTTGTTTGGCTATTGGCAAAATACCGGGCAAGCCTAAAAAAAATGGGTTGCCCGGTAAGCCTCGCCGTTAACCGACTTGAAAGCCCTTGGCTGAAATAGCCTTGCTGATGGCAACCAAATCAGCCTTGCCTTCCTCGTATTCGATTTCGACGGTATTTTCTTTAAAATTTGGCTTCACATCCGTCACACCCGCACAGGCTTTCACCGTCTCCCGCACCGTTGTTTCGCATCCGCCGCATTTCATGCCCTTCACATTCAACACTGTTTTCATCAATTTGCCTCCAAACAAAAAAACCATCGAAACTGCGGATGTTCTGGGATTCAAAAGTATCCGCAGCATTTGTCAAACATTATACAATTTTTGATCTTCCCTAGCCCGTTGCTAAGCGGTATGCTGGCAACCATAAACCACTTCTCAATATAGATGAACCATGAATTTAAAAGCATCTGATATTTTACAACGCTTTAAAGAGCAGGGTCTGATTTTGGGCCATCAAGGCCCGGATAATGCCATCATTCGCTTCGCCCCAATCGACGACTGTTCCAATGGCGATTTGGTGTTTGTCGATAATGCCAAATATCTGCCTTTGCTGCTAGAGCGCAAACCCGCTGCCGTCATCACCAGCGCTGCGATAGCCGCTGAATTGGGCGAGGATACAGGCATTGCCATCCTGTTGGCTCAAAATATCAGGTTGGCAACGGCACTAGTCAAGCAGGCTTATGATGACCGAGACTTTTATCGTACAGAATGGCCACGCATCCATCCCTCTGCCGTGGTGCATGATAGCGTTCATATCCCCGACAGCGCGGTGGTAGGGCCAGGAGTCGTGGTGGGTGCGAATGTGGTGCTCGGCTACGGTGTGGTGTTGATGGCGAATGCCGTGGTTGAACACGATGCCAGCATTGGCGAAGGCTCAGTGTTGCATCCGGGTTGCGTGGTCAGCCATGGCTGCGAAATTGGTGCCCACGTCATGCTCAAAGCCGGCTGTGTGATTGGTTCGGAAGGTTTCGGCTTCGCCCAAGACGAAAAACGCCGCAATTACCGCATACCGCATACGGGCAAGGTGATTATCGAAGATCGTGTTGTCATCGGAGCCAACACCACGATAGACCGCGCCACCTATGGGGCGACTATCATCCGTTCTGGTGTCATCATCGATGCATTGTGTCACATCGGCCATAATGTCGAAATTGGCTCGGACTGCATACTCTGCGCCCATACCGGCATTTCCGGCTCCAGCAAATTCGGGCAACGGGTGATTGCCTCAGGGCAGACCGGCGTATTGGATCACATCACGGTAGCCAGCGATTCGGTGTTGCTACACCGGGCCGGGGTTAACCGCAGCATCAAGGAACCCGGCATGTATGCAGGTGGGCCAACCCAGCCTTTGCAGAATTATCTGAAAAACATCGCCATCATGCCGAAATTGGCGGAGATGTGGTCACGATTGAAAAAACTGGAAAAGAAGGTTGCCGAATTGGCCGGGGATTAAGTAAAACCGACTCGGTTTTTTTTAAACCGAGTCGGATTTTTTTCCAACATAGCGTACAACGTCACCAATAATCAGTTCTATGAGCAAAATCCCTTTACCCTCAGAAGAAAACCATTACCTACACCAGCATGTGGCTCTCTTGCGATACAGCTTCCAGCATTGGA
>CAIOOA010000099.1 GCA_903859815.1 uncultured Methylococcaceae bacterium | reverse complement strand
GCGCGCAACAGCGGATGGCGTTTGATCCGTTGCAATAAGACGATATCTTGTTCATCAAGGGTAGGCATGGTGGGCTTCATAGGAGTTGGATGGCAGAAATTTATAGGGAATTCTATACCCGCATCACTTTTAATCACACCCCTGCGGTTTTACAATTTGATGATTGTCCGTCATTTGCTGGGCTACTGAAAAGAAATGGCTAAAGTGCCTATGGCCTTAAAAATTAGGCAAAACCAATAATAAGACATTTTTGATGTAATGCAACACATCAAGAATGCCCCTAAATCATCGACTATGGCTAATGTCTAAATCTCACCCCCCCACTAACACCGTCTGCACCGCGCTCCATTCGCCGTTGGCCTCGTCCTTGTCCCACCAGCGCATCCGGTAGTCGCGGCTTTCCGGGGTGCCGGGGACGGCAAGCGGACGGTCGTCATAGACGGGCTTTTGCGTGTAATGGCCGAGCAAGCCCCACTCCCCGCCATTGCTGCGGGTTTCGATGGCAACGCCTTGATGACCGTATTTGGTGTAGTCGATGCGCACACGGCTACCCTTCGGGCCTTGCTCCACGGCGGCGGTGAATTGCGGCACGGGATGGTCCGCATTGTCGGCAATGCCGATAATGCCAAGGTCCAGCCCAATGGCTTCGGTATAGGCCGGGTGTAGCTTGATGCGTTGTACTTGGTTGAACAGCCGGTTCAACACACCGGGCAAGACCGCTGGCGGGATGTCGTTGAACAGAGTATCCGGTGGCAACTGCGCAGGCTCGTTGCCAGTACCAGTGGCGATGAAATTCTTGTGCGTGGTGGCTTCTAGTGCGTCCTGCTGCTTGGCGGGGTTCCACGTATGCAATAGCCAGACGTAGCGTGCAATGTCGGTGAGGGTGGAAGCAATCTCTTCGGGGCTAATACCTAGGAGCGGGCCGTATTTAACCAGCTTCGCGGCGTAATGGTTCAGCCAAATAATGCGGTCGGCTTCGGCTTGCGGGAAATAACGTTGTGCAGCCATGATTTAAACTCCTTCTTTTGGTTGTGAATAATGAGGCGGCGCGGCAACATCCCGCGCCTAAGTCAGTATTTAACCCTATAGCCCATGATTGTCAAGGGATTTTGGCAACCTGCCCCTATCTTGTGGTTTACTGCACTTGTCCCTGCGCATTCCTTACTAATGCTGCGTCTTACAGCACCTTGCTTGCGTATTCTGGAACATGTCCCCAGACACTCGGCATAGGTGCTGCGTATTGCAATACCTCGCTTGCATATCTCGGGACATGTTCTATGGGTTACAAGCAAGGTGCGTGGGCATTGAGAACATGTCCATTATGATGGAAGCGGTGTACCCAAAGGCAGGGTACAGGTGCTGCAAGATAGAATCCCTATGCCGAGACTTGCCGCACCTGTATTATGACGCACACCGTAATCCACTCGGATGATTTGCATTTTGATGTTTCAATGCACACAAATGTAGCACATTATTAGACCAAGAGGTACGCCATGATTACCGTCAATATCCGCAAACAGGGCGGCGCAGCCATCATCACGATTCCGGCAGATGTACTCAAGATGCTGGATGTGGAGGTGGGTTCGGTATTGGAATTGGAAGTGGCACAGGGCGCATTTACCGCCCGTCCAGTTCGGGCCGAAAGCCGCAAGCGTTACTCATTGGCGGAGTTGATGCAAGGCATGACCAAAGAAGACATGGACGCAATCCATGAGGAAACCGCTTGGTCGCGCGAAGGGGAGCCTGTGGGAAGGGAATTGGGATGAACCGCCGCAAGCTTGTTCCTACCTAAGACTGACTCGGTTTCCAAAACCGAGTCGGTTTTTTTATCATTCCATTCTGTTGCCTGAGAGTCACCCCAAACGAAACCCTTGCTTCACTTCCAACACCCTCCACAACAAATCAATTCAAAACCAAGCATTTAGGCTGGCATGGATTCTGATCTACCCCTTGGTATTCGTGCTACAGCACACCCACTCATACGCCCAAGGAGAATGTCATGGTAAGCCAACTCAAATCTTGTTTCCCATCTTGGATTCGATGAGCGAAATGTCGGGAATCTTAACCCCTACTATCGAACCCTCCACCCAAACCCAAATCCGCAGGTTCATGTGGCTGGCGGGGCTGAACGGGGTCATCGTCGGCATGGTCGGCGTGTTGGCCCCGCTGTTCGCGCTTTCGCTGAACGCTTCGACGTTTCAAATCGGCTTGGTCGCAGGGGTGCTGCCTTTGGGCGTCGGCCTGATGAGCATCCCCATCGGGATGGCGATAGATCGCTTTGGGCCTAGGCGGGTGTTTGCGGTGGGTAGCGTGTTGGGTGGCTTGGGATTCCTGTTGGTTTCCAAGGCGCAAAGCCCCGGCTGGCTGATCTTCGCCACGGCCTTGTCCAGCCCCGCCGTGCCTATGCATTTCCTGTCCATCCAAAGCGAGTTCTTTCATTATTTGAGTGTGACCGGCAACGCCAAGGCCGGTTGGATCAGGGCCATACAAATGGGCGGGATATTCGCCACCGGTCCTGTGCTAGGCGGGATTGCTGTCAGCTTCTTCGACTATCGGACTCTGTATTGGTTGGTGGCGCTGTCTTTCCTCCTGTTGTTTGGGCTGGCCCGACACACCTTGTCCGGTTATGCCGAAGCGCAGGCCAGCCGCTTCGATCATCACCGGCTGGCCTTTATCGAACAGATAAAGCTGATTTTTAGCCACCCGGAAATCATCGACACCAGTGTGATCGCGTTGATTTCCTCCGGCGCTTCTTCGTTTTATAACGCCTTCATCATCGTCATTGCCATCGAGCAATTCCATTATTCCAAGCAAGCCGGCGTGGCCTTGCTGATGGGGCAGGGCATCAGCTACATCGGCGCATTGTTCTTGTTGGGCGGCTTGATCGACCGCTGGGGCAAGGATTTTTATTACAAAACCAGCTACGCATTGGCGGTCTTCGGCCTGTTGCTGTTAGGTTCGGCTGACGGGCTGCTGGCTTTATGGATAGGCGCGATTGCCCAAGGTTTGGGTCAAGGCATGGTGGCGGTCGCCAATGTCGTCCGTCAGGCCGCCGTCAGCCGCGAATTGGGTAGGGGCAATGTCGCCGGGGCGGCAAACCCGCCGGGGGCTTTCGGCGCAGTCGCCGGGGCGTTCATAGGCGGTGCTTTAGGAGATGCCATCGGCCTGCAAAACGTGTTTTTCGTGATGATCGCCACTTATGCGTTGCTGGCATGGCTGGCGTTGTCGCAGGAAACCCGGCAGCACATCAAACTCGCTTTGGCGCAGGCGTTTGGGCTTGTGGTCGGGGCTTACCGGCAGTTTTTAATCAAGGCTTATACGCTAGTGGAATAGAAAATCTTGGTTTGGAGTGTCAAGGCTTGCCTTGACCGGCAAAGCAAGCTTCGCCACTCCAGCTTTAACAAGTCAAAGCAAGCTCTTCGACTGTGCTCAGGAAAGGCTTTGACACTCCCGTTTCACAACACTAAAAGGAACCATCGACAATGAAACCTCGAACCATTAAGCCGGTGATATTCGGCATCATTGCCTTGTCAGGCGCACAAACCCTACTCGCCGAAGAGGTGGTGCTACCCAAACCGGAAGCGCCCTTTGGGGGTGAGATCGGCGCAACGCGCAAGGAGTCCATCCCGGCTTGGCCAAAGCAACTCGCCCCGCCGCTCGGTGCGCCGAATGTGGTGGTGATTTTGCTCGACGACGTGGGCTTTGGCGCGGCCAGCACCTTCGGCGGACCGGCGGCAACTCCCGGTTTGGATCAGCTTGCCAACACCGGGCTGCGTTACAACCAATTCCACACCAATGCATTGTGCTCGCCAACCCGTGCTTCCTTGCTGTCAGGGCGCAACCATCATCAGGCCGGTTTCGGCACGATCACCGAAGGCGCAACCGGGTATCCCGGCTATAACGG
>CAIOOA010000098.1 GCA_903859815.1 uncultured Methylococcaceae bacterium | reverse complement strand
TGCAGACAGACTCGCTTGCGCTTGCTTTAGACGAAATTGAATCACAATTACACGCCGCCGTGGCTTTGGGTTCAACTGCGGGCCTGTTTGTCCACGCCGGCGTAGTCGGTTGGAAGGGGGGTGCAATTGTGATCCCTGGGCGCAGCATGAGCGGCAAAACCTCGCTGGTTGCGGCTTTGGTGAAGGCCGGGGCGGATTACTATTCAGATGAATATGCAGTGTTCGATCAACAGGGCTATGTGCATCCCTATCACAAGCCTTTAAATATCAGGATAGATCAGGCTGGGCAAAGGCATAAATGCCGAGTGGAGGAGTTTGGGGGTCGCATCGGCACGGAGTCCTTGCCGTTGGCCTTGATCATTGCGACCCAGTATGAACCCCAAGCCGAATGGAAACCTCAACCCCTGACATCCGGGCAAGCCGTGTTGAAATTGTTTGACAACACCATTGACGCATTAGGCCAGCTAATTTATGCTATCAACACGTATGCACTTGCAACGGCTAAATGCCTTGCCATCGTCGGCGTGAGGCCCGCTACGGAACAGATTGTGCCTTCTATCATTGTAAAACTTAGTGCAAAGTTGCAAACTTAGTTTAACGGCCCGGTGTACTATGGGCAGTTTGTATCCTTCTGTTATTTTCTGCCAGTCAATGGGAATTTTTGTCACCAACCCGGCAATATCACAAATTTGGCTTAGGATTAAACTCTCATGAGCCATGTCCTTCATCACATATAAGCTAAGCACTACCAGCGAATCTTCCGGCGATAGATTGGGGACGCTTTGACCACAACAAGCTGCTAGTGTGCAGCGTACCCAAAGCTCATCAAACTCTATTGGACAAACAAACCAATCCGGCAATAATGTCCTGTGCAAGTCAACAACTGCGTTTCCTTCGGGGACGGTCAATGCGCATTCCCACTCCAGATCAAAACCTTCTACCAATTTGAAACCATTGGCGAGTAGGAAATTTCTGCTATGAAGGTAATCAGTAGGATGAACCAATATATCCACATCAGAACACTGCCTAAGTCCGATATTGCCGTAGATGGTGGCCGCAAACAACACACCCTTATAAGGGATTGCCCGGATGTTTTGTTCTGCAAGAAGTTTCAGTGTCTTGCAGAGTGCTAGTGACAAAACCTTATTATGGTCTTCACTTGACTGAGCATGCATCATCAGAGCAAATTGAATATCCTGTGGGATGAAACTTGGGAAATGCGTGTTTAAATGGTGGCTCACTAATGACAACACGCCCTGATTTAATGCCATCTGGGCAAAAATAGCCCAATCAATAGGCTGTTGCAATACATTATTGATCCGCTCAATGGATAACGCATCAAGCCTTGTTCTGGCACAAGAAAGCAACAATTCGTATTCTAAAGTATTACTATAAGAGTCAGTTTGCATTTACGAATTTCCGAAGAACTTCTGGGATTCTTGCCTGATTTGACATCAGATAATCAACGGGTTGGAATCTATGAATGTCAAAATTTAGCAATCTTTTCACACTCTCAGAAGTTTGGGAACCAAAAAACTCTAGTTTTCATTTTGTACTGATTTCAATGGTTCAATTTTTAGGGTTGCCGAGCTTCTATCCCCAAACCTCGTCCAAGCTGTTGGCATCCAGTACCCGCTCGCCCCACACTAACAAGGTTTCGGCATCGGCAGTGGTGATGCGTTGACGGGCAGACTCAGGCAATGGGGGGAACTTGCGTTCTAATTGGCGCAGTAGCAAGGCTGCTTCGCCTTCCATGCGGCCTTCCATGCGGCCTTCCACACGGCCCTCACCAAATACATCTTGATAAAACCGAGTTTGTTTCAAGCTAACATCGTTAAAATTGAGCATCTGTTGAATCTCCTCTCGTGTGAATGTCGGTAGTCTATAGACCAAAACGGTTTCCAGCAATTCCATCCAGTCGATCCCATCGGTAGGCCGGCTTTCATGGTGGGCTTGGATTTTCCCCATGATGGGGGCGATATTTGCATCCTCGGCGACGATCAGGGCAATCAGCCAGAGTTTTGGGTTGGCCCTTTCGAGCAATGGTAATCGATCCAGATAAACCCGGTGCAGATTGGGTAGACTCATGAACGGGGCAGTTGCGGGGGATTCCCGTTCGGCATCTTGACTTGGGTAAATGACTACAGCATGCCAAGGACGCGAGCTTGGGTATTGGCGTAGATGAAGCAGAATTTCACTAAAAAATCGCAGATAAAAACCATCATTGATTTGGAACTGAACTTCGACGTAACCCCTAGGCGCGTCGGGCTGCTCGGCTGGGGGTTCGGCTATTCCATCAAAGCGGAACGCTGTTTGTTTGACTTCTTGGGAAATGAAGCTGTAACCCTCGGCATCCGGCACGGTCATTCCGGCCAGTTCAAAGGCCAAGGTTGGCTCAATTTGCATAAGTCGGTAGAAGAGACTGTCAGTTTTCATTTCATTCAAGTTAGAGCTTGCAAGGCGAAGGTTCCCAAACAGGAGTTTGGGAACCAGCAAAACTTATCCAATCAAGCCTTTCCCTTCAACATCCTCGCAATATCATCCTTGGAAAAACCGATTTTCTTCGCCACCCGGTCGGCATGGCTGACGCGGGAAATGCCTTCGACCAAGCGATAAGTCGGCATTTCGTCCTTGAATTCCACTTGCCTTGCCAGACCAATCTTCAGTTTTTGGAAATGATCGACCAGTTCGTGGTTATGGGTGATTAATAAGGTGGTGGCCCCCTTTTGGCGAAATCCATTTAAAATATCCGTCGAAATTTCAATTTTTTCCTCGTGGGTCGTGCCTTCGGACAATTCATCCATGATGACGAGGCTTCGTGCCGTCGAGGTCATGAACACTTCCTTGGTGCGTTTGAGTTCCGTG
>CAIOOA010000097.1 GCA_903859815.1 uncultured Methylococcaceae bacterium | reverse complement strand
CCTCTTCGGTGTCCCATTCCATATGAGCGAAAAATCCGTACAGGGACATGCCTCCCCATTCCCGCTCCGGCATCTCGATGTAAACACACCACTCCGGCAGGCGGAAGAACACTTCGCTGGAAAGCCCGCTAGAAATTTTGGCCGACATCACCATGTCGCGCACATCCGGGTAGAAGCGGTAGATGCCCTGTGTGTAGCGCCAAGTGCCGATAGCCGCCAATCGGGTCACATCGGGCAAAAGATGCGGCGGCAAACGGGCGACACCAGCCTCCTTGCTGACGATGGCGTAAAAGGCTGCCATAGGCAAAAAGCACCAGTCCGGCCAATCAGGCAAGCTGTTCTTACCCTTGGATGCGCGGAATTTGTCGATTTGTCTCCAAGCTTCGGGATAGAGCCATCCAACCGCCACCATATGCTCTAAGGGGCGACAGACTTGCTCGGATCGGTTTATGTCGTAGGTGTCCATGGTCGAATAAGGTTGCAACTGTGAAACAAAGGATAAGAAATTAGGATGCTGATTGGGGTTGTAAGCCCAGCCGTGGATGCCGGATGGATACCCTTGGCAAGTACTCCTTCCAACTATTGATGCTCGGCTTCCGTCAGGCGGACGACATAACGCGGCGTAGCTTCAATCTCCAAACAAGATGCAAAGCCGTTATGACAACCTAATCCATTAGGTCTGTCAATTTAATGCAGTTGGTGCACAAGGCCCTGCTGTTTTTGGGTCAACGGCCCCAATTCCTCCGCAGCCAGCTAAGAGAACTGTCATTTATCTATGACCCTGGTGACCGACCCGGACCATCCAGCCAAGGCCGAACCACAGTTCAAGCATGCCATGATCACGCTGGCACAGGAAGCCTTCATCCTGGCACCCCGATGCCCAGAACTGGTTCTCATGATATCACCGAGTTGCTGGACGAGATTGCCCGTGTGCGCTACTACCGGCCCCAAACACCAAGGCCATCACAGCCCCGCGTATCAAAGAAACCCATCAACAAATGGCAAGTCGATAAGGCCAAACAAATAGCAGAGGCTCAATTCAAAAGTATTGGTCACCGAAGTCCCGTCGTTCCAACAGACTTGGAATTTTCCGCCGGGCGTTTCCACACAGATCGACATCTCGGCAAACGCCATGGAAACCGATTTAAGGGCCAATTTGTTCTTTCTTTTTGCCTCACCCAGCGGGTGAACCTCTCTAACGTTGGAATTGACTGGACTATCATATCAAAAGAGGGGCCGACTGCTTTTAATAGGGGGCGGATCTACCATTGGCAAACTGTAGACGTACTGTAGGCTTATCATCGATCTACTGTTGACAAACAGTAGACATACTGTAGACTTATTGTTGATCTATAAATACAGTTTAATTAATTTTTAACAATTTACTGAAAAATATGAAAAATTTATTAGTAGCTCTATTTGTTAACATATGAATTCAGTTGATCTACAGTTGTTTAGATGTATACTGTAGACATCCTGTTTTCATATGTATATTGTAGGTCTACTGTTAACAAATTTAGCGCTTTCAAAACTTACAACAACACTGTGAGGTCGTTATGCCAACAATAGTTTTCGCTAGTTCAAAAGGGGGCGTAGGCAAATCCACATCCGCCGTTCTTTTAGCTACTGAGCTTTCTGCTACAGGAAAAACAGTTACCATCATCGACGCTGACCCCAATAAGCCGGTGTCGGATTGGGCTGCTCACGGAAGGGTTCCCGAAACACTTAAAGTTATTTCTAACGTGACTGAAAAAAACATCATTGACTTGATTGAGGTGGAGGAACGAAAAAGCACTTACTTGATTATCGATCTAGAAGGTTCCGCGTCAATGATGGTTGCTTACGCTATCAGCAGGGCCGATCTGGTGATTTTGCCCGTTCAAGGGTCACAGCTTGATGCCAAGGAAGCTGCAAAAGGAGTGGCTCTTGTCAAGCAACAGGAGAAGGCGTTTAACAAACAAATTCCCTTTGCCATTCTTTTTACCCGCACAAATGCTGCGATCCGGCCACGAACGCTTAAAGATGTGCAATCTCAAATAAATGAAGCTGGTTTTCCTGTGTTTAATGTGGAAATATATGAACGCGATGCCTTTAGGGCCATTTTCTCCTTCGGCGGGACACTCTATACCCTCGATCCCAAGCAGGTGTCTTCCATCGAAGCAGGGATAGCCAACGCCAGGAGTTTTGCCTCGGAAGCGTTAGATCGCCTTATCGGCATCTATGGCAACACCAGCCAAAACGAAACGGGGTTAACAACACAACCTGCGGAGGTTGCGTAAATGAATACCAGACGAAGCATATTTGAGGGCGTACCAGACCTCACCGAGAAGGCGAGGGCTTTTAATCCAAAAGAAGGCGTGGCGCAAGGAGGTCCGGCGGCAGAAAAGGTTGCGGAGGTTGCTGAGGCCGTAAATTTTACAAGCCGGGAACCTGCTATGGATATGGCAGGCGAAACGAAACCATCTAGCGTTCGCCGTAAGCCACGATACCGGAAGTCTGGTCGCACAGGCCAGTTTACTTGCCGTGCCAAACCCGAAGTCCTTGATGAACTCTATCAATTTGTGGATGACCACGGGTTGATGGTTGGGGAGGTTTTTGAAATGGCGTGGGAAGCTCTAAAGGAAAAACACAAGAAAAACTAGTGTTTACATTTGTCAACAAATGTTTTCTTTTTGTTATTAGTAGATCGACAAAAAATGCTCTCATGGACAACAGCATCAAAGTTACTCACCAAGAAAAGAATACTTTTGTGTCTTCATTGACGTTGAAAACACCCGGCGGATACAGGAAATGTGATTTGGGTTGAACTTCTCCTTATTTTATTTCCATTTTCCAATGACAACGAGGTTCTCACTCTAAAATCAGCTTGTTTGTAAGACCAATATATCATTAAATAACAATTAGATGAGACTACTTTACGTAAGTCGCTAATTGGAGTGAAACGGGAGTAGTACTGAAAAAATGTATACTGGGCAGCAAAAAGTCGGTTGTATGTTTAGAATATACAGTAGCCGTTGTGATACTTATCAATCAAACATGAATAACAAACAAATCTCCACCAAACAGCAGACGAAGCAAGGTGACGTTAGCCATGATCCGGAGCAAACGCTTCCGAATTTCTGCGAGGGCGTGACTGATCTGGCCCAGACGAGTGGCACATCATCGGAAGCTACAAGCGCGCACATTGTGCCGCAAGATATCACTGCCCCATCTAAAACAGAGAAAGGTATGAATAAGAAGATTAATGCCTTATACCCAAGAATTGGTAGTACTTCAGCCAAATCAGCTCCGCCGGATGAAGCTGATTTGAACAACAAACAACTAGGGCTGTTTCAAACCTTTCTTTGCAACACAGAGGACGAACGGAAGAAACTTTCCAACACAATTGAGTTGTGGGACAGCGTACCGCGTTTCTCGGTAACGCGCCGCCAGCAGAACTCCCTTCGCGACCCAAAAACCGATACATTGCCAATTTATCCGCTCACGTTCAACTATCGCGGCACTATGTTTCGAGCCGAAATCCGCCCGGCAAAGCTAAATGCCTTGAATGAGCAGGGGAAGCCACTGCTTAACGAAAATGGAAGCCCAAAATCTGTCGATTATTATCCAAGTAATCGCGAGGAACTGGTTGAGGATGCGTTGCGAAAGTTGGCATCGCAACAGCGTTACGGCTTCATTCTTCAGCCGCCGAACGAAGCCAGTGGCGTCACATTTTCGCTCAATGAATTAATGATGGAGCTAAAGGCGCGGGGTCACACCTTCTCCTATCAGGAGATCGTTCAGAGCCTGTACATCCTTCACTTCAGCTTCATTGACATCTTTGCCGAAGGGAATGGCGAGGAAGGCCGCATGTCGTCACCATACCTTCCCTTACTCACGAGCGTCGGCAAGAAGCAATTAAATGTCGATTCCGATGCGAAATGGATTGTACACTTTCACCCGTTCATCACGCTAGGCATTGCCGCACTTGCTTATCGTCAGTTTAACTATGAATTGATGATGAGCCTCTCCACCCAGCTTGCCCGATGGCTTCACAAATATTTGTGTATGAAGTTCACTCAAGCAGGCCTAATGGCACCACCATTCGCCATTTACTATAAGACGATCAAGCGAGACAGCGGTTTACTGAAGCAGAAACAGGAGCGCAACAACTATGGGGATATCGAAGACGCTTTGAACGAACTCAAGGCAAGGAACGTACTGGGTAGTTGGAAAAAGAAGGAAACACTTGGGCCTCGCGGAAAAATTCTTGATGCCATCTACTATCTGACACCTTCGCTTGCATTTATAGGAGAAGCCAAAGCAGCCAACAAGCGGCAGGCCAACGTGACAGCGGCAGCATTGTGCAAGAAATATCCTTTAAACCTGTAAGTGTTATAGGTTTTAGCTGCGGGTCTTGTAGGATTAAGCTGCGAGTCATATCATTTTGTTAGAGGATTAAGCTGCGGCAACATTTTTAGCCCAAGTTATCCACAGATCAAGGGGCCCTCATTGTAGGATTAAGCTGCAGTTGAGCCACTTCCTTAAAGGATTAAGCTGCGGGTCGGGCATTTCGTTGTAGGATTAAGCTGCGGGTCGGGCATTTCGTTGTAGGATTAAGCTGCGAGTATGGAAACGTTGTGGTTTTATTGTAGGATTAAGCTGCGGGATATATTTTCAAGTTGTTGATTTTTATTTTTAATTTTTCATTGTTTCTGATCTTATCCTTTTATCCTTTATTTTTATTCTTTAATTATTATTCTTATGCAAGCCACGTGAATAAGTCCAGCGTATAAGCAAACCTCAATACACAGCATCAAATCAAGTGACCTAGTCAGCGACAACTAGATACATCAATTTTCCTTATTACTTGAAGATATCTATCTTCAAAGCGTATGTTTTCTTTTTTAAGGAATGCGAACCTACCAAAAGGAAAGTCGACAGACATATTTCAAATACGCTATCCCATATCATTGGATGAACCACCATCAATTTGCTTGCTGATGTGCAGATTAGAGTCTTTGGCAAATGTACCAAAAACTAACGACGGATCCTTAAGCAAAAATCCTGACAACACAGTCTGAGACAAACCAGACCCAACCTCGTATTGATGAATGTTCTCACCGCTTGCTGTTTTCACATGCTGCTTGCGCTTGATGAACAACTTCTGCACGGTATCCCAACGCCCCCCTCCGCATTCCTCGGTGAAGTCTTTAAAGATGTTGGGGGTGACGAGCAAAACACCTTCGGGGACGACGTGGACACGGGCATCCTTGTCATTGTAGGGGATGCGGCCCTGTTCTATTCCAATGCGCAGCCATTCCATGAATTTGGCTGCGGGGGCTTCCTTCGCATTACCCATCACGGCTTCTTTTTGTTGAGCCCCATCGATCTGTGTCAATTCCAATGGCTGGTTTTCCTGTAGAAGTTTGATTTCTTCAATGACCAGTCTATCGACACCGGGTAACTCCAAGAATGAATCCGATGCATTTTCGCTGATGGGCAGGGTCGGCCGACTTTCCCATTCTGGTGGCAATGGCAAGATGGAAGGTTCCGTTTGCAGGGTTGTTGATGACGTTGTCTTTTGAATAGTCGGCGAGGGCAATGAAGGCAGGCTGCTGGCCTTGCCGAGGATGTTACCCAATTTCCCTGCCGATGCCTTGTCTCCCGACGCACATGCCAGCCAAGCCGAAAACACGGTTGGATCGGAGGACAGCCAAGCAAGCCCTGCGGGTGCAATGATCAGATTGGCCAGCATCAGAGAGGCACTGTCCGGGACATGGGCATGGTTTTCCGTTTCTAGGCTCGCTTCTAAACGATACCCGCGCACGGCGGGGTCGTCATCCATTGTGCTTGACCACGGGTTCCAGGCCCATGAGGCGGTTCCATCAGACAAAGTGACTATTTGTTGTGCGGTAGGTTTCGCCAGATCACTGAGCAAACCCAAGGTAAAGACGGCAAAAGTCCACAGGTCTTTTTTCAACACGGCTTGCTCGGGTACCGTGCCGGGCGGCAGGAGGTGGCCTTGGCGGATTTTCAACGCGGCGGCGGCGGTTTCCATCCCCCTGTCCAGCAATCCGCCCGGGCGGGCATGGTTCGGTTGGGATGCCGGGCGTTGCTGGCACCAGCGGGCGAAGCGGTGGAGGGTGTCGAGGTAGTAGCGCTCGAAGTGGGCTGGGGTCGTGCCGGCCAGTTCTTCGATGCGGCTGACGCTGGCGCGCCGGTTTGCCAGCAACTCGGCAGGCGAAAGAAGGGGAAGCATTCCGGGTGGTGGCGGGCATGGCCCGGTGGCTGTGGCGGGTTTCGACGATGGCGTGGCCTGCCGGGGATGCCTGAAGCCAAGGCTGGACAAAACGGAGGAAAAGGCGGCTAGGGCATGGGGTGGCATGTGGGCTATGTATGGCTCGGTTTAGGTTTGAAGGAGATGGGGATGTATTCGGTTTTTCATCTTACTCGATCTTCAAGTTTTTAGAGGGTTTCACCCACTTGAAATCAGACGGAAAGTATAATCGTCATTTTCCGAAGATTGACTATTCTGGTGGACAGCCATTTTTAACCAGCCATTGCCGTTTGTAGACCGGTTTGTCGAGG
>CAIOOA010000096.1 GCA_903859815.1 uncultured Methylococcaceae bacterium | reverse complement strand
GGGTGTCCACCGCCACCGTCAGCCAGTCCCCGGCCCGCAATTCCACCTGCCACCAGTCCGGGTCGCTGTAATAGTTGCCGGACACCGCCGGGTCCTGCCGCCCGATGCCGCGCCCCAGCCACAGCCCGCCCCCCGCCGGGTTCTCCGCCAGCGGCAGGACGGTCGCGGTCACTTGCGAATCGTTAGGTTCTGTTTCACTGACCGCCATAGAGGTACTTACAGAACCCAAGGTTTGCAAACTGCCATTGGCAACCGTTTCCGCCATCGTGCTGAACCCCAAGCCCTGCGTAGTCAGTATGCCTCCCAAATCGATTTGCGGTATATCGTTGACCGATGTCAACTGGCTTGCCACCACAGTCTGGGTAATATCATTCTGATCCATAGAAGCTTGCGGGATGAGGTCGGCCGACATGAGCAACCGGGGTTCCAGACTCTCAAACCTGACTCTTTGGGCATCCAAGGTTGATTCCTTTTTCTTCTGCAATCGCGGCAATGGCAAGGCGTTTCGCACTGCTTTGGCGATGATGCCAGGCACGAAACTGAACATCTTGGAAGAGCGTGGGAATTTCAGGTTTTGAGTGTTCATCTGGGAAGTCCTTCTTAATCGGCGTTGTTGCAATTTGCGGATAAATTCAATACAAAAGGTCGAGTCTAGCGGGGTAGAGGCAATTGGCTGTTTCACCTGCCATCGCAAGCGTTGCATTTGTTATAAGTGTAGGGTAGGGTTTGGTAGTGTTCATGATCTTCGCTTGCCAATAAACCGCCCCATCGCGATTGCCCCCAAGGTCATCAACATTAATGAACCCGGTTCCGGGACGGACGGCCCTTGATTGCGGAGGGCGATGGAAACTGCCTGCGGGGTGGCGACCCAAGGTGCCAGTTCCGGGTCGATCACACCCCCGTTCTGGTCGTAAATCTGATACAGCGCCAAGCCCGCGCCCAGCGCCGACGGGGCGTCCAAGGCATTGAACTGTATGCTTGTAGCGGCTGGCAACACGATCCCCGTCCTGACTTGGAATGACAGCATGAATAGCACTCCGGGTCCGTTGGCTGACTCGACGGGATCGACAGTGGGAACTAGGCTGATGGTGATCGACGAATCGCCGGGCAAGCTGTCGTAAGTGACCGGTGCGAAGCTGCTTCCGGCAAACACACTGCCCAGTGTCAGGAAATGATCCGAAGACACTTGGTTTATCGGGACCAATACGACGTTGTCCCAGGAAAGCATCGCGTCCAATGTGTTGAATGAAACCGAATCATTCAGATACAAAGTCGCTTCGATGGTATCCCCCGCAACGGCAGGGCCCGCAGTGGTAGACGTAAAAGAAACTGATAACGGCGTGGCAACCGCCACACCAGCCCAAACAGGAAGAAACAAAGTGATTAAAGCCCACCAGGCAATCCATATTGATCTCATAATAGTACCAGACTAAGTTAGTGTGTTATACGAAAGGATATGCTTAAACTTAAAGCATGTGCTTTGATATATTAATAATAATTATCAACTACCTAAATAGAATCGAAAACCTATGGCAGTTTTCTGTAACAATAGCAAAAAAATACGTTTCTATCCATAATTATGAAAATATTTATTGAGCACTGTTAATCAAATATTCTATGAAAACAAAACTTTTTATAATAATCTTGTTGTTACTGTTCAAAACCAGCGCCCACGCCGAAAACTTGCTGCAAATTTATGAAATGGCCATGGAAAGGGACCCCAAAATATTGGAGGCGGAAGCCAACCGCAATGCAGCTTTGGAAATCAAGCCGCAGAGTATCGCCCGTCTGTTGCCCACCTTGGCTATCGTCGGCAATTTGACTCAGAACCGGTATGACACCCAAAATACTTTTACTAATCTGCAAATCGGGCAGCAGCATTTCTGGGACAGCAACGCCTACTTGAAACTATCCCAGCCCATCTACCATCACGACTATTGGGTGCAGTTGAGCCAAGCCGACAACCAGCTTGCCCAGGCCGAGGCCGAATACGGGGCCGAGCAGCAG
>CAIOOA010000095.1 GCA_903859815.1 uncultured Methylococcaceae bacterium | reverse complement strand
GATATGGATAAGGATGATTTGATTGAAGCCTACTTGGTGCTAAGCGGTTGCCGTATGCTTTTCAGCCTCGGTGAGTTTCGAGGTGTTAAGGTTCCTGAACCTCTTGAGGATGAACCTCTGGATAATCTTCCTTTCGTTGATCTGTTCTATGGATTCTTTCAAGGCGTTTACAACTTGGTGGCAACTCGCAAGCAAGGTGAGCAACCCTATTTTGTTGACCCTGATAGTAATCATGCAGTGGTCGCTTTTCATGCGCTCGTGGCTTCTGACGTTGGCAAGAAGGCGATTCTTGAGCATGTGCCGTATTCCTACCAAGAATCTCTAAAAAAGCCCGTCAAGCGGCTTAGATTTCCCGATGACGTTATCTTTGAAGTTCGCAAGCTCAAGGCTGAGGAACTGGAAAGGAAACGCTCTTTTCAGAATCTCTATAAATATGGCCAAGTCAAAGGCAAGCCCGAATATGAGCCAAATAGCGGCTAAACCGCCTATCCTGCCCTAGTCCTATAGGCATAAGTTTTACTTATGCATTCTTTGAGTTTTATGCCCTTTTTTGGCTGGCCTGTTTCCCGATCGGCAACCGCTCGTTTCAGATCGGCTCTAAAAATCGCCTTCTTGTCTCTCATTTTCGATGTCATGCATAAGCTTTTGCTTATGCTTTTAAGCCCGATTTTTTAAATTGACCGCACGAATGGTTAGTATTCGGAAATGCTTACAGTCAATTTAAAAAATGGGCAGACAAGCGCGGTATATATTTGATATTCCTCTACACTTTTTCGCGCGTCAGTTTCTGCTTACTTTTTTGGTGTCTCAGTCTTGTAGATTCGGCAATTGCTTCTATGAGCCTGTATTTTTTAAGTACAGCGATGGCTTCGCGCCACTAGCTTTTTGCCGTCCGATTGTCCGACCGCAACTTTTTTGCTCCTGCCCTTCTTCCGTAACGTAACGTAACGCGATTAATGCATATTCCTTCTTTCGCTGAAAATTCAAACATCCTAGGTATAGGGGTGTGTGGGTGGGGACTTTGTTTTAATTTTCGGTCGGCGCTTTGCGCTCTTGCCTTTTTCTTTTGACGTGTGCATTGAAGGGAAAAGTTTTCTATACTAGTCCTGTCGTTCACATGAATGATTAGCGGCTCTGCCAGTGCTGGTAACACTGACAGAACCTAACCACAAACTTGCTGTACTGGAGCTAAGATCATGGCTACTGCCGATTTTAACGCACTTTGTTTGCGTATCGTTTCCCGTTTTGATGAATTAGTCTTCATTCAGGAGTCGCTTGACTGTGCCTTGCTGATTGATGATTACTCCCGCGCCAAGACCATCGTTGAATATCTCAATCAACGAATGCAGTCTGTTTTAGAATTGCTTGATCTCGATTTTGTTGAATCTGGCATTTATCGGGAGGTTTCCAATGGTCGCTAAAACCTCCATCACAAAAGTTAAGCGTCCTGTCCGGTCTGCATTCTACAAACTTCGTCACAAGGTCGGGCTTGGTAATCGTTTGGCGGCCGCCGAGTTTTGCTGTGTCACTGAGCGCACCATCACCAATTGGGACTCCCATGGTTCCCCGGATATTGCTATTCGCTTGCTTCGGTTTTATGACAAACGGGAGCTTTATGACGATTGGAAGGGTTGGAAGTTTAGCCGGGGCGCATTGGTTAAAGGAAAAATGCGTTTCCTTCCCCGCTCTCTTGAATCTCTCCCCTATGTTTTTGACGTATTCAATCGCCTACAGGCTTTGAAACTTCGTTACCAACAAGACGGCATCCCTTTGGAAATGGCCGTTTCAATGATGCTTGATCTTCTTACACTCCCAAAATTGCCGGTCGAGACCGGAAGCGATGGCCTAGCGACGCGGTACGCGGAGCAAGCCAGCGCTGACGGTTGAGGCCGGCCAATAATCTAACTGGCTTTTGCCCTGGTTAAACGTAACGGGCATTTGCACCTGGGCGGATATTCCGCCTAGGTGCGACAAAATGACTCAAGCAAATAATTTAATTAAGAGTTAAACTTAAATTGCAATATAAATTGCATTTTAAATTAAATCTAAGAGGAAAAATTTTATGCATTGCGAAGCATTGAAAGTAAAAGTGTCGGCTTCTGATTTGGTCAAGGCATGGTCTATCAATCGTGGCTCTGACTTTAAGCAGATTACCATCCGTGTACCAATCGAGACATTTGTTAAGATTCAAGCAATTGAATCAATGTTTCCTCACCGTTCGCGCAATGAACTTGTCTCTGATCTTCTTTCTACATCAATTGAAGATTTTGAAAGCGCTTTACCTTTTTCTGTTCATGAAACAGATGAAGTTTTGGGTCAATTGCCAGACGGTGAATATGTACGTGCTCAATTTGAAACAGGGCCAAGGGCGGATTATCGTGAATTGGTTAGGCGTTTTACTTCTGAATTACAGGTAAAGCCTACTGAATTGGCTGTTGTTCATACTTCGGAAGAGGCCGCTTAACATGAGCATGTTTAACCTTACTGGCACAGTTCTCCACACTTTCGAGCAACCCAAGCGGGTTGACTCAAAAACCGGTGAAATCCTTTCCGATGAAAAGCCCAAGGTGCAAATCTTGGGTGATATGCCTTTGCCTAATGGGCAAACTCGAATGGAAATGGTTACTTTAACTTGTGAGGATTTTAAGCCTTTTGATGCTCTAAAGGGTCAAAAGATTAGCGTTGCTCTTGGCATCTTCGCACCGGCTAAGGGACAGGTAATCTATTTCATCCCTAAGGGTTCCCTTCCTTCTGTTGAAGGCTCGGCTCTTCCTACTTCTTCGCCTTCATCGTCTGGCGTTAAAAATCCGTTGTTCAACAATGCGGCGTAGCCGGAGCGGTAAGCGACCAACAGCCCGAGCACGTAGTGCGCGGCCTGTTGGAGCGGTCCGCTCTTCTATGTTCATACATAGAACTAAAGCACTCGCAAACGCAAAGCGGAAAAAGGCATGAACAGATGAGCGACGAATCCCCGGAAAGGGGAAACCCCGAAGAACTAGACAGCTTGGCGGCAGATGTTCAACGGGGTTTCGATGAAGCTGAGAGGTTGCCCTCTCGATTGGAACGCTACGGGTTTGCAAAAGCCCGTGCTGTTGCTACTTTGGGCAATATCCGGGGCGTTGTCAACCGTTCAGAGTTCGAGGACACCGGCTACACTCTCAAGCAACTTGAAAAACTCGCCGCACAGGTTCCCAAGCTTTCATCCTGCGGCGAGTATCTTCATTTTCGTAATTACTATACGGCTGGCTCTGTTCGGCTTCATTCCGCTAATTTCTGCAAGAACCATCTTCTTTGCCCCCTCTGTGCCATCAGGAGGGGCGCAAAAACTCTTAAGGTGTATTTAGACCGCTACCGCGCAATCATTGCCCAGCGGGGAAAAATGCGGCTTTCCATGCTTACTTTCACCGTGAAAGATGGTCCAGACCTTGCCGAGCGGTTTGAGCATCTAAAGCATTCCATTGAGGAATGCTCAAGAAGGCGAAGGGATTCAAAAGCTGGTAATCGTATTGTTACTGAGTGGACTAAGATTCTCGGGGCTGTGGGTTCTTATGAGATCAAGAGGGGCAAAAATTCCGGCGAGTGGCATCCGCATGTGCATATCATGGTTTTGCACCGTGATCGATTCGATTGGCAGGCCCTCAAGGATGAATGGCTAAAGATAACGGGTGATAGTCATGTAGTGAATTGCACACCGGCTAAGCATCCTGATAACCCCGAAATTGATTTTTTGGAGGTCTGCAAATATTCGGTCAAGTTCTCGGATATGGATAAGGATGATTTGATTGAAGCCTACTTGGTGCTAAGCGGTTGCCGTATGCTTTTCAGCCTCGGTGAGTTTCGAGGTGTTAAGGTTCCTGAACCTCTTGAGGATGAACCTCTGGATAATCTTCCTTTCGTTGAT
>CAIOOA010000094.1 GCA_903859815.1 uncultured Methylococcaceae bacterium | reverse complement strand
CGCGCAACAGCGGATGGCGTTTGATCCGTTGCAATAAGACGATATCTTGTTCATCAAGGGTAGGCATGGTGGGCTTCATAGGAGTTGGATGGCAGAAATTTATAGGGAATTCTATACCCGCATCACTTTTAATCACACCCGATATGACGTGCCGATTCCAATAGACTATCCTTGGTCGCGCAGGGTCAACCCAAATGCCATGCCTTTGGATTGGGTTTGCAGCAGACAGCCGATTTTCACCACCAGACTTTGTGATTCTGAACCCAAGACTGGAATCGGAACCAGTTTGAAGGTGTATTGGCTTTTGAGTGCGTCCATTTGTTTTTGCACCTTGCCGCAGTAGATGATAAGCAGTCTTGGTAGCATGGTCTTCTCACTGAAAGTGAGAAGCCATTGTCCACTTTTAGGCGGGGGAGTGTTTGGAAAGATGGGCTAGGATGGAATCATTCCGAGTCTGCCGGGTGAATCAGAAAAATCGGCGGCGGGTCAAAGCCAGCCTGCCGTCACGAAGGCATTGTCTAAAACAACGATTCCAGCCGATAGGTGGGCATTATCCGGCCTGCCAACGTCGCCCCCGATACGCCGCATTCGGGGTACAAAGTGCAGCACAAGGCCGAAACCTTGCCCTCAAGTGAGGGGGGGCAATCAGGGCAAATATTTCAATCGGCCTTGCAAATTTAACTGGGCTTGCCTAACGTGTATAATGCGCCAATCCATGAATACAATCCCTGCCGTTACCACCGACGAACTCATCGCCCGCTACGACGCACTGCTGCTGGATGCCTATGGTGTGCTGGTGAACAAGGAAGGCGCATTGCCCGGGGCGGCGGAACTCATTTCCAAGCTAAACCGGCTGGGCAAACCCTATTATCTGGTGTCCAACACGGCGGGGCATCTGCCAGAAAATGCCGCTATCCGTTACAGGGCATTTGGACTCGACCTGGCCCCCGAACGCATCCTCACCGCTGGTTTGCTGATCAAGCCGTATTTTGAAGCCAAGGGCTACCAAGGGCTGCGCTGCGCCGTGCTGGGGCCAGAAGACAGCTTCATTTATGCCGAAGACGCCGGAGCGCGACCGGCATCCCCTTTCGAGGACTTTGACTTGGTGCTGATTGGCGACCAAGTGGGCTTCCCTTTCTTGGACGGGGTGGACGCGGTGCTGAGCCGACTGATTGCGAAGCTGGACAGGGGCGAAACCGTCCCCCTGATCCTGCCCAACCCAGACCTGATCTACCCAAAATCCTCGGGTTTCGGCATCACCTCCGGCATGGTGGCCCTGATGATCGAAACCGCGCTCAGGCAACGCTTTCCTGACCGCGAGGATGTGGCCTTCGTGCGCCTTGGGAAACCGGAGCCTAGCCTCTTTGTTGAGGCAGTCCGCCGCTTGGGTACTAATAATGTAGTGATGATTGGGGATCAGGTGGAAACGGACATCCGTGGCGCGGCAGGGGCGGGCTTGGATTCGGCCTTGGTGGTTGGCGGCGTGTCGGGGGCGACGCTGGCAGGCGGGATAATGCCCACCTATCGGCTGGAATCGTTGTTTTAGACAATGCTTTCGTAACGCAAGGCAGACTTTGCCCAGCCGCCGATTATTCTAGTTCACCCAGTAGCCCCGGAATGATTCAATCCTAGCCCATCTTTCCAAACACTCCCCCCGCCTAAAACATTGCAAAATGGCTTCTCATTAACAGCGAGAAGACCATGTGACTTGGCGCGAAGAAACCGGCCAGCCAGCTTTAGCCAGTTGTTGGTTGATGCGGTTTATTCGTGTGCGGGCTTCGCTATGCATGATTTGGTAATGAAGTACCAGCGTAGCGCCAATTAAAAAGCCTTACAGTTAAAATGCCGTAAGGCTTTGATATGTGGTGCCCCGAACACGATTCGAACGTGTGACCTTCCCCTTAGGAGGGGGATGCTCTATCCTACTGAGCTACCGGGGCAATAATGTTCAACGCATGAAGCTTCTATATCGTAAGGGCATTTTAGCACTGTCAGGCTTTGCATTGCTAGACAAAGCTCATAACCCCAGCAATTCTCATTATGAGGCAAAGCGTTGATGTATAACCCGTCATTCCTGCCGGGAAGCAGGAATCCAGTCACATGGACGTGAAACTAGGATTTGCCAGTCATGTTTAATCAAACACTTATGCACCGACAAGTTACCGTCCATGGCACTGGATTCCGGCAGTCCATGCCGGAATGACGGCGTTTTAGCCATAATGAGAATTGCTGTCATAACCCAAAGCATCCATCTGCTTTAATGCGTAACCTAAGGCGCGCTGAAAGGGGTCATTGCCGCCTTTCCCCCATCAAGGCAAAGAGCGGATTTTCACTTCCATAAAATATAAGGCATCGTTTATATCCTGCTCGGTCAATTCGGAGTGCCCCCCTTTGGCTGGCATTGACAAGAAACCGCTCTTGACATGATCTTTCCAAACCGCTCCCCACTGCGGCTTCCGCACGTCCCAATCGTCGGACTCGTCCAATTGCGGCGCTTCATTGTCAGCGTTCAAATGACATTCCGCACAATAGCCGTTGAAAATTTTGTTGCCCTTCCCAAAATCTGGCTTTTGGTCTACCGGTTTTGTCGTGGAGCAACCCCAAAGTGACAATAGTCCAACCACAATTAATGCAAGCTTCAAGTTCAAATTCATGCTGAATTTCCATTCTATTTTTTTCATGTCAATTTTAGTCCTTTTATGCCGTTCTGGTAAATTCCATCTTGCCATTCATCCACAGAGTTAGTGGAAAAAGCTGTGGATAACTATGTGGATTTAGTCTCAGAACCAGCATTCTGGCTACCGGTTTGAAGGATTGGCAAATAATGACCAATACCTAAGCCATTAACTTAAAAATTTATCATGTTATTGATTTTTATGCATTATTTTATTTTATAAATGATAAGTCACTGTCTTGTCACAGTTTTTTAATGTTGCCTGAAGCTTTTTCCATGTCAAGGGGTTGACAGTGGATAACTTTCTGTAAGCTTGAAATCGTCGCTCAATAATGCCCGGTCAAGTTATGCAATCGCTTAGCATTTGTTTTGCCAAGAGCGCCAATTTGACAGACCCGCCACCTTCCCCAAGCAAGGCTTTGACGGTTTGCAACTCTTCACAGATTTGTCTGGCATAGTCTTTGTCTTCTATGATTTTGACAATTTCCGCTGCAATATTATCGGCATTGGCTTCGTGTTGAATGTATTCCCGAACAATGCCTTTGCCAGCCAAAATATTGGGTAGTCCGATGAATTTGATGTTGATGAGCAAGCGCCCCAACCAATAAGTGATGGGGGTTAGTTTGTAAATGATCGCCATCGGCACACCCGCCAGCGCCACTTCCAGTGTCGCCGTCCCCGAAACGGTAATCACCGCATCGCAACACTGTAACACATCATAATTTCTCCCTTTTATGGTCTTAATCGCCACCTTGCAATTGGCCCTATACGGTTCCAGCACCGTGTCAGTGACCGAGCTCGCTTGATTAAGGACAAAGCGGGCATTAGGGAAATGGCTTGCCAAACGTTCAACCGTTTCTAGAATGACTGGCAGGAGTCGTTTGATTTCATTGGCTCGGCTACCGGGCAATAAGCCGATGACGGGTCCTTCCCCCTCTAATCCGAATTCGTGCAAGGCTTCCGCTTTGGAAATGGATGGGACAACTTTGCCAGCCAAAGGATGGCCGACATAGGTGACAGGAATATGATGAGCCTCGTAGAAGGAAACCTCAAAAGGGAAGATGACAGCCATATGATCCACCGCCTCGCCATATTTTTTCACCCGCCCCGGTCGCCATGCCCATACCTGAGGACTGACATAGAACAGCACCTTGACACCGGTCACTTTGGCGGCACGTGCCAGTTGGAAATTGAATTCCTTATAATCCACGCAGATCAATAAATCTGGTTTTTCCTGTTTGACGATGGTTTTCATCAAGTTCAAGGCTCGGCGAATTTCACCATAATGCTTGATGACCTCCACCACACCTATGACGGCAATGGATGTGGAGTCGTAGCGAATGTCCACACCAACTTCTCGCATTTTTGCCCCGCCCATGCCAATGGCCTTTACATTCGGCATCAGCTTTTTCAATTCGAGATAAAGGCTGGCAGCATGTTGGTCGCCAGAGGCTTCACCAGCGGAGAGCAAAACAAGAGGGGCTTTGGTTGTAGTCGTCATGAGCTAAGTCGAATAATCAGGCAGTCAAGGTTTCCAACATGATCAGTTTTTCTCGCCAATGTCATAGTTTTCATAATGATGAATCCAACATTCGGACACAAATTTTTCCATGCCTAATGGAATTACAGCCTGATTCCAATTGTCTCCTGCAAACTCACAAAGGCTCTGCTCGTTTTCCCAAGTCGTCATCATAGCGTATTCTTCGGGTGTCCATTGGGTAGGTCGCCCAATCGACACTGAAATTAAACCAGGCTGCGATTTAACCGCATCCACAGAAATCGAAGCGAACTTTAACTCAAATTCACTATGTAACGGGGTTGGGACTCGGACTCGAAAAATTCGGGTAATCATCTATTTTGTCTGAGTAAAAATCTATGGGCTTCATTTTGTTCATTGATTATAAGGCAGGTGATAGCATTGCCCAAAACTTCAATGTCGGATATGACGACGGGGATCGAAACCTAAGCCTTACTACCATTAAGTTAAGCCAAAACTGGAGTGCAAGATTTATCTTGCAAAGGGCGCTAACTCTTGAAAATACGTGCAAGATAAATCTTGCACTCCAACTCTGGCAAACGGGAAATCCTTAACTTAATGGCAGTGAACCAAAGCCTAGGTATCTCATCGAGACCCACGCGAAAAGAGTTTTTGATTTGGCTCACTGTCCAGAAAATCCCTTATTAGCCATAGAAATGGATAAGTACTTTATGATGCAATGGCGGCGTAATAATTAATGCCTAAAACGGACTCGGCAATTTCAAGATAAACGTCTTGGGTTTCTTTTCCACAGGCTTGACTGGATTCTTGGCTTTTTCTTGCTCGATCCAATCCAATGGCGTAGGTTCGGCTTTGACGGGTTTTATGACCTCAGGTTTATTGGTTTCAGGCTTTGTGGTTTTTGCCTGTTCGGCAGTGGTGGGTTGAGCCGAAACGGGTTTAGCCGGCTTGGCAGGTAAGGGTTTGTCGGTGTTTTTTGCCACGGTGGTGACGGCTGGTTTAGGTGGGACATAGTCCTTGTCGGGTTGGATGATTTCACTTTTTGTGCTGAAATCTTCCAGCAGCGCATTCTGTGCTCTGCGGGCGGCTTGCTCTTGCGTGAAAGGCCCGCCGACGACTTGATACTGATTTTTTTGCCCGACGGTGTAGGCGGGAATTCTGGGCCCTAGATGATTCAATTGGGCAACCAGTTTCTTCGCCCGATACTCATCCCCGGTTTGTTCGGTACGGATAAACCAGCCCGCTTTGCCTTGTTCTGCCTTTGGGGGTTGGCCTAACAGTTGAGTTGGGCGTTCCAGCACAGTGGCAGAAGCGATCATCTCTTTAACCGACGGGGTGTTGACGAAGATAGGGATTGGGATTCCCCGCTGTTGTTTCAATATTTCTTCAACTTTAGGCCAATCAATTTTGTGTTGGGATTGTTTTTCGATGGCTTGAATTTTACCCTTGATGCCTTTCTTTTCAGCATCCGCATCAACCTCTTCATAGGGATCATGGGCTTCCAAGTAAAGCTCGCCATTGAGCCAGCCCAACACATAAGGCTGGTTGACGATTTGCACCGGGGTTTTGGCGGGTATCGCTTTGAAGGCAAGCTCGATATCCTCGGGATATAGGCGTATGCAGCCATTGCTGGCGCGTAAGCCAATGCTGAAGGGTTTGTTAGTGCCATGGATGAGATAACTCGCCTTGCTCAGATAGAGCGCAAAGTCGCCCAAGGGGTTGTCAGGGCCGGGAGGCACAATCGAAGGCAAGGGGTCGCCTTGTTCCGCATGGGTTCTGCGGATGGATTCCGGTACATACCAGGTCGGATGCTGCATCTTGCGTTCCACAGCCATGGCCCCCAATGGTGTGGAGCGGCCTTCGCGTCCAATGCCCACGGGCCAGGTGGACAGAGCGGATTCCTTGCCGGGTTTGAAGTAGAACAAACGCATGGTTGCAAGGTTGATGACCACACCTTCATGCTTGGCTTCAGGCATGACAAACTGTAAAGGCAGGATCACGCGGGCTCCCTCTTGCGGAACCCAGATATCGACTCCAGGGTTGGCTTCGACGATATGTTGATAACCAAGGCCAAAATGACGGGCGATGTCCAGCAAAGTGTCGCCTTCGCGCAGTTTCACGGTAGCCAACTTTCCGATTAAACTATCCTTGCCGTTAAATTGGAAATTATGTTTTTCCAGATTATCGGTGACGATTGCCTTGGTTTGTTCGGATTCGGTCTCGTCCGGTTGGGGGACTTCCCAAGATTCAAGCGGGGTGTATGAATCATATTGATTAGGGTGATAGATTTGGGCGCAACTGGATAAGAAGCCGACGAGCAGAAAGCCGACAGTCAGTCTGCCCAGTGAAGTCAGAAAAATTTGGATCATGGCAATGGTTTGGTTGGAGATTGAGTTTTTGTCATGGCTTTTGGACTTTGTAGTGCCTTTGCCTTTTCTGGCTTTACCGCCGGGCCGTCTTTGGGTGCAGAAGGTTTGCCCGGCAAGTCGGTTTTTGATGGGTGGACGGTCTTTTTCTTCGATTTCTCCAAGGTGTGTGATGATTTGGCTTCGGACCCGGTGCTTGGTTCAGTGGGGCTGGGTTGGCTTGGGTTTCCAATCCCCGCCGTGGCGGACTCAAAGGCTTTTTCATCCTTTTCAGCCCTCAGCTTGCGGGTTTCTGACATTAAGCGCAAGGCTTCGTCCCTATCGCCCGGAGTCAGTTCTTCTTCCAAACTCTCGCGCCCCCTAGCAGCTTCTTTGTTGCCTTGTTCCTCTGCCATCGTGTACCAGTAAAATGCCATTGCCTTGTTGATAAGCACGCCTTCGCCGGATGCATAGAGCGAAGCTAGGGTGGTTTGGGCGCTGCTATCGCCCTGTTCGGCGGCTTTTTGGAACCAGTTAAACGCTTCCGGGGCATTTTTTTCCACTCCCAATCCATAGTAGTAGATAATGCCCAATTTTGATTGGGCCATGCGCTCTCCTTGTTCGGCGGCTTTCAGATACCAATGGCGGGCTAATGAGTAATTTGAGTCCACCCCTAAGCCTTTCATGTATAGATTGCCTACATTTACCTGTGCGGCGGCATTGCCTTTGTCCGCCAAGGGCTTGAACATTTTCATCGCGGTTTCATAATCCCGGTTAAGCAGGGCAATCAGACCTTGATGAAAGTCGGCTGTTGCGGCAATCGGGGACAGCAATGCAATGATGAAGAATAAATACCGCAAATTGTTCACTTAAGATCCAGTTGTAAGGATTATTTTACCAATATGTCTGCCGCTTTCCATCAAGGAATGAGCGTCGGCTGCCTTTTCAAGTTTGAAAACTGCGTGGACTATCGGCTTGATCTCGCCTGATTCTAGCAAAGGCCAGACCTGTGCCAACAATGCCCGTGCGATGCGGGCTTTTTCATCCACACTGCGAGGGCGCAAGGTGGAACCAGTCAATGTCAGGCGTTTGAGCATGATGGTTGGCAAATTGATGTTGGCTTTTGGGCCATTCATGACGGCGATTTGCACCAGCCTACCCTCCATGGCCAGACAGGACAGATTGCGTTGCAGATAATCTCCGCCGACCATATCCAAAATGACATCCACCCCCCGATTATCGGTCAGTTCTAGGATGGAAGCGGCAAAATCTTGTTCATGATAATTGATGGCCTGCGCACCTAAGTCTGTGCAAAAACGACATTTTTCTTCAGTGCCTGCGGTGGCAAACACCTTGCTGCCAAAACAGCGGGCCAATTGTATAGCCGCTACACCGATGCCGCTAGTGCCGCCATGGATTAGAATGCTGTCCCGTGCTTGTAGTTTTCCTCGTTCGAACACATTCGTCCATACGGTGAAGAAAGTTTCGGGCAATGAGGCGGCTTGAATGTAATTCAAGCCTCTAGGGATAGGCAAGCATAACGGGGCGGCTGCAATGCAATATTCCGCATATCCTCCACCGGTGACTAAGGCACAAACATCATCGCCCACCTGGGGGCTTGAAACCTGTTCTCCCACTGCCGCCACGGTTCCGGCGACTTCCAAGCCGAGTATGTCCGATGCGCCGGGGGGAGGAGGATATAGCCCCTTGCGTTGCATGATATCGGGGCGATTCACTCCGGCAGCTTCGACCCTTATCAACACCTCCCCCATACTGGGTTGTGGCCTGTCCATCTGGCTTGGACATAAACAGTCCGGTTCACCGAAGGCATGCAATTTGATCGCGGTCATCGTGTTCATGGATTGAGGCACTCTCAGGATTTGTTTGAATTATAACCCGACTGGTCAGCAGAAACGCCGAGCGACTCCCTGGCCATTTTGCAGTGGCTGCGGATAATCTTAATAAGGACAGTTAAGACGATCAGACGTTCCTTAACGTCTAGCTATACAACTTGGCATTCCCTTGGCGTAAACTAATGGCTTTACTCAACCCTTACCCGCTTAACCGCCATGCTCGAAGCGCTTGCCAACATCGTCAGAACTGCCGCCCGTGAGGAACTACTCCCACTGTTTGCCGAAGCCGAACGGCGTTATAAATCTGACGGAAGCATCGTCACCGAGGCTGATTTTGCCATGCAAAGGCGAATGACAAAGGATCTGGCCGTTTTTGCGCCCGAATACCGGCTGTTGGGTGAGGAAATGACGGTTGAAGAGCAAGCCGACTTGCTCAATTGCAGTGATAATGGCTTATGGTGTCTGGACCCCCTGGATGGAACGAGCAATTTTGCCAGCGGGATTCCATTTTTCTCGGTGTCGTTAGGTTTGCTGATTGACCGGAAACCCATGCTAGGTTTGGTCTACGATCCAATTCGAGACGAGTGTTTCACAGCCGCTAAAGGCCAAGGAGCCATGTTGAACGGCAAGGCGTTGGTGAGTGAGCCGATTCGGCTGCCCCTGCGCAATGCGCTTGCCGTGGTTGATTTCAAACGCCTAGCGCCGCTACTGGCCGGCGAGTTGGTTGCGCACCCACCGTATTGTTCGCAGCGAAATTTCGGCTCAGTGGCTTTGGAATGGTCTTGGTTGGCAGCCAGACGTATCCATGTGTATCTGCATGGAAGGCAAATGTTATGGGATTATGCGGCTGGGGCCTTGATATTTTCCGAGGCAGGGGGTTGCATGGAAAACTTGGACGGCGGACCCATTTTTTCGTCTAGTTTGCAACCTAGTTCCGCTGTCGCCGCCTGTGACCCGGTCTTATTTGCCGACTGGAAAAACTGGTTGTGCCATCATAAAACCAGGTGATTTCCGTTCGACTTGAGTCCTTGTCAACATTTTTCCTCCGTTGGCAAGATTGGCTTTTGGAAATATTTCCCGTGTCCATGTAAAATGCCCCCTCACTAGCCGGATTACATTGAGCGCTATCGTCGGAAACCGATGACGCTCCAATGCACCGCCCATTACTTTGACTGACTAGATTTTAGGAAACCATAAAGATGACTTTCGTAGTGACCGAAAATTGCATTAAGTGCAAATTCACTGATTGCGTTGACGTATGCCCCGTCGATTGTTTTCATGAGGGTCCAAATTTCCTTGTGATTGATCCCGACGAATGCATTGATTGTTCACTTTGCGAACCGGAATGCCCAGCCGATGCGATTTTTTCCGAAGACGAAGTGCCCGATGCGCAACAAAGCTTTATCGAACTTAACAAAGAACTCTCCAAATTATGGCCGGTAATCACTGAAGTTAAAAAGCCTGAAAAAGATGCGGATGAATGGAAAGGCAAGCCGGATAAATTGCAGCATCTGAAACGATGAAGTTACAGCAATTACGCTATATTTGGGAAATCGCCCAGCATGAACTCAATGTTTCCGCTACAGCGGATAGCTTGTATACATCCCAACCCGGCATCAGCAAACAAGTGAGGATGCTGGAAGCCGAGTTGGGTGTGCTGATTTTTGCCCGTAATGGCAAACATCTGACAGAAATTACTGAAGCTGGAAAGCAGATTGTTGCGATTGCCGGTGAAATTTTAGGCAAAACGCAGGATATCAGGAACATTGCCCAAGACCACAAGGACAATAAAGCGGGCACGATAGCCATTGCAACCACCCATACTCAGGCGCGCTATGCCTTGCCGTCGGTGGTGCGTGAATTCATGGGTCATTATCCTAGGGTGAAATTAAACCTTCACCAAGGCACCCCCACCCAAATTGCAGAACTGGCATCGCATGGCTTGGTGGATATGGCTATCGCGACAGAAACCGTTGACCATTTTGAAAATTTGGTGTTGCTGCCTTGCTACGAATGGAATCGCTGTATTCTAGTCCCTAAAGGGCATCCACTGATTGAATTGGCCAGTATTAGCCTGCCGGATGTTGCACAATACCCGATTGTCACCTATGTTTTTGGGTTTACAGGGCGTTCGCAGTTGGATAGGGCCTTTGAAAAACTGGGCATTCACCCCCAAGTGGTATTGACGGCGGTAGATGCCGATGTCATCAAAACCTACGTGCGCTTGGGTCTAGGTGTGGGAATTGTGGCGAGAATGGCTTACGATCCGATTGTGGATGATGATTTGGTGCCCATTGATGCTGAACACTTGTTCGGTCGCAGCGTCACCAAAATATGTTTGCGGCGTGACATGTTCATACGTAGCTTCATTTATGATTTCATCCGCATATTCGCCCCGCATTTGACCCAAGACCTCATCTCTCAGGCTCTTGCGCTGAGGGAAAGACATGAAGTCGAAGAGCTATTCAAACCCATAACCTTGCCGGTCAGGTGAAGCGTTAACAGAAAGACTGGCTTGGTCTTTTTTTAAACCAAGTCGGGCTTTGCCGTAGTTTAACTAAAGGGTTCAGAAGACAGCCGTTTATAATCTGGCCCACTTGCCATCAACCGTGAATTTTAAACATGCCAATCCCTCCCCCCGTTTATGTAGATACGCCCGAACAGTTGAGCGAACTATGTGCCAAACTCACCAACGTTTCTTGGATCGTCTTAGACACGGAGTTCTTGCGCGAAAAGACTTATTTCCCCAAGTTTTGCCTGTTGCAAATTGCAGCTAATGATATCGTAGCCTGTGTGGACCCACTGGCGCTAGAGTCTCTGGATTCGTTGTTCGAGATCATTTTCAACCCTCGGATTACAAAAGTTTTTCATTCGGGGAGGCAAGATTTGGAGATTATTTATAATTTGTATGGAAAACTGCCGGGTCCTGTATTCGATACACAGATCGCCGCGCCTTTGCTAGGTTTGGGGGAGCAGATCAGCTATGCCGGCTTGGTGGCGGAGTTGCTTGGCGTCAATTTGACCAAATCCCACAGCCGCACCGACTGGACACGCAGACCGCTCAGTCCTGAGCAAATCCGCTATGCAGCGGATGACGTGATTTATCTGGAAAAAGCTTATCTTTTCATGCTTCCGCGCTTGGAAAAACTACGCCGTTTGTCTTGGCTGGAAGGGGACTTTCAGGAATTGCTTGATCCAAGCAACTATGAAAACCCTCCTGAACTGGCTTGGCAACGTATTGGCGGAGTCCATCAGCTCAAAAGCAAACCGCTTTCAATTGTGCAAACGCTGGCGGCATGGCGCGAACAAACCGCCCGCAGCCAAGATTTGCCAAGAGGTTGGGTGCTCAAGGATGACGCGCTTCTCGATCTGGCTCGTCAGCAGCCAGCCAATATAGACGAACTCAAATTGGTGCGGGGAATTGACGAGCGAGTGGTCAAGCGCCATGGCGCCATCATTTGCCGAATGATCCAAGAGGCACTGGGACGGACGCCGCAAGCCTTGGAACAAAAGAGCCGTTCCGGTAAGAAGTCTGTCGAACAAGAGGCCGTATTGGATTTGCTGATGGCTGTTGTCCGTCTTCGTGCAGCGCAAAATACCATTAATTCGAGCATTTTAGCCAGCCGCAAAGACTTGGAGCAATTGTTCGACGGCGACCCGTTTGCCCGTTTGCTGCATGGATGGCGGAAAACCATGGTCGGTGAAGAGTTGTCGGCGGTTTTGCGTGGGGAGGTGGCTCTTAGCATTACCGATGGCAGACTCAGCATAGAAAAGCATGCCTGAACCGCCTCTGCCCCTGTTTGTCCAAGCCTTATGCGACCCAGCCATTCATGGCAATCTGGCTGAAAGTGTCAGATTGGTTGAGACTCATATTTCATGGGTGGTCTTAACGGGTAAATATGCTTATAAAATCAAAAAGCCAGTGAATTTTGGCTTTCTGGATTATTCCACTTTGGCCTTACGACACCAGTTTTGTGTTGATGAACTTAGGCTCAATCGACGGCTTGCCCCTTCCCTCTATGTGGATGTCGTTGCCATCACCCAGGAAGACGGTCATTTCGAGATCGACGGTAAGGGGGTAGTGGTGGAATCTGCCGTCAAACTGAAACAATTCGACGAAACTGGCCTAGCCGACCGCTTAATCGCTGAGAATCGCATCACCGCAAAGCATATAGACGAATTGGCGCAATGTTTGGCTGCATTTCACGATGTAGCCCAGTGTTCCGGCTCAGATGAACACTATGGCATCCCTGAAACCGTTTTGGCCGCTGCTGAGCATAACTTCGACCACCTACTGCGTCTTTGCGGTGAGCTAGGCCCGGCAAATAAAGCTCCATCACCTGATACGATCCGCAGCCAAGGAGGGGGTTCAGCCGATAGTGATGGGGATTCAAACTTACATCAGTTGAACTCTTTACTGGCTTGGACCCGTTCTGAATTCCAAAGGCTTTCCGGTGTTTTTCAAGCCAGAAAACTGGCCGGTTTAGTCCGTGAATGCCACGGGGATTTACACAGTGGAAATCTCGTTCTTATTGATGGACGCTTGGTTCCTTTTGATTGCATTGAATTTAGCCAAGACTTGCGATGGATCGATTGCATGAGTGAAATCGCTTTTCTCTTCATGGACCTCGAAGAGCGTGGGCAAGTTAACTTGGCGTGGCGACTGCTGAACCGGTATTTGGAGATTAACGGCGATTATGCAGGTCTTGAAGTGTTGCATTTTTATACGGTCTATCGGGCTTTGGTGCGAGCCAAAGTGGGCGCACTGGCTTTGGAGAAGTCGATAGAGTCTACAGAACGTCGATTGTGGCAGGAAAAATGCCATCGTTATTTGGATTACGCCTGCAAGCCCCAAGCGCGCAACCCAACCCTGCTAATCACCCATGGCTTTTCCGGCAGTGGTAAGTCATTTCATTCCAAATGGTTGGCAGAGCGCCTGCCAGCGATCCGCATCTCATCCGACATAGAACGCAAACGGAAGGTGCGTATCGGTCTGGGCACAACGGACACAACGGTAGCCTCGAATGACCTTTATTCAGATACCATGACTCGCCAGAATTATCAGGTGTTGTCCGATCATGCGGAGCTTTTGTTAAATTCTGGTTACAATGTGTTACTGGATGCAAGCTTTTTAGCGGCGGCCCACCGCCGCCATTGCATGGAATTGGCTGGACGCTTGGGGGTGCGTTTCTTCATCTTGGATTTTCCAGCATCCGCAGAGCTATTGTCTGAGCGCATCGTTCACCGGCAGCAGCAAGGAGGCGATCCCTCCGATGCCGATCTTGGCGTGTTGGCATTGCAGCTAAACAGGGCCGATCCACTGGACGCGCAGGAAGTTCCTTTTGTCTTGAAGGTGAATACGACTGATGGTGCTGATATCGACGAGGTGTTGCGTAAATTGGTTGCTTGCTAAGTCAAGGGTGCCTGCTAGCAAAAAAGAATGCTTGATTTTTCCATGGTGAGCCAACAAACTGCAATAGAGTTTGTTATTTCGCTTAATTGATTTGACCGATGGATAAAGATCCCAATAGAGCAAAAAAAATCGAGTTACCTTGTATGCTCGAAGTCTCCGGTTGCGGTATGTTGTCGGGACGTACTCGCGAATTAACGGGGCATGAGGTTTCGATGCAAATCCCCAATCTTGCCTATCCGGGGGCAAGAAAGCCTAAAGTAGGCTCGTCGGGCATGTTGACCTTCGAGTTAATCACGTATGGAAACCCTAGGGAAACTTTGCGAATGCCATGCCATATCAATTTGGTTAGTTCGCTCATCGTCACTGTCAGCATTAACGTGCAGACACTAAACTCCCGCCAGAGAGACCGTTATATCGATTTGTTGAAATCAAAAGATTGAACAGCCCGACAATCCTGTGGTGATAAGGCATAGGAGTCCAATCAAAGTCAGATGTTTAACGAGCCTCTGTTTTTCCGGCTTTTTTTGCTTATGTTATAATTCAGAAATCTTAATTCTATGTTGTACCACCTTCACTGATGCCCGAACGCTCCAAAATCCTAATCGCATAAACGGACAATGCATACTCTGAGCTTGATACTTTGGACGCCTGCTGTCGCTGCGCTAATCACTTCGCTGATACCGGACAATCATCCGAATTGGGTGAGGGGTGTAGCCTTAACGGGGATTGTGGGTTCCTTGGTTCTCGCATGGTCCCTGACCCTAGGCTTCGACAGTCACTCTTTTGCCTTGCAGTTCTCCGAATCGACCATCTGGAATTCGGAGTTGGGAAGCTATTACGCGCTGGGTGTGGATGGCTTTTCCTTGCCTATGGTTTTGTTAGCCACACTGTTGTCCTTAGTGGCCTTTTTAGCCTCCTTTAGTTTGAAGGAACGGGTCAAAGGCTACCATGTCAGCCTTTTGATCTTGGAATCCGGCATGTTGGGTGTCTTCATGGCCCAAGACTGGGTTTTATTTTATGTTTTTTGGGAAATGACGCTTATCCCACTGTTTTTCCTGATTGATCAGTGGGGGGGGAAGCGTAGGCACACCGCCAGCCTGAATTTTGTGCTTTACACCATGGGTGGGTCAGTGTTTATGCTGATTGCACTATTGGTCATTTACACCTCATCTGCTGATCACTCCACCACCATGGAAGCCATGAACAAGACGGCGAATGCGTTGCCACGCGATAGCCAAATTTTGGTTTTTACCGGGTTGTTGATCGGTTTTGGGGTCAAGATTCCAATTTTCCCCCTGCATGGTTGGTTACCGTTGGCCCATGTTGAAGCGCCTAGTCCAGTGAGCATATTGCTATCTGGCGCATTATTGAAAATGGGGGCTTATGGCATGTTGCGCGCCTCTGGCATGTTGCCTATGGCGATGGTCGCCTTGCAACCCTTGTTGGTCGGCTTGGCCTTGGTCAGTATCGTCTATGGCGGGTTGTTGGCTTGGCGGCAGAGTGATCTTAAGGCCATGGTGGCTTATTCATCTGTCAGTCACATGGGTGTGGTGATGCTCGGACTATCGACGATGAATCAAACCGGGCTGTTGGGGGCGACTTTGCAAATGTCCGCCCATGGCTTGGTTGCGGCGGCCCTGTTTCTGTTGATTGGTCTTCTGTATGAACGCACCCACACGCGGGAAATCAGTGATTACAGTTCCTTGGTCATGGTGACTCCTAGGTTCGCTGTATTCACCACCCTGGCGTTGCTTGCGGCAATGGGTTTGCCCGGAACCGTCGGGTTCATCGCAGAATTGCATACGCTGGTGGGTGGGTTCGAGCGTTGGGGTTGGTGGGTGGTTGGACTCAGCATCGGTATCCTCATCAGCGGGGCTTATGCTTTGCGGACCATAGGCAGATTGTTTACTGGCCCAGTCAGTCCTCGCATGAGTGACGTGGCTGATTTGCGTGGGTTGGAATTGGCTGCCGTAGGTTTGTTGAGCATGGGTGTTGTCGCTTTAGGCATCATGCCTTTTCCGGTGTTAAAGATGATTGATGCGTCTGTGGTAAATCTAAGCGCAATGAGCCAGACACAAAAAAACCATCAGGTTATTCATGGATATTAATGTTGGGTCGGGGACATCCCAGAAAATTCCCGAAGACTCCCGAACGGAAGCTATCAGGCATAGGCTTCAGGCCGCTGTAGATCACTTGGATCATGTCCTGCCCGGTCAAGCCCCCATTTTAAATTTTGTACACCACAATACTTTACATGGCTTTCAGCACTTGCCGTTTGCGCAAGGGTTGGATGCGGCGGAAAAGTTGACTGGAATCCATGGATACCAGTCAGAGGATGAGTTTCGCCGGTTTCATGCCCAAGGCCGCATCAATGACAATGACCTTGCAGTAGCCTTTGATCGGATGTACGGGCATCTATCTTGTCAACCAATAAGCATTGGTGAAAGGGCTATTGATTGTCTGGAAGTTTACCGAATCGCATTGCTGTTTGGCATCCATTCAATCACACCCAATCAGTTTAACTGGCAGATGGAAGAGATGGACGTGTTGCATCGATTCCAAGCCGATGTGCCTGCGCCGGTAAAGTCTGAATTGTTGCGAGGTGGCATTACCGAATGGCAAGCCGTGAGAGGACTCTGGAATGCTTGTTTGGATGTCTTCGGTTTGGAAAATTACCAATTGCATCCTGAGGAGTTGACCACAATCCCGCTAGAAAAGGTAGCGGAGATGTTGGCGGAATTCGATGCCAGAACCCACGATGGCACAGTATGCGCCATTAATCCAGGGGTTCATCAGTTGATGTGTGCCGAATCCAAGGCAACTCTCGCGGCCATGCTGGAATCTGTTGGGACGGACCTTAGTTTGCGCACCCTGTTGCTGCAATTGACGGGGGTGGATTTGCTAGAACAAGTGCGTCCGGTGTTGATTCGATTCTGTGCATCCCATTTGGACGAAGGTTTGGCTGCCTTGCATTCGCCGGATAGAAGCCTGGGACTCTATGCCGCTTGGAAACGTGCAGCATCAGCCGATGTCTCGTTGTCATTGACAGAACTGACCGGTTGGCGCGCTGAATTGTCTGAGTTGCCCGAAGAATCTGTCGACGCGGTGATTGCGTTAATGCGAGGTTTGGACATTCCGGAATCGTGTTGGGAATCTTATCTTGAAAGAATAGCCTTGGAGTTGCCGGGATGGTCGGGCATTATCAATTGGCGAGTCCAACATCGCAGTTATGCGGCCAACCGAGAGGGTCCTGTTTCACTGATGGATTACCTTGCTATTCGGCTGTTTTTGGATAGTGTCTGGATTGAACGCATTTGCCGGGAAACGTGGGGCCATGTAGGTAGGCTGGACGCGATCAATGATTATTTCCAACGTCATCCGTCGGAGTTTTTGGCAAGGCGAATGTTGTTCGCCAACGAGTTGCCCGAGTGGCTAGCCAATGCTGTCCAAAAATTGATCGGATTGTCTTGGACCGAGCGATCCCACCGTGAAAAGTGGCAGGCATTGGCGGATATGATCTGGACATGGAAGCATAGCCAATCGGCAGAACAGTCTGAAATTCATACGGTTTATCGAAGTGTTTGGCGATTATTTCGCATCTGTCAACATTTAGGGCTAGACGCAGATTCCTTGCGAGGTTTGCCGCTGGCAGAGGCCGAGAGGCTTTTGGGTTGGGTGGATGATCTGAAACCTAGCGAGAAAGGGCAACTATGGTTGATTGCCTACGAGAATCACTACCGGCATGAGTTGTTTGCAGCCCTCTCCCAGAATCACGGGAGGGGCCGTTGGTTGGTACGCCATACCCGGCCTCAAGCGCAGGTGATTTTTTGCATGGATGACCGTGAGGAAAGCATTCGACGCCATCTTGAGGAACTCAATCCTGACATTGAGACTTTGGGGGCGGCTGGTTTCTTTGGCGTGCCGATAAATTGGTATGGCTTGGATGACAGCCAGCCGACACCTTTGTGTCCGGTGGTGGTGACACCTTCTCATGATGTTCGGGAGCAACCCCAGACGGGACAGGACGCTTTGCGGACTCGGCATGACCGGGGCAGGTCTTGGAAAGACAAATTGACTCGCTTAGTGAATCAGGAAGTACGCCGAAACCTGACGGTGTCGAGTGCGCTAATTTATTTGCTGGCACCAGGGGCATTGGCCGTTTTAGCAGGCAAACTGTTTTTCCCGCGTCATTTTGAAGCACTTAAAAGCCATGCCAAACAAATATTTGTCCCGCTTGTTCCGACCCGACTTCAACTCACAGCAGTCGAAGACGGTACGACGGCAACGCCTGACAAACCTCGTTTAGGTCTAACAATTGCCGAGCAAGCGGACCGGGTTGCGGCATTCTTGCGTAATGTCGGTTTGACCTCCAATTTTGCCCCGCTGGTGGTGCTGAGTGGGCATGGTTCCACGAGTCAAAACAACCCTCATCTTGCCGCGTATGATTGCGGGGCTTGTTCGGGCCGCCATGGTGGTCCCAATGCCCGTGTTTTCGCAGCCATGGCGAATAACGCCGAAGTGCGCGACGGTTTGCTTGAGCGGAACATACAAATCCCCAAGGATACCTGGTTCCTTGGCACCGAACACAACACCTGTGACGAGACTTTCACTTGGTACGATTTGGATGGCATTCCCCAGCATTTTTTGGATGCTTTGGCATCTTTGCGTACTGACTTGGGGCGGGCGCTTCAGCTTTCCGCCCATGAACGCTGCCGTCGCTTCGCATTAGCACCGCGCAAGCCCAGCCTAATCAAAGCATTGAATCATGTGGTGGGCCGCTCGGTCGATTTTAGCCAGGCCCGGCCAGAATTGGGCCATGCCACCAACGCTGCGGCTCTAATTGGTCGGCGGGCGGTCACCCGTGGCGTGTTTTTTGACCGTCGAATATTTTTGATTTCTTATGATGCATCCCAAGACCCAGATGGACAAATTCTTGAAGGCATATTATTGGCGGTTGGACCGGTGGGTGCTGGCATTAATTTGGAATATTATTTTTCCACGGTAAACAATGACAAGTACGGCTGCGGCTCAAAAGTACCCCACAACGTTGCCGGTTTATTTGGAGTGATGGAGGGAGCCAGCAGTGATTTGCGCACGGGTCTGCCAAAACAGATGATAGAAATACATGAAGCCATGCGCTTGCAGGTCGTGGTCGAGGCTGACGCGGATGTACTAAACGCTATTTACCATCGACAACCCAGCCTTCGCGAATTGATAGGCAATGGTTGGTTGCTGCTCAGTAGCCTGCATCCAGAGACCGGAGCCATAGCCTACTTTGAACCGGAGCGGGGGTTCGTTGAATGGGCTTTTGAAACGAATGAATTGCCGTTGGTGGAACGCTCCCGAGATTGGTATGACGGTCATATCGAACCTCGGCCTCCGGCTTTAATTCGTTTGCCCGATGCCAAGGAGGGCGGCCGTAATGCTGCCTGAGATTCTAGCCCTTTCACCTATGCCCCCATTACTGGCAGCCGTAATGATTGGCTGTGGCATGTTGGCAGGGGTGGTCAAGGGCGAAGCGAGCGAGCGATTCACCAGCCGACTTGGATTTTGGTCGGTCTCTCTGTCGTTACTGCTGATAATCATCGCCACCATTTTCCGATTCAATTCCGAAGACCCGCTAACAGATCGGATTGTTTTCGGCACGTGGATAAAAAGCGGCAGCTATCACATAGATTTGGCGTTTAATCTCGATGGTCTGAGCTTGGCCTTCGCCGGGTTGACCGCACTTTTTGCGGCGTTGGTGATGCGCTTTTCCATCAACTATATGCATAGGGAAGGCGGATTCCATCGATTTTTTTTAGTGCTTTGCTTGTTCTCGGCGGCCATGCTGGTGCTGGCCACGGCTGGCAATGCCGCATTATGTTTTGTCGGATGGGAATTGGCGGGGGTATGCTCTTTCCTGTTGATCGCCTATCAGTTTGATCGCTCGACTGCGGCACTCAACGCAACCCGTGCCCTAATCACCAATCGCATCGGTGATGCTGGTTTTATCCTAGGCATTGTGTTTTCGTTCTTGTGGGTGGGTGATCTTTCATGGTCTAGCATTACCGGATTGGATTCACATTTGGAGGAATGGCAAGCGGGGGTGTTGGCATGCTGTTTCCTGATGGCTGCCATTGCCAAATCAGCCCTTGTCCCGTTGGCGCCTTGGCTGGCAAGGGCAATGGAAGGGCCAACTCCCTCCAGTGCTATTTTCTATGGTGTGGTCATGGTTCATGCCGGGGTTTATCTCGTGCTGCGACTGCAAGGTTTGTTTGAACAGGCTCCGTTCGTGATGGGATTAATGGCGGTCATAGGCTTATTGACTGCCTTTTATGGTTATTTTTGTGGGTTGGTGCAATCAGACGTAAAAAGCTCCCTGATTTTTTCGACGACAGGACAACTTGGCCTGATGTTTCTTGCCGCAGGTTTAGGGTTTTGGCGTTTGGCACTGTTTCATCTTTGCGCCCATGCCCTGTTCCGTGGTTACCAGTTCCTCGCTTCGCCCTCACTGATGCATGGCGTCATCGGCATTTCGCAGCGGCCTGCCACCCCATGGCTAGGCAAGCATCGCTTACTATACTTGGCTGCATTGCAACGCCTTTGGTTAGAAAACATCGGTGACCAGTTGGTGGTGAAGCCAGTGCAGCAGTTGGGGGCCGATTTGAATGCCTTTGATCATCAGGTCATCGACCCTGTCTTTGGCCTGCCGGCGCCGATGGCGAACCTTTCAATCCAATCCACTGTCGGTTTCAAGGGCGGGGAGGGCAGTGGAATTGTCGATCCCGAAGTGCTCCGAGTGAGCGGTTTATTCGGTTTGCTCATGCGGACTAGTGCCAATGCTTCATATTGGTTTGAGGAAAAATTGGTTTTGCAAGGCTTGGGTCCGAATATGCTATTGTGGGGTAGGAGATTGGGAACCCGCTTGAACGAATTTGAAAGGATGCTGAATCAACCACGTTATTTGATCGTGTTCATCCTCGCCACTTTGTTGGCTGTTTTCTGAGTTCAAGGCGATGATGGCAGAACACATCTGGTCTCAGCATATCTTGAGCGCACTGATTGTGTTACCCCTGCTCGCCATGTCTTTGGCTTGGACGGTGCGCTCCGCAGAACAGGCTTTTTTGCTGGGTGTCATCGCAGCCACTACCGAATTAGGCTTGTCCGTCGGCTTGTTCGTGATTTTTGACACCACTTCGCCAGAGCTTCAGTTCATCGAACGAATCCCGGTCACCCCTTTCCTATCCTATCATGTCGGGGTGGATGGGATCAGCATCCTATTTGTTGCCTTGACCGCCTTGTTGACCTTGTTGGTGATCCTCTACGGGGAAATTGTCGATGAAAGCCCAGCCGGCATTTATGTAGCCAGCGTATTTGCCTTTCAAGCCGTGTTAATGGGGCTATTCCTCAGCATTGATTTGCTTGAATTTTGGGTGGCATCCGCATTGGAACTGATTCCAGCGGCGTTCATACTTCAGCGCTGGGGTTCCGGGTACGGGAAGTCTCTGGCCTTGATGCGTTATTTGGTGAACATGGCGGGTGGATTGTTTTTGATGCTGGCTGCTGTGCTGATTGTCGGATGGCAACATGCGGAAAACTCCGGGTCATGGTCTTTCGCCTTGTCGGATTTGTTGAATACCCCACTTTCCCGATCCCAACAGTCCTTGAGTTTCATCCTTTTTTTTTATGCGCTCTCAGTGCGCATGGCTTTGTTTCCATTCCATGCTTGGTTGCCTGTTGTCGCTCAACATGGGCCGCTAACCACGGTTTGCGTGTTTTTGGTTGGCCTTAAAGTCGGCATTTATGCCCTATTACGCTTTGTCCTGCCGTTATTCCCCGAAGCAGCCCACCAGTGGAAATCTTTTATCGTAGGATTGTCAATCGTCGGGTTGTTCTATGGGGCTTTGCTGGCGCTGATGCAGATCAATTTACGCCGGTTACTGGCTTTTTCTGCCATCAGTCAGACTGGAATGCTGGTAATCGGTGTGTTTTGTCTCAATCGGGAAGGTCTTCAGGGTAGTTTGCTATTGGGGATTGATTTCGGAGTGGCGGCAAGTGCTTTGTTGTTTGTCACCGGTGTGCTGTATCGTAGCACCCACACCACACTGTTGCCACGGCTAGGTGGCATGTTTGACACCTTGCCCCTGTTAGGCTTGACCTTTTTGTTGGCTGCACTGAGTACCATGGCAATGCCTGGAACCCCGGGGTTTGACGCTGCCCATCTCATGCTAGAAGGAGCCATCGAAACGCATAACTGGGGCGTCGCCGTCGCCATGGCCTCGGGTAGCGTTGCTTCCGCGGCATTTTTATTGTGGGCCTTCCAGCGTGTGTTTTTGGCCAGTCGGCGCGATGCGGCCTTACGGCCCGAAAAAATCCGGCTCAGCCTGCCGGAAATTGTGTTGGTGGGGGCGCTATGTTCAGTGCAGATAGTCGTGGGGTTTTATACGGAACCATGGTTGGAAATTGTAGACGGTTCGCTGGTCAAGCTTGCCAACAAAATTGACTCCCGAACCAAATAACAACAAAATCTCAAGCAACTTAATTTAACTCATGGCGATCAATCATTTCCCCATTCTTAGCCTACTGGTCTTGTTGCCTCTAGTGGCCGGCATGTCACTATTCGTCTTTGGGAACGAACGCTCAGCCCGTCGGTTTGCATTGTCTGTGGCTTTGCTCGAACTGTTGGCGACGGGTGTGTTGATGTTCGCTTTTCAATCTTCGACGGCCGATATGCAGTTCATTGAGCGTATGGAATGGATACCCACCCTGCACATTCAATATCTGTTGGGTATAGACGGCATCTCGGTGATTTTTCTGCCGCTAACCGCGCTGATGAGTGTCTGCGTCATGGCGGCATCTTGGAATGCCATCCATTCCCTGCCACGCCTTTATCTAGCACTTTTGCTCTGGTTGGAAGGTGTCACCATGGGTGTCTTTTGCGCATTGGATTTGGGCTTGTTTTTTCTGTTTTGGGAATTGACTCTGCCACCGATTTACTTTTTGATTAGCCTGTGGGGGGTGGGTCCGCAACGCCGCCATGCTGCCATCAAATACACATTATTCATGCTGGCTGGTGGGGTTCCCCTATTATTGGGCTTTATTTTGATGGCATTGAACAATGCCAGGGAAACCTCAACGGATGTTCCCGCAGGCTTAAGTTTTGATTATTTCACCTTGCTGGAAACCCCTATTCCGTTAACGATGCAGTCGACGATTTTTGTGTTGATTTTCCTTGGATTTGCCGTCAAGGCCCCCTTGTTTCCTTTTCATGGATGGTTGCCAACCGTGGCCATGCAAGGCCCGGTTGGGGTCACGACCTTGTTGATGGGTTTGAAGCTTGGTCTTTATGGCATCATTCGCTTTGCAGTGCCGTTTGCACCCCAGGCCACTCAACAATATTCCAAAATTTTGGCCGGATTAGGGGCATTTTGCGCATTGTATGGGGCATTGATCGCCCTTAGGCAAACCAACCTGCGGCGGATGCTCGCTTATTCAAGCGTCAGTCATGTCGGTTTGGTGTTGATTGGCATTACGGCCATTAACCTACAAGGCATTCAAGGCGCAGTGTTTCAATTGTTCAACTTTGGCATCGTGGCGGGTGGAGTTTTTCTGTTGACTGGATTTCTCCATCAGCGTGTAGGCTCGACCGATCTCACCGCTTTGGGGGGTTTGGCACGAACCATGCCAGTATTGACTAGCCTGTTATTCATACTTGGCTTGGCATCCATGGGCGTTCCCGGCAGCAATGGCTTCGTCTCCGAAAATTTGATTGTCATCGGTGCATTTCAATCACATGTCGGCGTTGGGATAGCCGCGTTGATCGCCATGATAATAGGCGCTGCCTATTTTATGAATGCTTTCCGCTGTGGGTTTCTAGGGCCATTATTGCGTAACGATGTCAAATCTGCTGTCGACTTACAGCCTAGGGAATTAGGCATAGCCGCGACTTTGGTGTTGTTGAGCCTAGGTTTAGGGGTTTTCCCCCAATCGGTTTTATCTTTCAATCTAAAGCCCTTGCAAGTTTGGGTCGCACGGCTTGAAGCCGGCCACTCGCCGACATTGGCAATGAGTTTAATATCCCCGCACCCACAATAATAATTAATCTATAAACTATTTAGGAGCTTACTTTGAAAGTAGTCATAATAATTCCCACTTATAATGAGAGTGGCAATATATTACAGCTTGTTGAAAAACTGCAAGAAACATTTCAACAAATTAAGCACGATATGCATATCCTCGTCGTTGATGACAAATCTCCCGATGGGACCGCTGAAGTAGTCAAGACACTACAAACTCGATTCAACAATGTGCATTTATTGATGGGGGACAAGGCTGGTTTAGGGGTTGCCTATTCACGTGGCATGACCTATGCCATGCATACCTTGGGTGCAAACGCAGTTTTTGAAATGGATGCTGATTTCTCCCACAAGCCTGAGGACGTGCCTAGGCTAATGGCAGAGATAGACAAAGGCGCGGATTTTGTCATCGGCAGCCGTTATGTGCCGGGCGGTAGCATACCCATGGAATGGGGTTTCCGTCGGCGGATGAACTCTAAATTTGGTAATATAGTGGCTCGCTATCTTGCAGGCATTTACCCTATTCGGGATTGCACGGCGGGTTTTCGGGCAATACGCACAACCATTTTGCAGAATATTGATTTTTCCGAATTAGGCGTGAAAGGTTATGCGTTTCAAGTCGCGCTACTCCACCAAGCCGTGGTGTTAAAGGCTAAGATTGTAGAAATCCCTGTGGATTTCATTGACCGGACGAAAGGCGAGTCTAAACTGGGTATAAGAGATATTATCGAGTTCATACTCAATGCTTGGTGGATTCGCTTTAACAGCTTGAAGACATTCCTCCAATTTGCCGTGGTCGGCGCATCGGGTGTGGTCGTCAACCTTGGTTTCTTTACATTATTCCTGATGGCGGGTTTGAACAAATATATCGCCTCGCCGATAGCCATTGAAATATCCATTATCTCCAACTTTTTGCTAAACAACTTTTGGACTTTCCGTTCTCGCAAGACCAAAGACAGGATAAGAATAAAAGGTCTGAAATTCAATGCTGTCTCTTTTCTGGCATTAGGGGTTAGTTATGGAACCTTTGTAGCATTATCAATTTTTTTCCCCGATGAGCAGCCCCAATTACATCAGTTGGTGGGTATTATTCCTGCGACTTTGTTGAATTATTTCCTGAATTCTTACTGGACATTCAAAGAAGTGGGTGAAGATTAGTTTTTCTTTTTCCTTGTCACGTAAACTGGCCCGGTTTCAATCATGGAGTCGGTCTTTCTTTTTTTCCTCTCAATTTGACCAACACCATGCAAGCAAACCCCGGACACCTACAGCGCCGTCTCGGACTGACCAGCGCGATCTCCATTACCGCTGGTGCAGTCATTGGTTCGGGGATTTTTCTAAAGCCCTTGGTCATCGCTCAAAGTTTGCCATCGGTCAGTTGGATTTTTGGGCTATGGTTTGCGTTGGGATTGGTGTGTTTATGCGGGGCTTTCGCTTATGCCGAATTAGGGGCGATGTTCCCTTCGGCAGGCGGACAATATGTGTTCTTGCGGGAGGCTTGGGGTGAGGAAACGGCTTTCCTATATGGATGGGTGTTTTTCTGGGGCATCAATAGTGGCACTATGGCGGCTTTGGCGGCCGCATTTGCCGAATATATGCTGCCACTGCTGCATCTCACGCCTGCGCAGCTTGAATCCCACTCACTATTGCCTTCCTTAATCGCTTCGTCGATGATCTTGCTGCTTGCCTTAGTCAATCATTTTGGCGTGTCATTTGGCGCGATGGTGCAAAACCTATCAACCTTCGCCAAACTGGGTTCCTTAGGCTTGATCGTCATTGGAGGTTTGCTCGTTGCCCATCAAGGGCAAACCACTACCGTGTTGTCTCAACCCAGTCCACCCATGGATTTGAGCCTTGCTGGTGTGTTGACGGCTTTCATCGGCATATTCTGGGCCTATGAAGGTTGGTATCAACTGCCGTTCAATTCCGCTGAATTGAAGCGACCCGAGCGAAACTTGCCGATGGGCTTGATCGGGGGAATGTTGATCGTCATCGGCATCTACCTCGCCATCAATGCCATTTATTTGCAAGCCGTGCCTTTCCAGGAAATGCGCGGATTGCCGGCAGGTTCCAACCAACAAGTCCCTTATCTGACGGTTGCCCGAATATTCTCACCACAGGTTGCCAATTATCTGACCCTGCTCGTGGCGATTTCCATCTTGGGCGCGGCCAATCCGAACTTGCTGTCTTCGACTAGGGCATTTTATGCCATGGCCGAAGACAAGCTTGTACCGAAGGCGCTAGATTGGGTGCATCCAAAATACGGAACACCGACGATAGCCATATGGACCCAAGCCATTTGGGCCGTCTTCATCATATTGTATTTGCAAAAGTTTCATGACATTACCGCGTTTGTCGTGTTTGATAGCTTCGTGTTTTACGGACTCACGGTCGCAGCAGTCTACCGCTTGCGTCATACCCGCCCAGACCATCCCCGCCCTTATCGCTGCGGCGGCTATCCAGTCACGCCGGCGCTGTTTATCTTGGTCACGATTGGCTTTATTGTGACTTTATTGCTCAATCCCGTAGAACAAAAACATGCTCTGATCGGTTTGGCGATACTGGCTGCGGGGATACCTTATTATTACTGGCATAAGCGCTGGGGACAGAAGTAAACAACTAAGCCATCAAGCCACACTCAACATATTATCCAAAGTCAACTTGGCGGGTTTGGCATCGGCCTCATTCACCTTGATTTGATTGACGACGATACCTTCGGCTAGGTTTTCCAAAACCCAAGACAAATGTTGCGGATCGGTGCGGAACATTGTCGAACACATACAAATCGTGGGCGACATGAAATGCACGTTCTTGCCTTGATGTTTGACTTGTTCATGCAGACGATTCACCAGATTGAGTTCGGTCGCCACCAGCCAACGGGTATTGGGTTCCGCCTCATGGACAATCTTCAAGATGGACTCGGTGGAGCCGATATAATCGGATTTCTCACAGACCTCGAAAGGCGCTTCCGGGTGGGAGATGACCAGAGTATCGGGGTAATGCTCCTTAAACTTGTCAATGTGTTCGGGCTTGAACATCTGATGCACCGAGCAAAACCCCTTCCACAAAATGATCTTGGCTTTGCGGATAGCTTCAACCGACAAGCCGCCTAAAGGCTGGGTGAAATCCCATAACACCATTTCATCCAATGGAATGCCCATGCGATAGCCGGTATTGCGGCCTAAGTGCTGATCCGGGAAAAACAGCACTTTCTCTTTGCGGGCAAAACTCCATTCCAAAATTTTCTTGGCATTGCTGGACGTGCAGACAATCCCCTCGTGCCGTCCGCAGAAGGCTTTCAAATCGGCAGCGGAGTTGATGTAAGTAACGGGCGTGATGGTTTCATCCGGGTCTAGCACCTCGGACAGTTCTTTCCAACAGCGTTCAACGGCGGTTAAGTTCGCCATGTCGGCCATGGAGCAACCGGCAGCGAGATCGGGCAGGATGGAAACCTGTTCGGGACGGGATAAGATGTCTGCCACTTCCGCCATGAAATGCACACCGCAAAAGACGATATATTCCGCTTCAGACTGGCTGGCGAGGCGGGACAATTTTAGGGAGTCGCCAGTGAAATCGGCATGGCGGAACACCTCGTCGCGTTGATAATGATGGCCTAAGATGACACAGCGTTTACCGAGCTTGGCCTTGGCGGCGACAATACGGGCTTCGCATTCCTCGTCTTCCAACAAGGCATAGTTTTCAAATGGGATGGATTTTGGCGTCATGATGGATGGAATTACAATGGTTCTGGTTGCATGGCGATTGATTCAATCTTTTTATTATGGGGCTTAGCATAGAAAAATCAACTGCATTCAAGCATGACATCGCTCCCACGGTGTCCGTTACTTGCATTAACTTAGCGAAACCCGTGAATACCGGATGCGTTGGTGGGACAAGAGCGCACCCCATGGCGAATGGAGTGCGGTGCAGAAGGCGGTGTTGGGGGTGTGATTAGAAGCGTCAAGTTGTTTTTAAGCTTGGCTTAAAATGCACAACTGACATTAAGGAAAACGAACCGCACTGTTTTGATGTTACAAATGGTGCGGTTCTGGTGTTTTTTTGTTACTGATGTTATGCAGCGGACAGGCTTTGACGCTCAAGGTATGCATAACACCGCTTGGAAAAAAGAATGGCGTAAAGTGGGTATTCTTACCGATCCAAAATTTTGCCGTGGCCCGCGCAGCCTGAAGCACACATTTGGGCGAATCAAACCATTTACGCTTCTGCAAGAGGATTGTTGGGTAAAAAAGGATTTACGCAAAATGTCACGTAACTAAATTACGGGGTTGTCGTAACTATATGATTTGATTGGTCGGGGTGAGAGGATTCGAACCTCCGGCCACTGCCTCCCGAAAGCAGTGCTCTACCAGGCTGAGCTACACCCCGTGATGATGGATATTTAGTAACTACGCTCGACTGAAAATTGAGCAAGCCGGATCAGGGCTTCTTTGTAATCGGAAGCAGGCAAGCAGACTAATGCACGAATGGCATTATCGGCTTCTTCCCGAGCGCGACAGATAGTATACTCGATTGCCCGTGTGGACTCAATGATATCGTAGACTTCTTTGAAACGCTCACGGTCGCCTTCCTCTATGGTGTGTCGCAACAATGCAGCCTGTTGCTCTGTGCCGTGTTCGATGGCGTAGATCAGGGGGAGGGTGGGTTTGCCTTCAGCCAAATCGTCACCAAGGTTCTTGCCCAAGTCTTCCGGGTCGGCTTTGTAGTCTAGGGCATCGTCAATCAATTGAAAGGCAATGCCTAGCCTCAGGCCGTATTCTTTCAGATTGGTTTCAGTGTCCTCGTCAGCACCGACCAACACGGCGGCAAGTTGCGCCGCTGCACTGAATAAAATGGCGGTTTTGCGGGAAATGACTTGCAGATATTTTTCTTCGTTGGTGGATGGGTTGTTGCAATTGAGCAATTGCAAAACCTCGCCTTCGGCTATCGCAGTGGTGGTGCGGGAGAGGATTTCCATGATGCGCATTTTTTTTACGCTGACCATCAGTTCGAACGAGCGTGAATAGAGATAATCCCCAACCAATACACTGGCGGAATTGCCCCAAAGCTCGTTGACGGTGTCCTGGCCTCGCCGCTTGGAGGATTCGTCCACCACGTCGTCGTGCAGCAATGTCGCGGTGTGGATGAATTCGATCACGGCGGCAAGGGTGATGTGTTCTTCGTCTTGGTAGCCTAAAGCCTTGGCAACGAGCAGCAGCAGCACCGGGCGCAACCGTTTGCCGCCACTGGTGACGATGTAGTTGCCAATCTGGTTGATCAACACCACATCGGAACTCAGTTCACGGATGATCAGTTGGTTAACCTCGGCCATTTCCGCTTCGACGAGCTGTTTAATGCCGACATAGGCTTGGTTTGGCCCTTTGGCCGCCGTCGAATGAGTTTGTTGGGGGCTTGTCATCGTTACAATTGTCTCCGCTTGCGAGCGGTTATCCAGTATTTATTATTTTCAAATGAGCGAATCCTAAGAATCCGCTTCCCTTGTGTCAAGTTTATTTGACAATATTGCATTATTCTAGCGCAATTTGCTTCCATTTCGGGCATCAAAAATGGCGGTGGGCCGATCCAAGCCACCTACAGAACCCGGTAAAAAGTTTAATTGGACACCGTGGAAGTAGATTCGTGCCTTGAGTTGGGTTTTGGCTGGTTTTACCCCGCTAGGGTTGGCGCTAGTGGATACGATTGCCCCCCCGAAGGCATTGCACAAGGCCGCAGCGACCGGGTGAGCGGTCACCCTGACGGCGAGGGTGTTGCGGTCACCACGCAGCCAAGTTGGCGTTTCCGGGGCTGTGGGGACAATCCATGTCACCGGGCCTGGCCAACTGGCTAACAACTTGTTTTTCATCGGTTCCGAGGCTATGTCTAAAAAGGGTTCGATTTGCCCAAAATCGGCGGCAATCAAAATGAAACCCTTTGAGGCAGACCGGCCTTTCAAGGCAAGCAGATCGGAGACGGCGTGCGGGTTAAGCGGGTCACACCCTAAACCCCACACTGCTTCGGTTGGATAAGCGACAAGCTTGCCTTCGCGCAATTGTTGCGCCGACAGTTTAAGTCGCATATCCGAAATCCAAGTGTTGCCGCGTATCACTATATTTACCTCAAGCTATGTTTGCGTCTGCCGGGTCACCCTCGTAGGGCGTGGCGTAGCCGCATTCTTTTTGTGGGCAGACTTTCTCCACGCCACGCCGTTTGGTGGTTTTAACGGTCAATATCGGCCAGCCGCAATTTGGGCAAGGTTCGGCCAAAGGCGGGTTCCATGCGGCATAACTACACGTAGGATAGGTGGAACAGGAGTAGAACAGCTTGCCGAATCGTGATTTACGCTTGATTAGGGTGCCTTTCTTGCATTCCGGGCATTGCACGCCGGAATCCTCCGGTTTTTCCAGTGGTTCAATGTGTTTGCAGTTTGGGTAGCCGCTGCACCCGACAAATTTGCCAAAGCGCCCGGTTTTCAGCACGAGAGGGGAATTGCATTTGGGGCAAGTCCTACCTTCGACAATTTCAGGTTCTGCTTGCTTGGCATCCCCGTCGAGGTTGCGGGTGTATTTGCAAGTCGGGTAATTGGTGCAGCCGATGAAACGGCCATTGCGGCCCAAGCGAATAGACAAAGGGCTGTCACATTCGGGACATTTTTCCTCAATGGCCTCATGGGTCACGTCGGAACGTTTCAGCGACTCGTCCTTGTCTTCGATCAACGCAATGAAAGGGCCCCAGAATTCGGCCAGCAAGGGTTTCCATGCCTTTTCATCACGCGAAATGGCATCCAACTCATCTTCGAGGTTGGCGGTGAAATTGTAATCGACATACCGGGTGAAATGCTCGGTCAAAAATTTGTTGACGATACGGCCCACGTCGGTAGGGGAGAACCGTTTGGTTTCCAGCACCACGTAATGCCGCTGTTGCAAGGTTGAAATGATCGACGCATAGGTGGATGGCCTGCCGATGCCGTATTCTTCCAAGGTTTTGACCAAGCTGGCCTCGGTGTAGCGCGGTGGTGGCTCGGTAAAGTGTTGTCCTGCGATGATTTCCTCCAGATCAACTTGTTGACCTTCCTTGAGGGGGGGGAGGTAGCTTTCATCGTCTTCGCTCGACTTTTCATCGTCGCGGCCCTCCAAATAGACCGCCATGAACCCTGGCTCGATGACTGTCGAACCATTGGCACGGAACACATTCCCTTTGCCGCAACCCAAGTCCACTGCCACGGTGCCGATGGTGGCATGGATCATCTGACAAGCCACGGTGCGCTTCCAGATCAGGGTATAGAGTTTGAATTGGTCGGTGGACAGGTGGGGCTTGACCGATTCAGGTGCCCTCAGTGCGGAAGTGGGGCGGATCGCCTCATGAGCCTCTTGGGCATTCTTGCTCTTGGTTTTGTAAATGCGGGGTTGTTCCGGCAGTTTGTCTTGTCCGAAACGGGCGGTAATCAATTCTCGAATCTCTTGCACGGCTTCATTAGCCAAATTGACCGAGTCGGTGCGCATGTAGCTGATCAAACCGACACTTTCGCCGCCTAGGTCAATGCCTTCGTATAATTGTTGTGCCACGGTCATTGTGCGGCGGGTGGTGAAGCCTAGCTTGCGTGCGGCTTCTTGCTGCAAGGTTGAGGTGATGAACGGAGCCGCCGGATTGCGCTTGCGTTCCTTCTCCTCGACCTTCAGCACATCGAGTTTGCCTTGGCTTGCCTTGAGCAAGGCATCGCGAACCGTGTGGGCCTGTTCTTCGTTGGTTATACTGAATTGTTCCAGCTTGGTGTCAGCGTAGTGGGTCAGCCTTGCGTTGAAACCTTGGCTCTCGGTTCGGGCAGTCGCTTCGATGGACCAGTATTCTTGGGTTTTGAAGGCTTCTATCTCCAATTCCCTTTCCACGATCATGCGCAAGGCAGGGCTTTGCACTCTGCCAGCGGAAAGTCCCCGGCGGATTTTTTTCCACAGCAGCGGGGATAATTTGAAGCCGACCAAATAATCCAAAGCGCGTCGCGCTTGTTGGGCATTGATGAGCGCCGCCGACAGTTTGCCCGGATTTTCAATAGCTTCGGTGATGGCCCGCTTGGTGATTTCATGGAACACCACCCGATGCACGGGCTTGTCACCGAGCAAGTCTTTTTCCTTAAGAATTTCGAGGAGATGCCAAGAAATCGCCTCACCTTCGCGGTCAGGGTCGGTCGCCAGATAAATCGCATCGGCTTTCTTGGCTGCGGCGGCTATGGCCTGAACATGTTTTTGATTTTTCTCGATGATTTCGTATTTCATGAAGAAGTCATGTTCGGGGTCGACGGCACCTTCCTTTGGCACTAGGTCGCGCACATGACCGTAGGAGGCATGGACGTGAAAATCCTTGCCCAGATACTTTTCGATGGTCTTGGCTTTGGCCGGTGATTCAACGATGACGAGATTATGGCTCATGTGTCACTTGCGTATGCGTGTGAGGGTCAGGATTAGGCTTAATAATGGATGAGGCTCAATGCAAATAGCTAGGCATGGATTCGTAAACCAGGTTTTCCATGCGTGCAAAAGCGATTTCCTCGTTGGGTTGGCTAAAAAGCACCATCAACACGATCCATTTCAGATTTTCCAACGAAATGGATTCATCATTCAATGCCATGACTCGATCAACCACCAGTTCCCTGCAAGCGGGTGTTAGGATGGTTGACTGCTCAAGGAACATCAATAGCCCGCGGCATTCAGTGTCCAATTTTACACACTCCTGCGCCGAATAAACGCGAAACGCGGGCAGGGACGACGATTGAATGGGCTTTTGCTCGGACAGAGATTCAAGCCAGTCAAATGCCTTGTTTATTTCTTTGTGTGGAAATCCGGCCTCCAGCAGTTCAGTGCGGATGGCATCCGGGTCCGGGCTCATGTCAGTTTCATCATCCATATAATTTTCAAAGAGATAAATCAGCACATCAAAAACGTTCTCTTTCATTCTCAGTCTCGATAGAATTGGGGCAGGTATATTCACCGTATCCTGCTATAGCCGCCGTCGGCGGACACAATATGGCCTTGTAGTTCCAGTGATAGCAGCAAAGACGCTAAGTCCTCCGGTGCATTTCCCGTCGCCGCTACAAGAGTATCCACGGACGTTGGGGCATACGCAATATATTTCAATAGTCTTCGGCATTCATCGTCAGTTTCCTCGGTAGGGGCTTGCCATTGGGGGTTAGGTTTGGATGGCAATCTGGACATGTCAAATTCGTCTAAAATGTCGTCGACTGTTTCCACCAATTTTGCGCCTTGTTTGATCAATGCATTGCAGCCACGGGCCAGCGGGTTGTTGATGGACCCGGGCAGGGCAAACACTTCACGCCCCTGTTCCAGTGCCATGCGGGCAGTGATTAACGAACCACTTCGCATGGCCGCTTCCACGACCAAGACCCCAAGGGAAAGGCCGCTAATGATCCGATTGCGTCGGGGAAAGTTCATTGCCTGCGGCGGGGTGACGGTTGGAAATTCAGAAACCAACGCGCCTTCACGCTCAACAATGGCATCAGCCAGTCCCGCGTGGCGGCGTGGATAGACTTGATCCAGCCCCGTGCCGGCGACGGCCACGGTAATCCCACCGCCGTCCAATGCACCTTGGTGCGCTGCGGCATCAATGCCCAGTGCCAAGCCACTGGTCACTGTGAAACCCGTTTCTGTCAGCGCCAACGAAAAATCACGGGCGAGCTTTTCCCCGAAAATTGAAGGGTTGCGGCTCCCCACCACGGCAATTTGTTTGTTGGCTAATGCGTCAGCATTGCCACGGACAAACAGCAATGGCGGCGGGTCAGGAATTTCAGCCAAGTTTGTTGGGTAGCGCGGGTCTTTTTCGTCCAAGCAATGATGACCCTCGCATTCAAGCCAACGCAAGTCGTTTTCCACGGTCTTCCAATTCGGTTGTTTCAGCCATTCCAAAGTTTCCTTGCCCAAGCCCAAGCCGGAGAGGTTTGCCAGGCTTGCCCCGAATACCATTCTAGCCGAACCGAAGTGTCCGGTCAGTGTTCGATAAGTCCGGGGACCCACCCGGGGTGTCCGAAGCAGTGCAAGTTGGAAGCCTAGTTCCGTTGTGTTCACTACAGGGCTCAAAGGGGTGTCTGCACAATATCGTTGAGTTGTATGGAGCGAATCGCATTCATGACCAAGCCATAGCTAACCCTGTCATAGGCGCGGAAAATCATCAGGTAACCTTCTTTTTCACCAGGGATAGTGAAATTTTCTTCAACGCCGGCTCGGTAGACTCGTTCTTTTCCGCTTCTACGTATTTCTAACACATGGCCCGTTTCAATACCGTCCGCCTTGCCACGATCAATTGTCACGACGTTATATTGTCCGATTTGTGACACGCCGTCCACCACCGCGATGATATGCCCTTGCACCGGGAATGACGGTGGGTGGGGGCGATAGGACATTTGCACTTGTTCACTTGCCACCGGTAAGATATTGTCGCCGATTCTGACATCACGGTTACTCTTTGTTATCAGGAATGTGGAAGGGTCGCCAGCCGATTGGAAGCTCACATCTGCCACGTATAGCGCCTCGTAGCCAAGGATTTCTCCCGTTTCGGCATCTTTGTAGGGGGCTCCCCCGCGGAACACAGTGTATCCTGTCAATTGACTATCCGGTAGTCCTCGCACATAAAGCCGGTCTCCGGCACCACCAGCGATGTGTTCGTCGGCAAACTCGATCACATAGGGTGCTGTTTGCATGACACCCGCATCAACGACCCGGCTTTGCATCAAAAAAGGCTGGATCGCATTGAGTGGAATCGTTGGTATGGCTTGGGTCAGTGGCTCCACCCTGATCGTCGGGGAAAGTTTGACTTCGTCGGGCCGTTCCATTGAATAAGAAGGTTGGGCTGCCCGGCTTTCCACACGTATGAACGGTCTGCCTCCTGCGGCATGCAAAACCAATTCGTCACCCGGATAAATCCAATGGGGGTCTTGGATTTGCGGGTTTTCCTGCCAGATGTCAGGCCATTGCCAAGGTTTGGCTAGAAACTTGTCGGCAATGCTCCACAGCGTATCCCCGTTAATCACGGTATAATGCTCAGGATGGCCCTCCCTTAACTCAACTTCTTCGGCTAAGGCTAAACTTGCTATCAATAATGCACAAAAACCGCTCAATATCCTCAATTTCATAAATGCCACCGTCTTGCTTTTCAGTGTATGACCAGCCGCAATGCACCCGGCCAAGCTGAAATTATAGCGTTGACAAGGAGGTTTCGCCGGAAATAATAATGGGAATGCCCGGTCATACCGACACCACGATAATTTGAAACATTCAAAGTCTAGTCGAATTCGGCTAGAATTCAAAATTCCTAGAACCTGCGCTTGTCTTGAAACCATGGCCATTCTCTCTATTCTCGAATACCCAGACCCCCGATTGCGGAAAAAAGCCCTGCCCGTGGCAGTGGTCGATGACTCTATCCGCACCTTGTTGGATGACATGCTGGAGACCATGTACGCCGCCCCTGGCATAGGCTTGGCTGCGACCCAAGTCAATCAACAGAAACGGGTCATTGTCATTGACATCACAGAAGAAAAGAACTCCCCGTTGCGCTTGGTCAATCCAGAAGTCATCTGGACCAGCGGGGACGAGGAAATGGACGAAGGCTGTTTGTCAGTGCCCGGCATATTTGAAAAAGTGAAGCGTGCGGAAAAGGTAAGGATCAAAGCCATGGGTTATGATGGGGCTTATTTTGAACTGGAGACTGACGGCTTGCTTGCTGTCTGCATCCAGCATGAAATAGACCATCTGGAAGGCAAGCTTTTTGTTGATTACCTATCGCCGATAAAACGTCATCGTGCCAGAAAAAAACTGGAGAAAGATCGCCGCCAGAAAGCCACTAATCCCGACCAGAAGAAATCCGTCCTATGAAAATCATTTTTGCCGGCACGCCTGAATTTGCCGTGCCTAGCCTCGAAATGTTGCTCGCTTCCAAGCACCAGATGGTTGGCGTGTACACTCAACCCGACCGCCCAGCCGGCAGGGGGCGAAAGGACCGGCCCAGCCCTGTGAAAGTGCTGGCCCAGTCTCACGGCATTCCAGTATTCCAGCCAGCCAGCCTGAAATCTGCCGATGAACAGGATAAACTAAGCGCCCTTGGGGCTGATTTGATGGTCGTAGTCGCCTATGGGCTGATTTTACCGAAGCCGTTTCTGGAACTGCCAAAGCTTGGCTGTGTGAATGTCCACGGGTCATTATTGCCCCGTTGGCGAGGAGCGGCCCCTATTCAGCGTTCGATTTATGCTGGCGACGAGGAAACTGGCGTGACAATCATGTTTCTAGAGCCACAAATGGACACCGGACCCATGTTGTTGAGGGTCTCCACCCCCATCCTTCCCTTGGAAACCTCTGCCGGTTTGTATGATCGTCTGGCAATTATTGGTGCCAAGGCATTAGCCGATTGTTTACCAGGAATTGAAAATGGCTCGATTGAAGCAGAAAAGCAGGACGAAGCCTTGGTCACCTATGCCAATAAGTTGGACAAGTCAGAGGGGATGATGGACTGGACCTTGTCTGCCCCGGTGTTGGAAAGGCGGGTTAGGGCGTTTAACCCATGGCCTGTGGCTGAAACTGTTTACCGTGAGGAAATTCTGCGTATTTGGCTTGCTCAAGCCTTGGATGATGAGGCAAATGAATCACCCGGGGTTGTCCTGCCCAATCGAAAAACCTTGGATGTCGCCACTGGCAGGGGTGTGCTGCGTTTGTTAGAACTTCAATTACCCGGCGGCAGGCGACTCAATGCCCCCGATTTTCTCAATGCACATTCCATGGTGGGTGTGCGTTTTGGCAGCCTCTCTTGAATACGCGTAAGCTGGCTGCATCTATCTTGATGCAAGTGGTCGTTGAGGGAAGGTCCCTTAATGACGCCTTGGATGAACAATTGCCGTCAATTCCCTTGGACATTGACCGTTCCTTTGTGAAGGCGATGTGTTTTGGTGTTTCGCGATGGTATTTCAAGCTGGATTTCATCCTTGCGCAACTGGTTCCAAAGCCCATACGGCACGAAGAAGTCAGGCTATTAGCCATGATTGGCATTTATCAGTTGGAGTACACCCGGGTAAAACCCCATGCGGCAGTTTCGGAAACGGTTTCTGCCTTAGGGGATAAAGCTTGGGCCAAGCCTCTGATTAACGCGGTCTTACGGAATTTCCAAAGACAAAGGGAACGCTTGTTGGCGCTCGCCGAGATTGATGAGTGCGCCTTATGGTCCCACCCTGCTTGGCTGCTAGGAAAAATCCGCAAGAATTGGCCTAGTCAATGCGAGCAGGTTTTCGAGCAGTCCAATCGACCACCGCCCATGACTGTCCGGGTTAATCTTAGGCAATCAAGCCGTGAAGAGTATCTGCTGACATTGAAACAGGCCGGCATGATGGCCTATGCTTGCTCATTCGCAGAATCAGGAATCACCCTGGAAAGCCCGGTTTCAGTGCAGTCCCTGCCGGGATTTGCAGAGGGTTTGGTGTCCGTGCAGGATGAGTCCGCACAATTGGCGGCTGGTTTGTTGGAACTCGATCAGGGGCAGCGAGTTTTGGACGTTTGTGCCGCGCCCGGTGGCAAAACTCTGCATATTTTGGAAAGCCGTGCCGACTTGGCGGAAGTTGTGGCGTTGGACATCGCTTCCGACAGGCTGGCAAGGGTCAGCGAAAATCTTTCCCGTGCCAAGTTGAATGCCAAGGTTCTCTGTGGGGATGCTTTGGAACCCCAAACTTGGTGGGATGGCAAGCCATTCGACCGTATCTTGTTGGATGCGCCTTGTTCGGCCACGGGTGTTATCCGTCGCCATCCCGATATTAAATTGCTGCGCAAGCCCAGCGACCTGCCTAAACTAGTCGAGGTGCAGCGCCGCATTTTGGAGAATATCTGGCCATTGCTTGCCGAGGATGGTTTGTTGGTATACGCAACCTGTTCCTTGCTGAAGGAAGAGAATGAGGTTCAAATTTCGAGTTTCCTTCACCATCATTCTGACGCGAAAGAAGTAGTTATCGCGGCTGAGTGGGGTAGCCCTCGTCCCTATGGTCGGCAAATTCTGAGCGGGGAGGATAATATGGACGGTTTTTATTACGCCCGCTTGGTGAAATCATCTTGAAGCCTTGGTGTTTCATGCTGATTGCCGCTTGGATGGCTTTTTCACCTTTGGCAGCCACCGCTGCGACCGACTATGGCTTCATCATCCAACACGCCGAGTTGCATGCATTCGATAACGGCAAGCTTTATTTATTGGATGCCGATATTGATTTCCGGTTCAGTGAACCGGCGATTGAAGCCCTGCGAAACGGCGTTTGCCTGAGTTTGGTGCTGGCAGTGAAGCTCAAGCCAGAAAACGAGTGGTGGTTTGAGAAAGCCTTGTTAGATGACAAAATTTCTTTCCGCATCTGCTACCATGCCCTTTCCAAGTTATACCAAATCATTTATGAGAACACCGAACCGCCGATCAATTTCGTCAGCTTTAATGCCTTGCTTGAATCCATGGGCTCCATCCGTGAATATCCTGTTGTATTGGCTTCCCAACTATCCCAGGGTGAGCGCTACCGGGCAAGCCTGTCTGTGGGCTTGGATATCGAATCCCTTCCGCTGCCATTGCGCCCGGTGGCCTATGTCACCCCGGCTTGGCATCTGAACAGTCCGCAATACAAATGGACATTCGTAAAATAAAGCCGCCTTTGGGTTTGTCCGTTCTGGTGCTATTCGGGGCCATCGTGGCCTCGTTGCATCTGATGAGTTCGGCCACTCAGGATTCTTCGCAGTTGGGTAAGATGTACTCATGGCTGTTGTTGATCAACACCTTGGGTTCGGCTTTATTATTGTGCTTGGTGGGAGCCAATGTCTATTGGTTGTTGCGACAGATCAAACGAAAGGCAGCGGGTTCGCAACTTACCGCAAGAATGGTGTTTTTGTTTATTTTGCTGGCTTTGGCCCCGGCTTCGATTGTTTTTTATTATTCGATGCAGTTCCTCCAACAAAACATCGACAGTTGGTTTGATGTCCGCATTGACAATGCCATGGACGACGCGCTGGAGTTGGGCCGCTCGGCTTTGGACGAACGCATGAGGACACTGTTGAAACAAACCGAGCAGGTGGCAAGCCATTTGGATAATATGCCAGCCTCCATGATTCCGATTACACTCAGTGAGGTCTATGAAAATACGGGGGAAGGGGAAATGACGGTATTCAACAATAATGGGCGAATCATTGTTTCCAGCGATTCAAGTTCCGACCGGATCGTGCCTGACTTGCCTGGCGAGGGCGTGTTATTGCAATTAAGGCACGGCAAGTCTTATGTGGCTTTGGAGCCAGCCGGCGGTTCCGGTATGAATGTACGTGCGGTTGTGTTGGTGAATGGGCGGGATGAAACTTATTATTTGCAAATCATTTTTCCCGTGCCCAAGCGTCTGGCAGAATTGGGTGTCACTGTCGAAGCTGCTCATGCCCACTACAAAGAGTTGAATTACCTGCGTAGTTCCCTCAAGGCCACCTTTGCGTTAACGTTGTCCCTAATTTTACTACTGAGCTTGTTGGCGGCCATCTGGGTGGCATTTGTCAGCATTCGGCGCATTGTCGCCCCGGTTCAACGCTTGGCCGAGGGGACTAGGGCTGTCGCCGAAGGCAATTATGAAAAGCGCCTGCCGGTGAAGAGCAAGGATGAACTGGGTTTTCTGGTGGAATCGTTCAATACCATGACAGCCAAAATCGCCAGGGCTAGGGATGAGGCGCAAAATTCCAGGCTTGAGGTCGAACGCCAGCGGGCCTATCTGGAAACTGTCCTTGCCAATCTGTCTTCGGGAGTGATGAGTTTCGACAGCCATATGCGCTTGCAAACGGCGAACCATGCGGTGGACACTATCCTCCATGCTGGCATTGGAGAATTGTTGAATGCGCCGATGCCTAAATTGACGGAAACGTTTCCCCATCTTGCCGAATTGATGCGGTTCATCGGCGATCATCTGATCCGGGAAAAGCCTTGGCGGGAGGAAATCCATTTCAATGGATCTTCTGGACGGCAAGATTTGTTTTGTCGAGGCACTCCCTTGTTTGATGTTGAAGGTGTCTGGCATGGCGCGGTGGTGGTGTTCGACGATGTCACTGCCTTGATTCAAGCCCAGCGTCGGGCGGCATGGGGGGAGGTGGCCCAAAGACTGGCCCACGAAATCAAAAACCCATTAACACCGATTCAGCTATCCGCAGAAAGGTTGAAGCACAAATTGTCAAAAAACCTAGGCGAGAGCGATGCCGAAATGCTTGACAAGTCCACGCGCACCATCGTCCAGCAAGTGGAAGCCATGAAAAGCATGGTCAACGCCTTTGCCGAGTACGCCAAGCCTTCCATTATCCATTTGCAACCCGTTGATATTCGCCAATTGATCGAGGAGGTGGTCGCGCTTTACCCGCCGCAATCAGGGATTGAGTTCAACTTGACCTTGGAGCGAGAATTGCCGAAGATTTCCGCAGACCCAGTGCGCCTTCGCCAAGTGTTGCACAATTTGATCAAAAACGCCCAGGAAGCGATAAACCCAGGAAATGTAGGAATTATGACTATCGATACCCATATCACTCATGTCAACGGCAATTCTCTCATTGAAGTTTTGCTGCATGATAATGGACCCGGAATTGCCGCCGAACAAGCCGAGCGCATTTTCGACCCTTACGTCACCACCAAGACCAAGGGGACAGGTTTGGGGCTTGCCATCGTCAAAAAAATTATTGAAGAGCATGGAGGTAATATCCATTTGAACCTAAATTTACAAGATGGTGCCGGATTTGTGATTCGGTTGCCGATGATGGATGCACCGCTAGGAGGGGTCAGCCATGGCTAAAGCTTATATTATGGTCGTTGACGACGAGCCCGATATCCGTCAATTGTTGCAAGAAATTCTTGAAGATGAAGATTATGAAGTGGCTGTTGCCGAAAATGGTGCAACTGCCCGCGCTTTGAGGGCTGCCCGCCGACCAGATTTGATCTTGCTGGACATCTGGATGCCCGATGAAGACGGCATCACTTTGCTGAAATTTTGGTTGAATGACGAGCAGAGTGCCAGCCCGGTGATCATGATGTCGGGTCATGCCACGGTGGAAACGGCGGTGGAGGCCACCCGCTTGGGTGCATACGATTTTCTTGAAAAGCCTTTATCGCTGGCAAAGCTGTTGGTCACGGTGGAGCGGGCCTTGGAAAATGTCCGCCTCAAACGTGAAAACATTGGCCTGAAACGGCGCGTCGAAGGCTTGGTAGAGCCGATTGGCAAGAGTGCCGTCATGGAAAGGCTCAGGGAGCAGGCTCGCAGATTGGGCCAACATGATGCGAGAGTATTATTGATAGGCGAACCGGGCTGTGGCAAGGAGAATATGGCTCGCTACTTGCATAATCATAGTCCAAGACGCGACGGGCCTTTCGTTGATGTCGGAGTGGGTGCAATAGCCCCCAAGTTTTCGGCCATAGAATTTTTTGGCAGGGAAGAATCCGGGCGGGTTCATGAAGGACTATTGGAACAGGCGCATGGGGGAACCCTGTTCTTGGATGAAGTGGCAGACATGGAGGAGGAAACCCAAGTCCGTCTGTTGAGCGTGTTGGAGTCCCACAATTTTTCCCGAGTGGGCGGGGGGGAGGCGATCAACGTGGATGTGCGGGTCATCGCGTCCACGCGAAAATCCCTTGACGAAGAAGTCCGCGAAGGTCGTTTCCGCCGCGAGCTTTATTATCTGTTGAATGTGGTCACATTGAAGATACCGCCCTTGCGCGAACACAACGAGGACATCCCTGAACTCCTTCGCTTTTACGTGGATTATTATGTCACCCGGGAGAAGTTGGCGTTCCGGCGTTTTCCCGTGGCGGTGCAGAATTTCCTCCGCCATTATCCATGGTACGGAAATATCCGCGAATTGAAAAATCTGGTGCAACGGCTGTTGATTTTGGGTTCGGGTGAGGAGATTACCCTAGATGAAGTGAAAGTTTCCTTGGGGGACTCTTTGACGGAACCACCGACAAGCGGCACTCAGCAAGCCCCTGATTATTACGAACTGCCCCTGAAAGAGGCACGAGAGCGCTTTGAAAAGGATTATCTGGAATATCATTTGGACAAATACGGCGGTAGTGTCGCACGTTTGTCACATGCCATAGGATTGGAGCGCACCCATCTATATCGCAAGCTGAATTCCTTGGGGATTAAGTTCCGGGAGAAGAAATAGCATGAAAATCATTATCCTAGGTGCAGGGCAGGTCGGTTCCAGCGTATTGGGCAGCCTAGCCAGCGAAGCCAACGACATAGTCGTGATTGACACACAACCAGCGGTGTTGCGGGATTTGCAAGACCGTTATGACATCTCGACCGTGCAAGGCAATGCCGCCCATCCCACAGTATTGGCGAAGGCGGGTGCGGCGGAAGCCGACATGTTGATTGCCGTGACCAGTGACGACGAAACCAATATGCTGGCATGCCAAGTGGCTGGCACTTTGTTCAAAGTCCCCAAAAAGATCGCCCGTGTCCGCGCCATCGAATATTTAAGTTACCCGGAAATTTTCGGTCCCAATGCCATTTCAATCGATGTGGTCATCAGCCCGGAGCAGATTGTCACCCGCTTTATCGAACGTCTGCTGGAATATCCGGGTGCTTCGCAGGTGCTTGATTTTGCAGATGGCAAGGTTCGCCTCGCCTCGGTCCGCGCCCATCGTGGCGGACCCTTGGTTGGACGGGAAATCAAAGAGTTGCACCAACACATGCCGAATGTCCATGCCCGCATCACCGCCATATTTCGCAAGGGCCAGCCGATCATTCCCAATGGAAAAGTCATCATTGAGGCCGATGACGATGTGTTTTTTGTCGCTTCCAGCGAGGAGATCAAGGATGTGATGAGCGAATTGTGCGAGGTGGACAAACCCTACAAACGCCTCATCTTTGCGGGGGGTGGGCATATCGGCAAGCGCGTTGCGCAAGCCTTGGAAAACCGCTACCAGGTCAAAGTGATCGAGAAAAACCCGCGTCGTGCGAAGAAAATCGCCGCCGAATTGAGCAATACCGTGGTGTTGTTGGGCGATGCTTCGGACAAAGAACTGCTGATTAGCGAAAACATCGAAAGCACCGATGTGTTTTGTGCCATCACCAATGAAGACGAGGCCAACATTCTGTCGGCGATGCTGGCCAAACGCTTGGGGGCGAGGCGAGTAATCAGCCTGGTCAACAAGAGTGCTTATGCCGACATTGTCGACGCGAGTCTGGTGGATTTGGTCATCTCGCCGCAGCAATCCACGATTGGCTGCTTATTGCGCCATGTACGCAAGGGCGATGTCGTGCAGGTTCATTCTTTGCGCCATGGCGAGGCCGAGGCGATAGAGGCGATTGCCCATGGCACAAGGGGACACTCCGAGATTGTCGGCCAGCGCATAGACCAAATCAAAATACCGTTTGGCGTGGTCATGGGGGCTTTGGTGCGTGGCGAAGAGGTGCTACAGGTTCACCATGACACAATCATTGAAGATGGCGACCATGTCATCCTATTCTTGCATGACAAAAAACTGATCCGGGTGGTCGAGAAAATGTTCCAAGCCAGTGCGACACCTGTCATTACCTCCCCATTGCCTCCCCCGGAGGAAGAGGATTAGAGGTGTCGGCTGAGTCACTGCGTGAAAAATGGGACCGTTTCTACTCGTCATCACCGAACCATGAACTCGAACCTGCCACGGTGTTGGCTGAATATGGGCATCTACTGCCTAATTCGGGCTTGGCCTTGGATTTGGCTTGCGGACTGGGCGGCAATGCGCTATTTCTTGCCCGCAGAGGCTTGAGAGTCACCGCATGGGACATTTCCCCGGTTGCGATAGCTCGGTTGGAGGCTTTGGCGGGTCGGTCGGCGTTGACGATAGAAGCGGATGTCAGGGATGTGGATGTGGAACCTTTTCCTCACGAACAATTCGATGTGATTGTGGTCAGTCGTTTTCTGATCCGCTCATTGGCAGATGCCATTGTCAATAGCTTGAAACCCGGTGGTTTGCTGTTTTACCAAACCTTTGTCCGGGAGAAGCTAAGTCCTGCCGGTCCCAGCAATCCCGATTATTTGCTGGCAGAAAATGAATTGTTGGGGTTGTTTGGTGGGTTGCGAGTGATGGTCTACCGGGAAGAGGGCAGGATAGGAGATTTGTCCCTAGGCCGACGGGATGAGGCGTATTTTGTCGGTCAGAAGCGCTGATTTGGTTAGAACATCTATGTTGTCGGCGAAGCCATGGATCATTGCCATGGACTGCACCCCGACGAGGGCTGCGGTGCTGGGCTAAAGTTCGCGCTGGTCGATCGACAGCAATTCAGAGCCTAGCCGTACTCTCTACAAATCAATTGTTTAGTAGGCATTAAAATTTAATTCTTCCGGCTGTTTTTGTGAATATTCCTAGAAAAAGCAGTTAGCCCCTCTTTTGATATGATAGCCCATTGAAAGCCCTGTCAATTTCAACGTTAGACTCGATCTTCAAGTTTTTAGAGGGTTTCACCCACTTGAAATCAGACGGAAAGTATAATCGTCATTTTCCGAAGATTGACTATTCTGGTGGACAGCCATTTTTAACCAGCCATTGCCGTTTGTAGACCGGTTTGTCGAGG
>CAIOOA010000093.1 GCA_903859815.1 uncultured Methylococcaceae bacterium | reverse complement strand
TTGGATATAAGGGCCAAAAGCAGGAGTCAAAAAGTAACACAAAATTGCTGCTACATTTGGATCCCAAATGGAAATAGTAGGGGTATCAGAAATATTTTGTTCTTGAGACATGTGTGCTCCTTGGAAATTAAACCTAACGCCCCCGTTCAGCCGCCCGCGCGGAAGGAGCCAGAACAATGAAGCCAAACGTCCACGCGGGTCGGCTGGAACGGCGGGTTAGGCGGGTGGGCAGAGAGACAAAGCCGGGTGTTCATGGCTTTTGCCCTTTGCCCTTGTTTTCCATTCGGCGCAGTACGCTTCGCCATTGCACCCTACGGCACTACCTCGTTTTTGGACCATAACTTTTTCCATAGCAAGATTTACAATATATTTCTCCGACTCCACCGTCTTCACTTTTCTTTTCCGCCACTGTATTAGAGTCAAGCGATTTATTGCAATCTTTACAAGTAAAACAGCCTCTTTTATGCCACGAACCACCTGCTGCAATAATCTCCTCGTTTGAATACACCGGCTTCCCACAACGACCACAGTTTTTACCACCACCCCATTGAGTCATATGCTTCTCCTTACACTTTTTTCTATTTTTCACTCTAGCCTAGAAAATATGAATCTAAGCCGCTTTATCTAACGCAAAGTTCAGCGGGCGTAGGTAGCGAAGCTCCGCTGGAACGTTGAGTTAGGAGTGGTTGTTAAATTTGCTAGGGTTCGCAAGCTCACCCCATCCTACGCGCTGAGTCGTTACCCGGCGGCAAGCAATTCAACGTCAAATATTAATGTCGCCTTTTTAGGAATAACCGGTGGATAACCTTCATCACCATAAGCATAATCGGGAGAAATTGTTAAGGTGCTTCGTTCGCCGACTCTCATTTTTGCAATCCCTTCATCCCAGCCTTTGATCACTTCTCCCTTGCCTAAGGTGAACTCGAAAGGTTTTCCTCTATCCCGAGAGCTGTCAAATTTTTTTCCATCCGTTAAAGTGCCAGTATAATGAACCTTAACTCGCATACCCACTATAGGTACTATGCCATTTCCGTCCGAAACTACTTTTACTACTACGCCCATTTGTTGTCTCCTCATGTTATAAATGGTAAATCACAAAGCATTGCCTAACGACCCCGTTCAGCCGCCCGCGCGGAAGGAGCCGGAATGAACACGCCAAACGTCCACGCGGGTCGGCTGGAACGGCGGGTTAGGCGGGTGGGCAATGAGACAATGCCTAGGTTGCATGGCTTTTGCTCTTTGCCCTTGTTTTTCATTCGGCGCAATACGGCTGACACCTATTGCGCCTTTCCCGCGTTGTGTTTCCAAATATTAAAAACTCCTAAAAGACCAAATATTAGTAGTGATAGTGTAGATGGTTCCGGGATAGTTGTCTGATTCACTGTCCATGTGCCTGGATTGTTTCCGACGGTACTTTGTCCAGAGATTAGTACGAATTCGTCGGAAGTCCGATTAATGCTTCCATAAGGACTTGAGTTAGTAGTGTAAATTTCGTATATATTAGAAGATTGCAGTGGAAATGCCAACATCTGCCAAGCAACAATTTGCCCACTTTCAAAGTGAAACCAAAATGGCCAAGATAAATCAGCAGTTATTGCATTATTATTGTCTAATTTTGTTTCAGGTAATTGAGCAACTTGAATTGACCATTGCGAAATTTCATTTTTATAAATATCACCAGAGAAGGCTTTGCTTATAGAAGTAGAAAATGTTACAGAAGCTATCAAATAGTCTCCAAAATACTTTGAACCAACAGTTCCACCACTATTAAATGCATTTCCAGCATAGTTGTAGATGGTATTGGAATAAGCTTGAGATGTGCAAATAGCACAAAAAAATATAAATATCATTTTCATGTTTAAATTAGACAGCATGTTATTATCCTCTTAAGGTCAGTTTCAAAAGTAACGTAGACCTGAAAGCCTAACGCCCCCGTTCAGCCGCCCGCGCAGGAGAAGCCAGAATGAACACGCCAAACGTCCACGCGGGTCGGCTGGAACGGCGGGTTAGGCGGGTGGGCAAAGAAACAATGCCGGGTATTCATGGCTTTTGCTCTTTGCCTTTGTTTACGGCAAATTGTCGCTTGCGCTCCGAATTCCGCCTTACGGGTATTACCTGGCTTCGTATTTGTCAACAGGAAGCAGGTTTCGTACCTGCAAATGTAAGCTTGTGTGTGGCTTATAGTGGCCACTATCGTTATTCCACTTTTGGAGAACACCTTGGCTGAAGAAGATTTCGCCTGCAAAGTAGACATCGGCACCCCGCGAAATTGCAGTGTGCCCCCCCGTAGCGCGCATTCCTAGCCGTACCTCCCAGGGACACGAAACAAGAACAACGAAAACGTATCCGCCATTGGCCGTCTGTACAGAAGTCTTCGTTGGATTGCAGACTTGATAAAGTCCTCCGGCTTTCCGATCCAGTACCCAATAATCTTCTCGCTTTCGCACGTCATCTTGGTTCACAATTTTGCCAGTGCCGGGTCGGGCTGATACCGGCGAGAGAGCCATTAAGTCATCGATGAGTTGATTGATCTTTGGTTTTATTTGCTGTTGATATATATCCCGGTTAGCGGTCGATGACCCTCTAACCAACGCCTCAACTTGGCTCACTAGAGCCAACATACGAACCTTTCTCGTGGGATCAACCGAGTGACTGATCGCGATCTGCTTATATTCGCTCAAAGCGTCAGTGATAGTCTTAAGGAAAACTGGGTCTGGGTTAACCATGGTTGCTACTGAACCTCGATGTTTTTATACCTAACTTTGTATTAGACATCAAGCATGATGCCTTTGCCCTTGTTAGGCATCATCACAATTGACGCTTAGCCTCGAAAACGTGGATTCTAACAGGGTTATCATTATGATACATTGATAACGCATCCTGTCAACCCGTTTTTCGGCTTGGCTGGTCATGGGTCACAAATTCAATGGAATTATCAGGATGCAAGCTTTGTTTAGGTTTTCCCCCCTATAGTTTTGTTTAATGAGGGTGTCTCATGCCTGTCACCATTAACCCCTAACCTATTATTCCGTCAAACGCCCCGGATTATGCGTCAAAGCAAACCCGTCAACCCGGCTGGCTGGAAAAGCTCAGAGATCGGAAGCCGTGACTTCGCGCGAAACCTTAGCGGCGGGGCTACAAACCCCGCCGCGCTTCGAAAAATTTCTGTAATGAAGGACTTGTACAACCGTCATGTTACCGTCCATGGCCTGGATACCGGCATCCCTCTGCCGGTATGACGTTTTATCTAGTCTCGGCAGGACTTGTGCGTATAAAAACAAAGAGTCGCCGCTTGGTAGTCAGCGGAAACTACCCCCCCACCGAAATGCTCATGACATCACTCCACTGCCCGGCTTGCTCGTCGTGTAGCCGGTAAATGGCTTTATACCTCCAAGTGGCGCTGGTGCCGGGTGCGGGAAGCGGGGCGGAGTCGGTGGTATTGGGTTGGTTGTTGACGGCGAGTAAGACGAAGCCATTGCCATCCCCCCGGTCCACCCAGATTTCGATGCCGCTGGCCTTGCCTTTGGTCCACATAATCACCGGATGCCCTGCAATGATCTGGACGTTCAGGATGGGTTTCCAGGTGGTCGGGTCATTCACTTGCGTAGAACCGATGACCCACAAATCCTGCCCGATGGCGGTGGTGAATTTCTTATGGGTCTTCGCCCGTGCCACCAAGGCGCATGTCCTCGGGATGATGCCCGCCAGCACGGCAAGGCGATTCATTGTGCCTACCATGGGCGGGACGGGCCATTCGACTAGGCCATCATTGTCATCGCGCAACTGATTCTTAAAGGCCGTCCAATATTGGGAGAAGGATTGCCAGTCGCCCTGTTCTTGCAGCGCTTGGCGGAAGTTGACGGCATCGGTCTGTAGCGTGGCAATGTCCTCAGGCTTGATTTCCAACAGTTCGGCATATTTGGGCAGGATGGCGGCAAGGTGTTCAAGCAATTCGGCCTTGCCAGCGTCGTCATGGGGCATGTAGG
>CAIOOA010000092.1 GCA_903859815.1 uncultured Methylococcaceae bacterium | reverse complement strand
TATTGAACCCTCATCTGGCCGAACTATCCCTAGGCTTTGCCTTTTTTCTTGGTTATCATCTTTCAATTGTGCAAATGACGTTGCGACAAATGGCAACCATAGCTTAACTTGCTCTTGCTTTGGAAGTTTATTGCCTTTCTTGTGAATTTTTATGCTTTCAGGGTCAACTTTAAAACTTTCCGGCCTTGAGTCTGTTTCTGATTTCCATAAGCTCATTTCCACATGATCAAAACGATTGAACTGTTGCTCAGGATTTAAATCCCTGTAAGGGATAGGATATAAGCGCAAGAACTTACCTTCTGCCGTGATTCCTGCACAGCAAACGGTTTCACCATATTTATCGCTAGGTTGCGGATAAGCCTTCACCAAGACGTACAGCTTTTGTGTAGTCTTTTGCATATTTATTAACCAATAAGTGAGTGGGAACAATGCCTGAAATGGCCTGCATATGCTGGGCTACTATTAAGCGGTGACAGGTTTTATAATCACGCTCGTAACACATCAAAACCACAGTACCCTGTATCGTTTCCGTCAACTCTTGGAGCAATGGCTTACAGGTCAATAGGTAATCTTCAAATTGACGAAAAAACTGTGGGTAATCATTGCTACTATGCAATGCATCACGAATTTTTTTAGGCGAGCCAAGAGCTTTTTCATGGAGGTAATGGATGCCGGACTCTTCAAGGGCTAATGCCAATGTTTTTTTTGAAAAGCCTTGATTTCGAGAAATAGGAAATTCTCGGATATCTAGCAGGGTGTTAATGCCAGAATCTTTCAATGTCTTGATGAAATCTGGTAAATTCGCCTTTTCATAGCCAATGGTAAACAAACTCTTCATTATGACAACCTATTATTTTATTTAATAAACCCCAATTCGTTTATGGATGCAAATGGGAAGTTATGTTTTCATTTTGGAACAGTATGAACCATTTTTACATCAAAGAAAACAAAGCATTTGTTATGCCACTCCGCTTGGAAACCAAATGCTTCTGTAGTATCGGTTGGGCAAGCGTTTTAGCTTGCCGGAATACCGCTATTGTACCTTACCTCGTTAAGCTTGAAAGGGTATGTCTCGCCTATTGGCTTAAATCTTAACGGATTCCAACAGGATAAAGGGCGCAATAGGCGGAAGCCGTATTGTGCCGCATGACGGGAATCAGTGTGGTTTTCCATTCGGCGCAATACGCGGCGGAGCCGCTATTGCGCCTTACCACGTTTAATGGCAGTGACGGAGACCGTGGGAACGATGTCAAAACGGGATACCTTTTTCCCGCAATACACCTGCGCTAGTTAGTATATCCCAAGCAAAATCGGCTTCTTTCGCCTTTGCCGAGCGAATGTAGTCTTCAAGGGCAACAACCTTTTTCGAGTATGCCAACGCTGCGAGCCCAGTTGCAAGCACACAGTATTCAAGCGCAATGCCGACAACGAAGATTTTTTTTGGAGATCGCTTGGCCATAAAATCCTCAAGCTTCTGATCAAAAAATGGGTTATAGTCTGGAACAGAATTGTCCGCGCCAATATCGGCTAAGAGGACATGCTCTTTCAGGGATTCGTAATCGAATTCATCAATGAACTCTGCGCCATGACTGTTTTGCACACAATGTTTTAGCCAAGTCTTAGAAGCGAAGTGACCTTCCTCATGCCAATCACGAGTTACCACGACCGCGATATTGGCTTGCAGAGCGGTATTTACGAGTGTGTAAATTTTCGTTGCAATTTGCTCAGCATCTGGAACTGCCAGATTTCCAGTGCTACCAAAATCTTTTTGTAAATCGACAACTATTAGTATGGGTTGCTCTGCTTGGATATCATTGTACACCGGCCTATTACGGAGTGTGGCACGGAATGACTTAACCTCGTGCTCGATTAAAATCATTTCTTTCCTATTGAAGCTCATATTGCCATCGCCGGACTGCTCACCCACGTATTTATAAATTTCACTTTGATTACCTACAGTGACAGTTTTTGGTAATTCTTCGAACTCCTCCCGCGCCTGTTCGAGAAGTTCTCGATACAGTTCACCTGTTATCACAAAAGCATCGCATATTCCTAGAATCCGTTCCGCTTTAGCAAATTCATTAATGCCTTCCGAGTGCCAGTACCGGGGATCAGGATGTACGCGCACGTAACAGACATGAGCTGAAGCACGCAAAGGAATGATTTCTCCTTTCAATAATTTAGAGTGTTCATTTGAAATGAATTTGGCTGCATGTTTGATAGATCGCCATGATAACGCGGTCTTATCTAGCTGCTTATTGTTGCTCCCCACTTCAAGAGCAAACATGCCTCCGTCGCCTTGCCATCCCATCCCTTTGAAGCCATATGCCCCTAAACTCTTCGCCAGTTCATCGGCTAGTTTTATTTTTAAGAGCATAACCTCATCAGCGTTATTCTCCTTGGACAATTTGCTGTGTCCTTCTATGTCAACTTGAACTAATAGGAGTTTCTTTTCTTGACCGATTTTAAACTCTGGAAAGCTATAAAACTCAGTACTCGGTATTGTCATGGTAAGATTTCACTTGTGTTTGATGGTATACAAAAAATTATTGCATTATTTGATGGCTCCCACACTCCGGCGTGGGAGCCAATCTGGATGCTCTGCATTCATTCACCGCAGAAGCGGTTAAATCGCGTTCCCACGCCGGGAGCGTGGGAACGATCAACGTCGGCAACTCGTATAACCCTATACAATTACCCCCCCACCGAAATACTGATGACATCGCTCCACTGCCCCACTTGCTCGTCATGTAGCCGATAGATGGCTTTATACCTCCAAGTGGCGCTGGTTCCGGGTGAGGGAAGCGGGGCGGGGTCGGTGGTGTTGGGTTGGTTGTTGACGGCGAGTAAGACGAAGCCATTGCCATCCCCCCGGTCCACCCAGATTTCGATGCCACTGGCCTTGCCTTTGGTCCACACAATCACCGGATGCCCTGCAATGATCTGGACGTTCAGGATGGGTTTCCAGGTGGTCGGGTCATTCACCTGCGTAGAGCCGATGACCCACAAATCCTGCCCGATGGCGGTGGTGAATTTCTTATGAGTCTTGGCCCGTGCCACCAAGGCGCATGTCCTCGGGATGACGCCCGCCAGCACGGCAAGGCGATTCATTGTGCCTACCATGGGCGGGACGGGCCATTCGACTAGGCCATCATTGTCATCGCGCAACTGATTTTTGAAGGCCGTCCAATATTGGGAGAAGGATTGCCAATCGCCCTGTTCTTGCAGCCCTTGGCGGAAGTTGACGGCATCGGTCTGTAGCGTGGCAATGTCCTCAGGCTTGATTTCCAACAGTTCGGCATATTTGGGCAGGATGGCGGCAAGGTGTTCAAGCAATTCGGCCTTGCCAGCGTCGTCATGGGGCATGTAGG
>CAIOOA010000091.1 GCA_903859815.1 uncultured Methylococcaceae bacterium | reverse complement strand
AGGAAAGGCCGAAACCCGCCCCGCGTCAAAACGTCCGCAAGGGGATTGCTGGATTTTCATAAGCGGCAGAAAAAGCATTGTTTTTAAACGGGTTTCACCTTAACTTAATGGCAGTGACGCTCCGGCGTGGGAACCCAGCCCGCGTAGGGCGCAATAGGCGTTAGCCATATTGCGCCGAATGATAAAGCTTAACAGATTGCGCAATACACAGGCCATTTTCAGAACTGGGATTTGAGAAACTGCCATTAACATAATCCCAACCCGTCTAGCCGCCGCCAACTCATCCCCCCACCGTCACACTCACCACACCACTCCACTGCCCGACTTGCTCATCGTGGAAGCGATAGATAGCCTTGTAGTTCCATACCGCACTCGTGCCGGGGGCGGGTAGCGGGGTGGGGTCGGGGGTGTTCGGCTCGGTGTGGATGGTCAAGAATACAAAGCCGTTGCCGTCGTTTGTATTTTCTTTTCACCCCGCAGAGCGGGGTGAAAAGAAAATAGAGGGTCGAGAAAATCGGCTTTGCCGGCATCGTCGGTGGGCAGGTAGTAGGAAGCAGTCATAAGTGTTAGTTCCTCATGATTCGTTATTGTTTTATCGTTAACTCGCAGTGTTTGATAAGCATCTAGCTGGCAGTGCGTGATGTCTAGCCGTGTTTGCTAGATGTCTGGCAATGACGGAAGGATGTCTAGCAGGGCTTGCTAGATGACTTAAAACGGTCGCTAGTTGTCTAACAGTGATTGCTAGACGACTGGCAATGGCAGCTAGGCATCCATCAAAGCTTGATGAACGACCCTTAGCATTGGCTAGTTGCCCGATAAACATGGCTTTATTGTTGGCTGAATAAGAAAAAGGAATTTTTCATCATTCATACGCCGAACAGGGAAAAATGTCAAACTGTAAAAACCGCATTTATCAGCCAGCCAGCATAGCTCAGATGAAGCCGCCCCGCAGCGAAATCCGGGTTGGGATGACATTAACCCTTGGCTAATTCAAGGTTCGTGGTTTTGGCGGCAAAAAACGGGTGTATCATGACCCGCAACCCCGTACTCCGCTTCGCTACATACCGGGCTACATCTGCCACTAAGCCGCATGAATGGAGTACAGTTGATTTTGGCTTATCGGCAATTATAATTGTCGTTCCCCGCCAACGCCTCCTCAACCGATTGTTTCAATTTATCCAAGGATACAGTTCTCCTCCTGACTGAAACTGCGGAAATAGCGGCTAATGCTTGTTTGTAGGCTTGGCATCCCTCAGCATTCCTCCCTGCCTTAATTAGAATATCGCCTTTTCGGAACAACCAATGTTCCGTTCCCTTGCCCAATGCAATTAAACTGTCCAATCGTGCAATCCCGGCATCCACTTGGTTTTCCTGTAGGTTTATCTCAATGGCAGCTTCTTGCAGGGTGGTCAGAACCCCAAGTTTGGCTATGCCTTCGTCCAGTATCGCCAATGCCTTTGGCAGATTTTCCTTGCCGGCAGATCGATAGGCCGCAGCGCATTCAAGATAAAGGGATGGAGTAGGCTCGACAGCGTGTTTGATGGCCGCTTGGTAGGCTTCTGCTGCCTCTAGTGACTTTTTTTGCCCCGTCAGGCTTTGACCCAACAAACGATAGCCTCGCATCAGGCCACCCTTATCGTCTTCACCCAAAGCCGCGATGAAGGCGCGGGATTCGCGCTCCGCGCCAACTGGGTCCTGTTGGTTGAGCAGCGCTTCGCCTAGGAAATAATGCGCAGCCCGGTGACTGGGTTCGATCTTCAAGGCTCTGCGAAAATCTTTGATCGCCATATCAGTATGATCGTCGTCAAGGTACAACCGCCCCCTATGGACATATAACGCCGCATTGTTGGGTTCCTTGGCAATCCGTTGGTCAGTGGATTTCAGTTGTTCATGAATGAGTCCATGGGCAAGGATCGCGGGGGAGGACAGCAAGACAAGTAGGATCAAGCAAAAATGCATAGGCATCCTCAAATAAAGACCGGGCAGCTTTTGGCTGCCCGGATAGTTGTTTAAATTGCCATCAAACCGGCAAAGCTGGGTTGACCTTGCTGCCTAATGGTAGGTCACGGTCAGTTTAGGGCGCGAACCGGATGTGCCATATTCGCTGGAGCGCAGATCAATCCCATCGCTGGTGTTGGCATCAATGATGGCAAATCCGTTGTTGGGAGCCGTCCCCACAACCCAAGATTGCAACAACGCCAAACCCGCCGCGTTCAATTGAATCTGCTTGGCGCCAGTGCCGCCAGCCGGAAGGGTTCCGACAAGCGCACCCAAATTGGCGGTGGGGTTTAAACTATTCCAAGTAACCGTACCCTCATTCCAGCTTTTGTTTAATGCATAAACGTTGTAGCTCCCATTGCTGCCATTGAAGACATTGAATGTCAGTGTCCCCGAATCAACGGTGGCACTCGACGGGATGGCGCTTAAATCCCAACTGATTACACCAATTAACCGGCCATTCGTCCCGTCGGCACCATCGGCGTACAAAGCTGTGGCATTACCGTAATTGATCGTCGGCTTTCCGCTGGCCACATAGCTGTCAACATTACCGTTATAGCCGTTTAGGCCATTTTGAAGCAGTAACGTGGTGTTGCCGGGTGGAGGCGGGGGTGCTGTGCAAGCAGGGAAGGCAAAGCTTCCTGTCAGAGTGCCGTTATTGCAAATGCGGGTTTCTGATGTGCAACTACTGCTAGTGCTAGTTTGATAGGCCGTGACGCTTTGCCCGTGGGCAATAGTCCCACCCCACGGCAATGTGCAGGATGCGGGTTGGGGTGTCGAGCAAGACTGGAAGGTGTAGCTGCCGCTTAACACGCCATTGCTACATAAGCGGGTTTCCGCAACACAATTGCTGCTTACGCTTTCCAAGTAAGCCGTCACACTTTGCCCGCTCATGATTGTACCGCCCCAAGGCACTGCACACGCTGCGGGAGGCGGTGGTGCCGAGTCTTTGGTGATGGTGAAATAATCCCGCACCGTGCCGTTGTTGTTGATGAACTTGGCGTTCAGGGTCAAGCCATCAATGTCCAATATCATGGAACCCAATTCATTAAGGGACAAGACCATGGCCGGATGATTTAACGTGCCGCCACTGATCTGCCCGGAACTGCCTGCCACAGCGTAAACAGCACCGTCATGCGGGACACCACCGGATGCCTTGGCATAAGCGCCGGAACCATCTGCACGTCCGCTGCCCGCTTGGATGACATGCAAACTGTCGCTAAAGGTGGTGGAATTTCCGTAATGGCCGTCAATGAATTTTGACCGTTCATAAGAGTGGCTGTGACCCGTCAGCACTAAATCCACGCCGTTTTGCTCCAAAACCGGAACAAAGACTTGACGCATGTCGATTAACTGGGTCTCTGTGTCTGAATTGTGCGAACCCTTGGTATAAGGTGGATGATGCCAATAGGCAATGACCCAGTCTGCATTGGTAGCCTGTAAATCCGCCGTCAACCAAGTCATCATAGGGCCAGTGCCGGAGCGGCTGGTTTCCTGTGAATCGAGTACGATGAAATGAATATTGCCGTAATCATAAGAGTAATAAGCCTCGGTACCGGAAGCCACTCCTCCTGCCTCGCCATTGCGGGGCAACGTGAAGATGTCATAATAAGGACCGGATTGTGTAGCCGAATCTGCCGATGCGGCATCGTGGTTGCCGATAGTCGGCCAAACCGGACTCTGCTTGAATATTTCAGGATAAATATTAAAGACATTGGTTTGGAATTCCGCATCAGTGCCTGAGTTATAGGCATTGTCACCGAGCATCAGCCATAAATGGGTATAAAGCGAACCGGTAGTGTTCCGGTAAGCATTGTACACAGCGGTTTGATCGGAATTTCCGGTTCCCGCATCGCCAATGACCCAGATACGGGTTGGGCGGGCCGTGCCGTTTACCGGGCCAGTGTTGAAAAATGTCGTGCTATCGCCCCCAGAAAAGGCAGCAGCCGAAGAACCGACTGAATACCAATAACGGGTTTCCGGGGTCAGGCCAGTCAATTTGACTTGGTGTTCCGTGGTCAAAGCCGGATCGTCTGCCACTAAGTTTAGGCTACCTTGGGCTATGCCGAAACGAACCCGGCTGTCGGTGGCAACATCCGTTCGCCAACGAACCGTCATGCTGGTTGGCGTTGCCATTTGCAAATAAGGGCCACGCACCACAGACACCGTAGGAACACCCGTCAGATTGCCAATCAGTTCCAGATCGAAACTCAAGTCGCTACTAGTGGCATTGGTCTGGTGAACCTCAGCGGCCAAGACATTGTCGCCAGCCAGCAAGGCGCTGGGAGGGATAGTAGAGGAAAAGTACGTAGTCTCGGAAGTCGTATTGGAGGTGGTGGTGGTGTACGAGATGCTACCGGCGGGCATATTCTCGCGGCGCACTTCAACGCCATTGAGGTAAATGACAGCACCATCGTCACGCTTGACATTCAAGGTCAGGCTTGAATACAAGCCGGGATTGGCAACCGTAAAATGCCTGCGGAAGTAGGTCGTGATGAACTTGCTGCTGGCATTGGGTCCGTAACTGACCACGGTGGATTCGTCCCCATCACCATAACCCAACTCAGCAGCACCAATCTTCCAAATTGAGTCGTTAAAACCTATGGACTGCCAAGCCGTCCCTTGGTTTGTGCCATTATCAAGATACGACCATGTTGAATTCTTGCCAACCAATGTCTCCGCGCCAATAGTCGCAGAAAGCAAGGATAGTCCGACGAAAAAAAATACTAGCCACCGCATTCTCATACGTCCCCCAATATAGGATGTTTTTTGGTCAAAAAAGGCAATATAGGCTCATTAGGGTGAAAGTCAAGCATTTAGAGAAATTCTTTTATAGAATATGGCACTTAGAATGCGTAATGGACTTTTATGAATCTCGTCATTGATTTGTTCACGTTTTAATCTCTGCACATCAACACCCTGATTGTTTCATCCAAAGTGGCAAGTTCCCACTTTTTCGGGCTTTAGTTACTATCGCGACGTTAAGGGTAATGATGGTTGTCTAAAATTGACGGCTTATCTCACCCTCTCCACCCTCGCCCAAACCACTAACAAAGCCAAAACATTCAGACCTGCGGCGACACTAAATAATAGGCTGGGACCCAAGCTAACCCATAACTCGCCACTGGCGTAACTGCCCAACATGCCACCCAAACCAAAACTCAAGCTACCATACAAGGCTTGCCCCTTGCTTTGATGGGGCCAAGCGAAATGCTTATGGATGAATTGAATCGCCGCGACATGGTTTGCACCAAAACTCGCCGCATGAAGAAACTGGGCGAAGGCTAGCACGGCGATGTTGTCCACATACCATCCTATCAATAGCCAGCGCAACACGCTTAAGGCGATGGACACTAATAGAATTGCCCTGACGCTGTGGCGTTTGAAAATAACCGTGGAAAACGCAAAGAACAGGATTTCTGCGAGGATACCCAAGGACCACAATACGCCGGTTTGTCCGGCATCATAACCATGTTCTTTCAGATAAACCGAGAAAAACGTGTAATAAGGCCCATGGGCTGCTTGAATCAAAAAACAAGCCAGAAAAAAGGCGATGACCCCTTTGCGCTTAATAATCGCAGACAAAGAACCCTTGACAACATCCGGCACTCGCACAGATCGGCTAGGCAGCAGCAGCGCCACCAAGCCCATGCCCATGAATAGACCAAGCAATAGCGGGGGCAAACGTCCGATAACGAGTACCTTGTCCAAAGCCCATCCCGTGCCAAACACAGACACGACGAAACCGAGCGAACCCCAAATGCGAATGCGGCTATAATTATGGGCATTTTCCCTGAGCCAACTCATCGTCATCGCTTCAAACAGCGGCATGGGGGCATTCCAAAAAAATCCCACCAGCACCAAGGTCAACGCCAGCCAGGCAAAGCCGCTTCCCCAGAAAATTAGCAAAAAAGATACGGCGGTTAAGCAGGATGAAATGCGGATTAACAGGACGCTGCGGTCGGTGTGATCCGCCAACCATCCCCACAAATTCGGCGAGATGATCTTGGTGGCAGGCATAATCGCCATCAACTGACCGATTTGGGCGTGGCTATAACCCAAGGATTGCAGATACAAGGCCCAATATGGCATGAAACAACCCAAGGCGGCAAAGTAAAATATATAAAAACTGGAAAGCCGCCAGTAAGGGAGCTTGGACTGTTTAGGCATCAAGTTTAATTGTCGTCTGTTAGCCAGCGAAAATCAGAAATTTTGCCGCTGTCTAATAGGATTGTTTCCAAGGCAGTGGCTAAGCGAGCAACCACTGTGGTCGTATCGATCTTGGTAAACCATTTGCGGATGACTGGCTTGGCAGGTTCGATGAAACAGTGAAAGCCGTTCGCCTCATCATCATAATTTCCGCAGCCAATCCACAACGGAAAAGCGTCGTTTTCGAGTTCGATACGCAAACCCCAGTCTTCGAAATCAATCAAGTTCACCTTAAAGCCGTGCTTGGGCAGTTCGGCAGCGAGAAAGTCAGCCAAGTTTTTACCAAATCGGCCCGGATTGATTTTTTCCTCTTCTCCGGGCAATGGCGGGAAAACCTCGGATTGGAATTCTAGGTGGGTTTTCATTGGATTATCAAATTAGATGAGTCCCTAGCATAAGGGCGAGTTTTAAACTCGCCCTACCCATGGTTTATTAGTGTCAAGCTAAGTTTGCCGGAATCGGCTTCAACTCCGTCACCACATCCCCATTTTGCGCCCTATGCCGTAGGTAATGATCCATCAACACAATCGCCATCATCGCCTCGGCGATGGGCGTGGCGCGGATGCCTACACAGGGGTCATGACGGCCTTTGGTGACAACCTCGACCGGTTCGCCTCGCACATTCACCGAACGGCCCGGCAGGTGCAAACTGGAGGTGGGTTTCAAAGCGATGCTGGCGATAATGTCCTGACCTGAAGAAATGCCGCCTAGAATGCCGCCGGCATGGTTGCTCAAAAAACCTTCCGGGGTGATTTCATCGCGGAATTGGGTGCCTTTGGCCTCCACACAATCGAAACCGCCGCCGATTTCAACACCTTTCACCGCATTGATGCTCATCAGCGCATAGGCGAGTTCGGCATCCAATCGGTCAAAGAGGGGCTCGCCCAAACCCGGTGGAACACCCGTCGCCATGACATTGATCCTTGCACCGACGGAATCGCCTTCTTTGCGTAACGCATCCATATAGGCTTCCATTGCCGGCACTTTGTCCGGGTCCGGGCAGAAAAACGGATTATTGCCAACTTCCTCCCAGATTAGTTTTTCCGCCTTGATTGGGCCTAATTGTGACAAATAGCCGCGAATTTCAATCCCCAAACGCTCTTTTAAATATTTCTTGGCGATGCCCCCGGCGGCAACACGCATCGCCGTCTCGCGAGCCGATGACCTTCCCCCGCCCCGGTAATCGCGGAAGCCATATTTCATATGGTAAGTATAATCGGCATGGCCGGGGCGGAATTGTTCACTGATATTGCTGTAATCTTTCGAGCGTTGGTCGGTGTTTTCGATCAGCAAACCAATCGGCGTACCCGTGGTCTTGCCCTCGAATACGCCAGAGAGGATTTTGACTTGATCCTCCTCCCGTCGTTGCGTGGTGTAGCGGGAAGTCCCCGGTTTGCGCCGGTCCAAGTCACCTTGAAGATCCGCCTCGCTGAGTTCCAACCCCGGTGGGCAGCCATCGACGATACAGCCTATTGCGGGACCGTGGCTTTCGCCAAAAGTGGTGACGGTGAAGAGTTTGCCTATTGAGTTGCCTGACATATAGTTTTTTGATATTAAAATATTATTGGTTGAATCAAATTAGTGGAATAATATAATAAAGCCACTTCCGAATTAAAACAATCCTACTGTTGCGTTCCCGGATTTTTTCGATCAAGAATTACTAATTGCATATATGCATTAAAGTTTTTTCTCCTTTAGCTGTTAAATATAAATGTTTTGTATTAGCGTATCTTTCCTTAATAAGGATTAATCCAAAAGTAAGAAATTGAACTAAAATAGTATTACAATCATGATTGCTAATGGATAAAGTATCAGAACCATCATAAAAACCTTTTTTCTTGAGAAATAATTCTATTATTTCTTTTGTTTCAGTAGTTGATACATGCCTTAATAATAACTCAGATCCAACTAGTGAAAATAGTTCTCGTAGACTAATGTTTATTGAGTATGTATTTATGTTAGGGGGATTTATAGTGTTTGATACCTCATGACCTACAATATTTATAGGCTTATCAATCACAACGGTCAAATCAATCTGCTTTTCAAGTTTTATTAGATCGCTAATTGCATTCTGCTCATCATAGAATCCCTTTAATTTTTTTTCTTGTTCTTCATTTATCTTTCGTAGTTCGTTCAATTCGCCCAACGCATCCACATTGGCTATGTGATTGGCACGAACCCACCCTATTGCGGGATATGTTTTAATGGTTTTGGTCAAACTCAAAGCCACCAAACCGGGAAGTTCCTCGGCTTTCGTCCAAAACTTCACTAATCGGCCTGTGGATGCTTTTTTTCGGAATCGCTCTAAGCGAACCCGCAATTCAGGATCAACTTCGGATTTATCGACAGAAATTTCACCCGGTTTTTCATGCAGGAAGGCAAGCACTTTAATCTTGCGTTCGATTGCGTAATCATATTCCTTCTCGGTGTAACTGACTCCCTCTGGTGTAATACTGCCGTATCTGCCGCCAATTATCAGAATGTAATAATCGCAGTCATCAATGACTCGCTTGATAAATTCCAATTGTTCTTCATCCATTGCCGGAAATAATTCCATACCGGAGGGAATACAGTCCAATTCCATTAACGTCTGAATGACACGCCCTCGCTCTTCTTTGAGGTCAGCATAGGTCGAACTTACAAATACTTGATAACGTTTTTCCATGATTCTAATTTAATATAAATAATCGTTCCCGCGCTCTGCGTGGGAATGCATACTTCGACGCTCTGCATCACAAACCACAGAGTGGCAGAACCGGCGTTACCACGCGGAACACTCATTGTTATACACAAGTCCCGCCAAGCCGTAGTGCCGTCATTCCTGCAGGGATGCAGGAATCCAGTGCCATGGACGGTAACTTGATTGTTACATATACGCCTGATTAGACGTTGCAAAAGCATACAGATTGCCTTCCTTGGGCGCTGGATTTCAGCATCCATGCCGAAATGACGGGTTCACAGCATTTGTCTATAACTATGAGCGAGAAGCATGGTGGCTATAAAAAAGTTAAAGTTTTCACGCCGCTTCTTGCAATAATCTAACCGCCAAATTCTTACCCGATGTGGGTGGAGGTAATTCTTTCCCATCGCTTTTATTCATGAAAATCCATTCTTCGACAATCTGGCAAAGTTCCTTATACACTTCGGCTTCATCCTCACCATGGCAGCAGGGTCCAATTATTCCAGGGCATTGACCGATATAGCATTGATCTTCATCGGACCATTCGACAATTTTCAGATAATGGGCGCTTTCTTTCATCATACCAACAATACTTCTTCTTCAAAAAATGCTCCCGCCGCCTCAATAGCCTCTTGCCGATTAAATTCCAAAGCCTCTTCTAGTGTTTCCTTTAATGTTATCAACAATTCTTCCCGACTAGGCTCTTGGCAATTGACACCTGGCACTTCTTCAATCCAACCAATCCACCAAGGGTTTTCGTGTTTAATGACAGCAGTAAATTGTTGGCTCATAATATTAACCTCGTAAATAATTGCTAACTTGGACAAGTTCTTCAATCTGCTTATCCTGCCACTTCGCCAAGGTAAACATCGCAGTCGTTGCCCCTAGCATAGCCATTAGCATATCCGACTGGGTGTCCCATTCATAACCCTGAGTGCCTAGGAATGCATCGGCGGCTTCGTCGATTGCCACGGCGACAAACCATTCAAAAAACTCGTATAGAACGCTAATGGTCACACATATACACACCACGATAAAAGCCAGCCATGCTTTACGGGCAATCACTTCAAAGCGAATCAACAACTCCCGGACTACCATGGCGGGAATGAAGCCTTGGCTAAAATGAGCGATTTTGTCGAAGTTATTGCGGTCTTGACCCAAATAATCCCTAATCCAGTTGAATAACGGCACTTCGGCATAGGTGTAATGGCCTCCAATAAACAGAATGTAGCACTCAATCAAGAGCAGTCCATAAACCATGTCGGTGAACCGAAATCGACTATAGGTCAAAGCCAGAATGACCAATGTGACTAATGCTGGGAGTACTTCGAGAAACCAAGTGAAATAATCTTTAGGTTGTATTCCAGATATTGATAATCCCAAAAAAAAGATTATGACAAAACCAAGGCATTTGGTGCGCTCATCCATCAAATAGCCCCGGACTTCTTTAGCAATGCTGCCACGGCTTCGGCGAATAGATGATAACCTTCGGCATTGGGATGTATTTCGTCAGATTTCAAACTATTGCTCAATAGAATCTTATGCATGATGTCGTCTTCATAAGGGATATTAAACTCTTTGGCAATCTGTGCATAAAACTCCGGCGGCGTGAGCATCAATCCAAATTTAGGCACTCCAACCAACACGACATCCACGCCTTTGTCCTTAGCAAGCCGAATCATGGCACGGATGTTGTCAGCGGCTTGTTTTTCGCCCCGTTGTTGGAGAAAATCATTGCCGCCTATGCACAACACCATCAGATTGGGGGAATATTCGTCCAATGCGTCAGGAAGGCGCAGCAAGCTTTCCGCCGTGACTTCCCCCGGCACACCCGAGCGAATCACGGTTCTTCCCACCAAACTTTGCAGCACCGCCGGATAGCTTTCTTCCGCCGTCACGCCCGTACCATAGGTCACGCTATCACCAAATGCCAAAATCACCGCATCATCAGGCAAATGTGCAATCTTGGGTACGCTAGGCCCACACCCGACCAGCAATAATAGGAATAAAATTATTGCTTTCATTGATTAACTCAGCAGTTGACGATATTCGGCAAGCTGGTCCGCCGTCAACAGAAAAACCCCGTCCCCGCCGCGCTCGAATTCCAGCCAACAAAATGGGACATCAGGGAAAGCATAATCCAAAGCCTCGGCACTGCTACCCACTTCGACAATCAGCAAGCCGTCAGGCTTCAGATGAGCATGAGCCTGTTTTAGAATACGGCGGACACAATCCAAGCCAGACTCACCGGATTCCAAACCCAAGCGTGGTTCGGCGTGGTATTCCTGCGGCAATGAGCGCCATTCTTGACTGCTGACATAAGGGGGATTGCTGATAATGAGATCGTAGCGCTTGCCTTCCAAGCCATTAAACAAATCGCAACACACCGCCGTCACTTGGTCTTCCACCTCGTGAGTTTCGATATTTTTTTGTGCCACTTCCAAGGCTTCGGGAGAAATATCCACCGCATCGACATCGGCATCGGGAAAGGCGACGGCGCAGGCGATGGCAATGCAGCCGGACCCGGTGCAGAGGTCAAGTATGTCAGTGACTTCATCCGGCTGTTCAATCCAAGGGCTGAATTGTTTTTCTATCAATTCCGCAATGGGTGAACGCGGCACTAATACCCGTTCATCCACATAGAATGGCAGACCACAAAACCAAGCCTCGTGAGTCAAGTAAGCCGCTGGTTTGCGCTCTGCGATCCGTCGTTCTAGCAAACCGACCACTTCAAGGCGTTCTTTAGGAGTCAGCACACAGTTGAAATAGCCTCCCGGCAGATTATGCGGCAGATGCAAGGCATGAAGGGCCAAGGCGACGGCTTCATCGATGGCATTGGCCGTGCCGTGACCGAAAAACAAGCCAGCCTGTTGGAAACGGCTGGCACCCCAACGGACGTAATCTCGTAAAGTAGTGAGATGGTCGGTGATGTCTTCAGGATAGCTCATGGGACGTTCACTCGTGATTCGATAGGTAAACCATAACAACAAAAATATAAAGGCGAATTTGTTGGCTCATGACGAGCTTGGGCCGACTTTAAATTTGATCTTTGGAAAAGTATTGGAGCAAATAGTTTGGGACATTTTAACCTAAAAGTAGGGGAAGCAAGATGATTAAGCAATGCTTCTAAAGATTAAAACCGGAGCGTCAAAGCAAGCTTTGACGATCCAAACATAGACCGCTGCGTAACATCAATAACTTGATTTACCGAAGCAATCGTCGCTTAAACCGCCAAATGGCAAACCATGTCGAAACCACTGCGAAAGCCAAAGGCACGGACAGATGTGACAACATAGGCCAAGCGAAACGACCGGATACCAAAGGCCGAATCAATTCCACCACATGAAACAAAGGCAGGCATGAGCTTCCCTGCCGGATGATGTCGGGTAAGGCATTGGGCGGAAAAAACACACCGCCAAGCAGAATCATCGGCGTTACGCCCAAAGTGATGTAATAAACGAAGAAGTCATAACTCTGCGCGTAAGAAGTCATCACCAAGGCCATGCCGCCAAAGCAGAAGCCCGACAATGCGGCTATCGGCAACACCCACAGCACTTGCCAATTGGCAGTCAAGCCAAAACCAGAAGCAACCAGCAGGATCAAACTGGCACTCAACACACTTTTTGTTGCCATCCACAGCAGTTCGCCCATGACAATGTCGCCCACGCCCAAAGGTGCAGCCATCATGCCATCCCAGGTTTTCAAGACAGCCATTCGCGTGTAGGCCAAGTATAAACCCTCGAAAGTGGCGGCATTCATCGAACTTAGGGAAATAATTCCCGCCGTCAAAAAAGCAATATAGGAGATGCCCCCCACTTCACCGATGAAGCTGCCTAGTCCATAACCTAAAGCGAACAGATTAAACAAAGGCTCGGCCAGACCGCCCAGCAAAGCGGTTTTGATCGATTTACGCCAAGCTAGGGCGTTGCGGTTCCACACCGCCATCCAGCGGAGCGGATAGTTAGCCATCCCGCAGCTCCCGACCTGTCATCTTGAGAAACACATCCTCCAAATTGGCGGGCCGATAGTCGTAGCGCAAACCGGGCCATCCATCCAAGGTTTTAACCAATTCCGATAAATCCGCACCATAATAAAAGCAGGTTTCCCCCACCTGTTCACATCGAATAGGACCCGGCAATGGGTTGGCCTTTTTCCATGCGGAAACCCCCGTCCCAAACACCTCCAACACATGGGGTTCGATACGTTCGCGGACCAATTCTTCAGGTGTCCGGTCAGCCAATATGCGACCGTGATCCATCAAGACGATTCGCCCGCACAAGCGTTCTGCTTCGTCCATATAATGGGTGGTGAGGATGATGGTGAGACCTTCCTTCTGCAACTGGCGCATGAGTTGCCAAATGTTCTGTCGTATCTGCGGGTCCAAGCCCGTTGTCGGCTCGTCCAGAATCAATAGTTCGGGACGATTGATGAGTGCGCGGGCTATGGAAAGCCTGCGTTTCATGCCACCGGATAATTGGTTAATATAGGCATTGGCTTTTTCCTCCAAGGCAACAAAAACCAATAATTCCGCAATGCGTTTTTCAATATCGGCACGCTTCATTCCGAAATAACGACCATAAACCCTCAGGTTTTCCACCACGGTGAAATCAGGGTCCAGATTGTCGGATTGTGGCACGACCCCAATACGACCCCGCATCTCGCGGGCTTGTTGCGGAATCGAAAAACCTAATACATTGAGCTTGCCGCCACTTGAAGGAGTGTTTCCCACCAACATTTTCAAGGTGGTGGTTTTTCCAGCACCATTCGGACCCAATATCCCGCAAAATTCCCCTTGGTTGATTTGGAATGAAATTCCGTCAACGACACAAAGTTTGCCGTAAAATTTTGTCAATTTTTCCGCTTTGACAATGTGCGGGTAAGGCTTGGACACGAGTGAAAATGGGTGGTTGGGCGCTGTCAATGCAAACCCCAAAGGGGATTATGGTTAGTCGTTTCATGATTATACACGAAACCCCGAGCCATTCAGGGTGTCTCAGAAAATGCAACTGCCTCCCTAAAAACGGCTAGTTCATCGAAAATTAAAGATACTCAAGGTAGAATAGACTCTAATTTAACCAATCAGGTTGACATGACACCTCCCGCTACCCACGAAATCAAAACCAAACTGCAAGTCACTTGTCAGAATTGCAATCTGAGCGACTTGTGCATTCCGCGTGGCTTGAGCCATAAGGATGTCGAACGCATCAGCGACATCGTCACCCGCAGGAAGGTCCTGCAGAAAGGTGATTTTCTTTATCGGCAAGGCGATAAATTTCGAGGCATACTCGCCATCAAGGCGGGAACTGCCAAGATGCTGAGCTTGGACTACGACGGCAATGAATACATCACAGGTTATTTTCTGCCCGGTGAACTACTCGGTTTTGACGGGCTTGCCAACGAACGCCATGCGTGTTCGGCATTGGCACTGGAAACTTTGACTTATTGCGAAATACCCGCCGAACAGATCGACAAATTGTGCTTGGAAGTGCCTAACTTATTGCGTGAGTTGTTTCGTCATGTCGGCAGGACGTTAACGACGGAGACAGACCATTTCATGCTGAGCCAGCGCGGAGCGGAGGAACGTGTGGCTGGATTCTTGGTCGATCTGTCTGACCGGCTCAGTCGAAGGGGATTTTCCGGGGCTGAAATAAAACTCACTTTTTCCCGGCATGATATTGGCAAATACCTAGGGTTGACGCTGGAAACTGTCAGCCGCATTTTGAAAACGTTTGAAGCCATGCGAATAATCACTGTCAACGCCAAGTCCATTCAAATTCATGACAAAGACAGGTTGCGAGATATTTTGGCTTCTGCCAACAATGGTGAATGACAAAAAAGCCGCCACTCGCAAAAGGTGTGCGAATGGCGGACCAATCAAGCAGTATTAAGCCAATACCACTTTAACGGTTTTTTGCGTTATTGGATGTTCCAAACTCCCATCATGCCCATATCCTCATGCTCCAAGATATGGCAATGGAACATGGTCGAGCCGGCATAATCCTTGACGGGGACCAATAACTTGATGCTGCCCATGGCAGGCACGATGACGGTATCCTTCCAAGCAGGGGTGGTAGTCAGCAAAGTTTTGTAGCTTGCATCACCGCCACTAATTGAAATGACTTGGGCCGGGTTGACATGCTGATGAAAGGGATGATCCATCATGCTATTGTTGAACACCTCCCATACCTCGAAATTGCCCAAAACCGAATTGATGGTAAAGGCACTGGTTTCGGTATAGCTGATGCCGTTGATTGTCGCCATGCCCATGCCGCCGCCCATCATTCCTCCGCCCATCATTCCCATGCTGAGTGTCAGTTGACGGGTTATAGCGTTAGCCGGAACGGTCAAGCGCACAGCCGCAGCATTAATGCTAGTGGGCAAAGTCTGACTAGCCGCCGTGCCGGTTACATTGGCGGTCAAAAGGGTAATTTCCTGGGTAGCCGATACACCCGCACCCCGGTTATACGCCAAAGCCTTTAACTTATAATAAGCTTTCGTGGTGGAAGCTTTCACCAACAAGTCTACGCGCTCGCCGGGCGACAGCAACACCGTGCTTTGCGCATAAGGTTTGTCCAGCAATCCGCCATCCGTACCGATCACATTCAGGTTGTGGTTGGCTAGGCTCAACTTATAAAAGCGGGCATTGCTGGCATTGACGATTTTCCAGCGTTGCACCTGCCCCGGTTTCATTGCCAACACCGGGTTGACTTTGCCATTCACCATCATCGTGTTGCCTTCCTTGCCATTCATGAAATCTGAGGATGAATGCGCCGCTGGCACACCGCTGCTGATCGTGATGTCCTTCAGCACAAGGGTGTGGGTTTCAAAAGCCGATAGCGCCGTGTTTTCGTCTGCAACCTCAATGGCTCCCGCCTGCCCCGCCCACACTTGCTCGGCGGCATTGCCATGTTGATGAGGGTGATACCAGTTCAGTGTTGCTCCGGCCTGCAAGGATAAGTCATACTCGTAGTCGAAAGACTCGCCTCCCATCAAGTGCTGCATGACATTGTCAGAGTTTCCCATCGGCGAGACATGGAATCCATGGGTGTGCAAATTGGTGTCATTGCGAGGCATCCCCATCGAGTTCGTGCCTGAGTAGGGAAGCGAATTAACGAAATGAACCTTCAACAAATCGCCTTTCTTCACTTTGATGGTTGGCGCAGGGTAGTAACCATTGTAAGTCTGTAGGTTTGCGGTCGTACCGTTGATGTTGATGGGGGCAAGCTTGGCCTCCATATTAACTTCAACAATGCCCGGCACGGTCGAAATATTCGGCATCGTCACGGGGTCGGTGAACGCCGCGCCTCGTGGAGGGTCAATGATGGTTGTAGTGCTGGTACAACCCATCATGCAACCCCCCATCATGGCCGATGCGCTATCTGCTTGGAAAAAGAACCCAACAATGCTGGCAGCGAGTAAAATGCGCCTGTTACACTTGATTAAACCCATAATTTTCTACCTTATAGTGAATGAAGGATGCCTAAGCCTGTTGAATTGTCTTTAGGCAGCCGGAAAATGACAGAGCAAGCTCCATGGCTCAAAGCCAATCAGCACCTACTCTGGGCCTTACTGAAACTCGGGAATAATTCCCAATTCAGCCCATTAAATATGGCATGAAACATGCCAAAATCATTGTTTGACCCCAGCAATTCAAATGCCACTGTCATTAATAGATTTTTATGCAACTTTCCAAGGTATCTTGTCATTCATGTTTTGCATGAATTGAGGCATTTCACTTCGGCAGCAAGTGATTTGACACACACAGACCTAGCGAATGATTGAATACCGGTGGGTTAGTGAATTTCCCGTGAGATAATGGATGACTTTTTCCAAATAGCCACCTTTTTAGCCATGTTGTATTCTGTCAAAATGGTTCAACCAAGGATAATATGTGAGAATTAAATTATTGATTATGGTGATTGTCCTAGCTGTTGCTGGCTTTCTGGCTTGGCACTATGGCCCAGTGGGCAAACCTGAGGAAAATCGCTATCGCACGGTTGCCGTCGAACGCGGGGACATAGTCAAGACCGTTTCCGCCAACGGCACACTGAACCCAGTCGTGCTGGCGATGGTCGGCACTCAGGTCTCCGGCGTCATCATCAAGCTCAAGGCGGATTTCAATCAAAAGGTGGAAAAAGGCCAAGTGCTGGCCGAACTGGACCCGTCCATCATCAAAGCCCAGCTTCAACAAAGCTTGGCGAATTTGGAAAACTTCAAAGCTGCTTTGCAGTTGGCCGAAAACAACGAGCGGCGCACCCGCGCCTTGATCGAGCGCCATTACGCCTCCCAATTCGATTTGGATCAAGCCATACAGAATGTCTCGGCAGCCAAGGCGCAAGTGGCGGTTGGAGAGGCTCTGGTCAACCGTGACCGGACCAATTTAGGTTACACCGTCATCACCTCCCCGGTGTCTGGCGTCGTGGTGTCCCGCAACATAGATGTGGGGCAGACGGTCGCGGCAAGCTTCCAAACCCCTACCCTGTTCACGATTGCCCAAGACCTTAAAGAAATGCAGATTTACACCACGGTGGCGGAGGCTGATGTGGGAGGCATCCGGGTTGGGCAACCGGTTCGTTTCACCGTGGATGCGTTTCCTGACCGGGTGTTTAAAGGCTCGGTCAAACAAATTCGACTTGATGCCAAGTCTTTGCAGAATGTCGTCACTTACAACGTGGTCATCGATGTTGAAAACCCGGATGGCATATTACTGCCCAGCATGACGGCTTTTGTCGGCATTGTGGTGGATGAACGGCATAATGTCCTGAAAATCCCACTCGCCGCGCTGCGTTTCAAGCCGGAAGACTCCGACAAGGGCAAGCCCGAAGGGAAACGTGGCGGCGAAGGCAACAAACCTCCAACTGACAAAACGATTTATCGCTTGGTCAACGGCAAGCCGGTGGCAACCACTATCCAAACGGGCATTTCGGATGGCAAATCCATTGAAGTCAGCGGCGAAGGATTGAAAGAGGGCGAACTCATTATCTTGGAGGAAATCACGCAAAAGAAAGAAGACAAATCCAAATCTTCCAGCAGCTTCAAACTCAAGGCATTCTGATGGGCGAGGAACTCATCCGCGCCGTCAATCTGGAAAAAGAATATCCGTCGGCTGGGGATGCTGTCGTCCCTGTGCTGAAAAGCATTAATTTTGCGATCAATTCGGGTGAATTTGTCGCGATTATGGGGCATTCAGGTTCAGGCAAATCCACCTTGATGAATGTATTGGGTTGCTTGGACACCCCGACCCGTGGTCATTATTTCCTGACCGGGCAAGACACCGCAACCATGTCATCCAACCGCTTAGCCGAGTTGCGCAACCGAGTCATCGGCTTTGTGTTCCAAGGCTTCAACCTGCTACCGCGCATTTCCATCCGCGACAACGTGGCGTTGCCATTGCTCTATGCCGATGCCAGCCGTGCCAAACGGCGCAAACAAGCCACGGCGATGTTGGCTCAAGTGGGGCTTGAAGGCTATGGTGACCGTTTGCCGAGTCAATTGTCTGGTGGGCAGCAGCAGCGCGTGGCGATTGCACGGGCCTTGGTCACCAACCCTAAATTGATCTTGGCTGACGAACCCACTGGCAACCTAGACAGCCAAACGAGCGAGGAAATCATGACATTGTTTCGTGATTTGAATGTAGAGCGAGGTATTACCGTGGTGTTGGTGACCCATGAACCGGACATTGCCTTATATTCGCAACGACTGATACGAATCAAAGACGGGCAGATAGCCGAGGATGGGCCGACTAGGGAATTGTTAGCGATACCGGGTTAGCGTAAACTGCAAACAACGTATTAAAGAGGTGAAAGCCATGAACTCTTTAGTAAAAACTGATGTTACTCAGCTTCCTTGGATTGATAGGGGTAGGGAAGGCTCACGCCTCCCCTCCCTCCGAACCGTGCTGGCGATTCTCCCGCACACGGCTCTCCAGTCGGCAGTTTCCACATCGGGACGGGCTGGCGAACGGCTTCCCAAGGGCGAATCCACCGTTCCGCGT